>NZ_JANEZT010000015.1 GCF_025403405.1 Frankia tisae
GCCCGACACCGTTCCCACGGCAGGCGGTACGCCGCTGCTGCGTCCGCACGCCGAGCAGGTGTACGCCGGCGAGCTCGCCGCGCTCGCCGCCGCCGACACGAGGGCACGCCCGCCCTCCTGGCGGCTGTCGCCATGGGCGGTCGTCACCTACCTGCTCGGCGGCGTGCTCGACGACGGAACGGTCATCTCCCCGAAGTACATCGGCTCCCGGCGCCTCGTCGAGGTCGCGGTGGCCACCCTCGCCACCGACCGGGCGCTGCTGCTGCTCGGCAGCCCCGGCACGGCCAAGACCTGGCTGTCCGAGCATCTCGCCGCGGCAGTCAGCGGCGACTCGACGCTCGTCGTGCAGGGCACCGCCGGCACCTCCGAGGACGCCGTCCGCTACGGCTGGAACTACGCCCGTCTCATCGCCGAGGGGCCCTCCCCCGACGCGCTGGTGCCCTCACCGGTGATGCGCGCGATGACCCGCGGCTCGATCGCCCGGGTCGAGGAGCTCACCCGGATGGGCGCCGAGGTGCAGGACGCGCTCATCACCGTGCTGTCGGAGAAGACCCTGCCCGTCCCCGAGCTGGCCAGCGAGGTGCAGGCCGTCGCCGGGTTCGCCGTGATCGCCACCGCCAACGACCGTGACCGTGGCGTCAACGAGATGTCCTCGGCGCTGCGCCGGCGGTTCAACACCGTCGTGCTGCCGCTGCCCGCCAGCGAGGACGCCGAGGTGGAGATCGTCACCAGGCGGGTCGCCGACCTCGGCCGAACGCTGGCGCTGCCGGACGAACCACCGGCCGCCGCGGAGGTCCGCCGCGTCGTGCGGATCTTCCGCGAGCTGCGCGCCGGTGTCACCGGTGACGGGCGCACCACCCTGAAGACCCCGACGGCCACCCTGTCCACCGCCGAGGCGATCAGCGTGATCACCGGTGGGATGACACTCGCCACCCACTTCGGTGACGGGCGGCTACGCGCCGAGGACGTGGCCGCCGGCCTCATCGGAGCGGTGATCAAGGATCCCTCGACGGACCCCGTGGCCTGGCGGGAGTACCTCGAAGGCGTGGTCCGGGACCGCAGGGGCTGGTCGGACCTGTACCGGGCCTGCCGCGACCTGGAGGACGACGCAAGCGTCGCCGGCGGCGCCTGATGCCCGTCACCGTCCTGGGAGTGCGCCATCACGGCCCCGGGTCGGCGCGGGCGGTGCGGACAGCACTCGCCGAGCTCGATCCGGACCTCATCCTCGTCGAGGGGCCGCCCGAGGGGGACAGCGCGCTCACCCACCTCAGCACGCTCACCCCACCCGTGGCGCTGACCGCCTACGCCGTGGACGAGCCGCGCGACGCCGCCTTCTGGCCGTTCGCCGAGTTCTCCCCCGAGTGGCAGGCCCTGCTGCACGGCCGCGCGACCGGCGTGCCCACCCGGTTCATCGACCTGCCCTTCGGCCACGACCTGGCGTTACGCCGGCGTGACGCCGAGACCTGCCCCACCGACGAACCAGCGGCGCCCGATGACGGGACGGCGCCGGAGCTGGCGTCCGACCCACTCGGCTGGCTGGCGTTCGCCGCCGGCCACGACGACCCGGAACGCTTCTGGGAGGACCTCGTCGAACATCGCCGGCTCGCCACCGCCCCGGCGGATGCACCGCAGCGCCCTTCCCCGGCACTGGAGCTGTTCGCCGCCGTCGCCGAGTCCATGGCGGCACTGCGCGATCCCGATCAACCCCAGCCCGGCGCGGACATGTCGCGGGGGGTGCCGAGTCGCGAGGAGCTGCGGGAAGCGCACATGCGCCTGGAGATCCGCGCCGCCGGCAACGGCGCCGACGCCGCCAGTCGGATCGCCGTGATCTGCGGTGCATGGCACGTCCCCGCGCTGACCGGCCGTGCCGGGCGGTCCACCGTCGCCGCCGACCGCGAGCTGCTGCGCGGCGTCCGGCCCGTGCGCATCGCCACGACGTGGGTGCCGTGGACGCACGCGCTGCTGAGCGCCGGCTCCGGCTACGGCGCCGGCGTCACGTCACCGGGCTGGTACCAGCATCTGTGGACCGCGCCCGACGAGGTCGGCGCCCGCTGGGTGGCCCGTGTCGCGGCGCTCCTGCGGGCCGCCGACCTGCCCGCCTCGACGGCCTCGGTCGTGGAGACGGTGCGGCTCGCCGAGGCCCTCGCCGCGGTGCGCGAGCGGGCCGTCCCGGGGCTGACCGAGCTGACCGACGCGGTGCTCGCCGGGCTGTGCGCCGGTGACCCGGTGCCGCTGGCCGTCGTCCGCGAGCAGCTCGTCGTCGGTGATGTCGTCGGTGCCGTCGGCCCTGACGTGCCGACCGTGCCGCTGGCCGCCGACGTCGCCCGTGCGCAGAAGAAGCTGCGGCTCGCCCCCACCCCGACGGAGAAATCGCTGCGCCTGGACCTGCGCCGCGAGCTCGACCGGGAACGCAGCGCCCTGCTGCACCGGCTGCGCCTGCTCGACGTCGACTGGGGCGTCCCGGCCGTGGCCCGTAGCACCGGCACGTTCGCGGAGGCCTGGACGCTCGCCTGGAAGCCGACGTTCGCGCTGGCACTCGTCGCGGCCGCCCGGCACGGCGCGACCGTCGTGGACGCCGCGGGCACTGTCGTCGCCCTGCGCACCCGGGCGGCGCCCGACCTGGCCACGATCACCCGCCTGTTCGAGCAGGTGGTCCTCGCGGACCTGCCCACCGCGCTCGAAGCGGTCCGCGCGGCGCTCGAACACCGCGCGGCCACCACCGGTGACGTCGCCCATCTGATGCTGGCGCTGGCCCCGCTGGCCCGGGTCCACCGCTACGGCGATGTGCGCAACACCGACACCGGCCTGGTCGTCGGGCTGACGACGAGCCTGATGACCCGCATCTGCGCCGGGCTGCCGCCGGCCTGCGTCAGCCTCGACGATGACGCCGCGGAGGCGATGATCGCCGCCATCGACACGGCGGACACCGCCTTCGGACTCGTCGCCGACCCCGAACATGTCGCCCGCTGGCATGCGGCGGTGGGCGTCGCCGCCGCCAGCGGCAACCCGCTGGTCGCCGGGCGGTGCACCCGCATCCTGTCCGACGCCGGCGTGCTTGCCGCCGCGGCGGCGGCGACCAGGCTGGCGCGGGCGCTGTCCGTGGCCGGCGGAGCCCCCGGGGACGCCGCGCGCTGGCTCGCCGGCTTCCTCGGCCGGTCCGGTGCGGTGCTGGCCCGCGACCCCGCGATGCTCTCCCTCGTCGACGCCTGGTTGGCCGGCCTCGACGAGGACGCCTTCACCGTCGTGCTGGCGCCACTACGGCGGACGTTCGCCATCTTCACCGGCCCGGAACGACGGCTGATCGGCGAACGGGTCCGCTCCGGCCTGCCCCGGCCGACCACCGGCCCGCCGGGCGGCGTCGCGACAGACCCGGCGGACGCCGCAATCCCGGGCGGGAGCCCGGCCCCGGCCATTCCGCCAACCGGCGCGGTCCCCGCCGGTGGTGCTCCGGCCTGGGATCTCGACCGGGTCGCGGCCGTGCTGCCCGTCCTCGCCGCCCTGCTCGGTCCTGCCAGCACCGCGCCTGCCAGCACGGAAGAGGAATACTCCCATGCCTGACCACACGACCAGAAACGTCGACGGTGCGGGGTCGGGGCGATCCGTCGACGAGATGACGGAGGAGGAGCGGCTGCGGCGGTGGCGGCTGGTCCTCGGGGCGCCGGCGGCACCCGCGTTCGACGCGGCGCGGGCGCTGTCGAAGCGAGACGCGGACATCGACGCCGCGCTGGGGGCGCTCTACGACGCCGACGGCGACTCAGCCGGACGCCGTGGGCAGCGGCGCTCGGCGGGTCTAGGTGGATCGGCGCCGGCGGTGACCCGCTGGCTCGGTGACATCCGCGACTACTTCCCCTCGCCGGTGGTGCAGGTCCTCCAACGCGACGCGGTGCACCGGCTGGGACTCGCCCGGCTGCTGATGGAACCCGAGCTGCTCGCCGCGGCCGAACCCGACGTGCATCTGGTCGGCACGCTGCTGTCCCTGCGGTCCGCTCTGCCCGAACGGACCCGCGAGACCGCGCGGATCGTGGTGCGCAAGGTCGTCGAGGACATCCAACGGCGGTTGGCGCACTCGCTGCGCTCGGCGGTGCACGGCGCGCTGAACCGCGGCAAACGCACCCGAAGGCCGCGGCTGCCCGACGTCGACTGGAACCGCACCATCCTCGCGAACCTGCGTAACTACCAGCCCGAGCAGCGCACCGTCATCGTCGACCGGCTGATCGGATATCGGCGGGCCCGGCGGGTGGCGGCGTTGCGCGATGTCATCCTGCTCATCGACCAGAGCGGCTCGATGGCCTCGTCGGTCGTCTACGCCGGGGTGCTCGGCGCGTCGCTGGCGAGCATGAAATCGCTGCGCACCCGGCTGGTCGTCTTCGACACGTCCGTGGTGGACCTCACCGACTCCCTCGACGACCCTGTCGACGTGCTGTTCGGGGTTCAGCTCGGCGGCGGCACCGACATCGACCGCGCGGTCGGTTACGGCACCGGTCTCGTGCGCCGGCCCACCGACACCATCCTCATTCTGATCAGCGATCTCATCGAGGGCGGCGACCAGTCCTCGCTGATCGCCCGGCTGCGGGGGCTGGTCGAGTCCGGGGTCACCGTCCTCGTGCTGCTGGCGCTGTCCGACGACGGCGCCCCCGCCTACGACCACGAACTCGCGGAAACCTGCGCGCAGCTCGGCGCGCCGGCCTTCGCCTGCACCCCGGACAGGTTCCCCGAGCTGCTGGCCACGGCGCTGCGCCGGGAGGAGGTCGGCGGATGGGCGGCGCTGCACGGCCTCGTCCCGGTCTGACCGCGCCGGCCGGCGGCCGTCAGCGCGGACGGCTGGGCTCGGTAAAAGTCTGGGTGCCGAGGACCGCGAGCATCTCCAGGCGTTCGCCCGCACCGGAGCCGGGCTGCGGGCGGAACAGGACCAGCCGCTGCCCGGACGGCGGGCTGACCACGGCGTCGCATTCCAGGTCGAGCCGGCCGACCTCCGGATGGATGAACACTTTGCGGGTGGTTCGCCGCACCGCCACCTCCTGGCGCGACCACACCTCGCGGAACTGTGCGCTGGCCGCCGACAGCTCGGCGACGAGGGCCCGGACCGCCTCGTCCTCCTGCCGCCGGCCCAGCGTCACCCGCAGGTCGGCGACATGCTCGCGGCCGAGCGTGTCGTGCTGGTCGGGCAGGTATCGCCCACGGAGCTCGCTGTCGGTGAACCAGCGCCACAGGACGTTGCGTGCCCGGCCCTGCGCGTGGGCGATCGGACCGAGCAGCGCGACGTTCAACGGGTTCTGCGCCACGATGTTGGACAGGTCGTCGGAGATCAGCGCCGGCACGGTGGGCGCGAGTGCGTCCAGCACGCACATCAGGCCGGCGTCGGCGTAGCCGAACGAGGAATGCCGCGGCGGGGCCTCATGGCCGGCCAGCAGATAGACGTGATCGCGCTCGTCGAGCGTCAGGCGCAACGCCCGGGCGATCGCGCCGAGCATCGACGGCGACGGCCTCGGCCCACGCCCCTGCTCGATCCGCTCGTAGTAGTCCGTCGACATGTCTGCGAGCACGGCGACCTCGTCGCGCCGGAGCCCCGCGGCCCGCCGTCGGCCACCGGCGACCAGCCCGACGTCGGACGGCCGCAGCAGCTCCCGCCGGTGGCGTAGGAAGACACCCAGCTCCTGGCGCTGCACAGCGGTCCCTCCACGGTTCCACTCGACCGGCTCCCACGTGGCACCGTGCGCCCACGGCCCACCCGACGTCCCCATCATGACCGCGAGCGGCCCCGCTATCCCCGGACTCGCGATCCGGGGATGACCGGGACGCCGTAGAAGGCCGGCGGCGGCGTCAGGGTGGATGGCGAGCACCAGTGGCGTGTCACGGGAGGAATCATGTCCGACACCAGAATCGCACTGATCACCGGCGCGAGCCGCGGCCTCGGGCGCAGCATGGCCACCCATCTCGCCCGCGCCGGGGTGGGCGTCATCGGCACCTACAACAGCCGCAAGGACGAGGCCGATCGGCTCGTGGCGGAGCTCGAGGAGCAGGGGGTGCCCGCGGCGGCATTGCAGCTCGACGTGGGCGACAGCGCGGGGTTTGCCGGGTTCGCCGCCGGCGTCCGCACGACGCTCGCCGGCCTCGGCGCCGACCGCATCGACTACCTCGTCAACAACGCCGGAGTCGGCCTGTACGCGCCGTTCACGGAGACGACCGAGGAGCAGTTCGACGAGTTGTTCCGGATTCACGTCAAGGCGCCGTTCTTCCTGACCCAGACGCTGCTACCGCTGCTGGCCGACGGCGGGCGCATCCTCAACGTGTCCTCCGGCCTGGCCCGCTACACCCATCCGGGCACCTCCGCCTACGCCGCCGCGAAGGGCGCGATCGAGGTCCTGACCAGGTACCAGGCCAAGGAACTCGGCGAGCGGGGCATCCGGGTCAACGTGCTCGTGCCCGGGGCGATCGCCACCGACTTCGGCGGCGGCCGGCTCCGGGACAACGCCCAGCTCAACGAGGCGATCGCGAGCGCCATCCCGCTCGGCCGGGTGGGCGAGGCCGAGGACATCGGCGCGGCCGCGCCGCTGATCCTCGCCGACGGTTTCGGCTGGGCCAACGGCACCCGCATCGAACTGTCCGGCGGCCAGAACCTCTAGCTCGGCCGCAGCGGCGGCTGGGGCCCCGCGAGGAGGTGGTGTGCAGGGGAATGGAGCTTCCGGCACGGCACCCCGACTGCGGGATCTACACGGTCGGGACGGCCCCGGCCTGGCGACGGCGCGGCCTGGTGACGGCGCTGCTGCGCCACGTGCTCGCCGTCGCCGAACAGGACGGGGCGCGGACCGCGACCCTGCAGTCGACGCCGATGGCCCGGGCCCTTTACGCCGCCCTCGGCTTCCTCCCGGTCGGTCGTTACGAGGCATGGGTCCGCACGATCAGGACCGCGACCACCGCCGGTACTCGGCGCGACCGGTAGGCCAGGATTGGCCGATGGAATCGCAGTATCCGCCGATCGAGCCGTACGACGCGGGGATGCTCGACGTCGGCGACGGCAACCTCGTCCACTGGGAGGTCTGCGGCAACCCGGCCGGCAGGCCGGCGCTTGTCATCCACGGCGGGCCGGGTTCGGGCTGCTCGCCGGGCGCCCGCCGGTGGTTCGACCCGGAGCGATACCGGGTCGTCCTGTTCGACCAGCGTGGCTGCGGCCGCAGCACCCCGCACGCCGGCGACCACGCCACCGACCTGCAGCACAACACCACCGACCATCTGCTGGCGGACATGGAGCTGCTGCGCGAGCACCTCGGGATCGACCAGTGGCTGCTCTACGGCGCATCGTGGGGCTCGACGCTCGCCCTGGCCTACGCCGAGCGCCACCCGCTCCGGGTGTCGGGGATCGTCCTCGCCGGGGTGACGATGACGCGGCGGTCCGACATCGACTGGCTCTACCGGGGCGTGGCCCGGTTCTTCCCCGCCGAGTGGGAACGGTTCCGCGACGCGCTGCCGCCCGCCGATCGTGACGGCGACCTCGTCGCCGGCTACGCGCGCCTGCTCGCCGACCCCGACCCGGCGGTGCGTCAACGGGCCGCCGACCAGTGGTGCGCCTGGGAGGACGCGGTCATCTCGCTGGAGTCGAACGGGCAGCCGGGCGCGTACGGCGCTCGCCCGCGGCGGGCCCGGCTCGCGCTGGTGCGGATCTGCTCGCACTACTTCGCGCACGGGGCCTGGCTCGACGAGGGCGCGCTGCTGCGTGACGCCGGTCGGCTCGCCGGCATCCCGGGGGTACTGATCCACGGCCGCCACGACCTGGGCGGCCCGTTCGACGTCGCCTGGGAACTGGCCCGCGCCTGGCCGGGCGCGCAACTCGTGCCGGTCACCGACTCCGGCCATACCGGCAGCGACACGCTGGGCCGCCACCTGCGCGGCGCGCTTGACCGGTTCGCCGCAGGTCAGGACGGGAGCTCGGGCGCGCCGACGTGGGCGGGAACGGTGATCTCCACGCGGTCGGCGTAGAAGGCGACCCGGCCGGCGATGTCGGCGACGGCCGGGTAGGGGGTCTCGTAAGTCCAGATGACGTCTCTGAGCGTCGTGCCGTCCGCCATCTCGACGCTGTAGTAGCTCGCGTCGCCCTTGTACGGACAGTAACTGGTGGTCTCGCTGCGGCGCAGCACGCTCTGGTCCACATCGGCGATCGGGAGGTACTGCACCGGCGGGTAGCTGGCCTCACGCAGGGTGCGGGAGTCGTGCGAGTCGGCGACGACGCGCCCGTCGATCTGGACGACCACCCGCCCGCGGGTCGGTCCGATGGTGATCGGATGGTCGGCGTTCGGCAGCAGGACCGTTCGCGACATCAGGGTTCCTCCAGACCGGGCGGAGCGTGATTCGGCGCGAATAGAGGCTCCGCCGCCTGCCGGGAACCGTCAAGCCTGCTCGGCGACGGCGACGGCCGGCCGCGAACGGCAGGTCTGATCAGACCTCGCGCACCCGGGTTCGGCCACCTCAGCGCGACATTTAGACGACACTTTGTTGCCAATGTCTCACACACGGTCGATACTCCGACCACATCAAGGCATTGACCGACACTCGGGGGGACTTTCATGCAACCGGACACCGCCGAACCCGCCAAACCGGCGTTCCTTGCGACCTACCTTGCGGGCCTCCCACAGCCCGAGCATGATCACGCCGGTCCGGCCCGCAACGTCCGCGTGGACGACTTCGACGGCCATCACGTCGTCATCACGACCACCTACGAGATCTCCGTAGACGGACGGCCGCTGGACGTACACATCGGCCTGTCCAAGGATGGCTCGGCGCACTGCCACGGTCTGCCCGCCTACCAGCTTCCCTCTCTCGTGGACCTGGTGCGGGTGCTCATCCGCACCTTCCCGGACGAGTTCTCCCCGCAGACGCCGCCCGCGGACGGATCCGAAAACCACGAAGGCCACGAAGGCGGGCACGGCAGCCACACCCACGACGACCACGAGATGCCGGGAGGAAGGTGAGATGGCCACCGTCCGCCGCGACATCCTCCGCGACGACGCCGCACGTGCCGCCTACATCCGCGGCATCAGGCTGCTCAAGCACGAACCCACCACGCTGACCACGGACCGGTTCGGCATCCCCGGCCGCGCCCGGCCCGTCTACACCTACGACCTGTTCGTCATCTGGCACGTCCTCGCGATGAACACCGCGGTGCCGCCGGGCGGTGACGCCGGAACCCGCAACGCCGCGCATCGCGGGCCGGTGTTCCTGCCCTGGCACCGGGTCATGCTCCGCTGGCTTGAGACGCACCTGCAGCGCGTGCTCGCCGACCCGGACTTCGGCCTGCCCTACTGGGACTGGGCGCTCGACGGCACGCCGCCCGCGCAGGGCGGGGTGGCGAGCCCGGCGGCCTCGGCGTTGTGGCGTGACACCCCGGACGGCTTCGGCGGCCAGGGCAGCCCGGTGGGCGGCGGCGCGTTCGCCTTCGACCGCGCCGACCCGACGAGTTTCCGGGTCCGGATCGCGACGAACTCGAACGGCGCTCTGCGCCAGGTCGCCGAGCGTGGCCTCGCCCGCAGGTTCGGCCAGAACGCTCCGTTCGGTTCGCCGCGGCTTCCTCGCACCGGCGACGTGCGCACCGCCTACGACACCCGGGCGGATCCGACCCTCGCCGACTACGACCGGCCGCCCTTCGACATCTCGTCCCGGGGGTTCCGCAACCGGCTGGAGGGCTTCACCGGGCCCGGCCTGCACAACCAGGTCCATCTGTGGGTCGGCGGGGACATGGCCCCGGCATCCTCCCCGAACGACCCGGTGTTCTTCGTCCATCACTGCAACGTCGACCGACTCTGGGAAGGGTGGATGCGGCGCAACGGCCGCCACTACCAGCCGGACATGACGGCCCCGGCGAGTCTGCTCGGCCACCGGATCGACGACCCGCTGGTCTCCCCGTTCACCCCGGCCAGCAAGCCGGATACTCCGGGCAGCGTGCTCGACAGCTCCGCTCTCTACACCTACGACGTCCTGCCCTGACCCGCCCGCCGGCCGCCCCCGAGGTCAACGCAGACCGGTGCGTGCCGACGCGGCGCCGCCACCGGTGATCAGGACGCGGCCGGGGTACCGAGCTCGGCACGGTCGACCAGGTCTGCGAAGCCGCGGCGGTCGACGAGGTCGGTGAACAGGTCCACGACGTCGGCGGCGAGTAGGCGCAGTTCGTCGGCCGCGACCGGGCGGTTGCTCTCGAAGGCGAGCTCGACGGTCCGGGCGAGCAGATCCGCCCGCCGTTCCAGGTTCGCCACCGCCGGTTGGGCGGCGGCCCGCGCCGCCGCGCCCCCGCCGTCGACCAGCTCCCCCTCGGCCCGCACGAAGCCCTCGAACGTCGCCTGGAACGCGTAGGCGACCTCGTCGGGCCCGAGCTCCGCGCGTAGCACGCCGTGTTCGGCGAGCAGCCAGAAGTACCGATCGGAAACCAGATGATGCCGTTCGTCCCAGGCGGGATCGTGCTGGCGGGCCAGCCGGCCGAGCAGCTCCTGGTCGGCGACCAGCAGCCCGCGCAGCAGCGGGCGATGCATAACAGCGAGGAAGTAGTCGTGGGCGAACTGGTGCGGCAGGCAGGTGCTCGGCTGGACCCGCACCGCAGCGAGCAGCTCGGCGATCGCCCGGGCCACCACCCGGTCGAAAACCGCGGCGAACAGCTTCTCCCGCGTCTCCCAGTGCAGGTAGACGGTGCCCTTGCCGATGTTCGCGCCGGCGGCGACGTCCTCGACGGTCACCCGACGCGCCCCGTGGCGCAGCAGCAAATCCTCGGTGACGTCGAGGATGCGCGCGGCACGCTCCTGCCCGCGCGACGGGTCCCGGGACCGGCCGGCTGTCAGGCTCACGCGATGACCGTATGACCATGTTCGAGAGCTGGTCAACGTTCATCACACCGCGCATTCAACTTTTGACCAGATTTCATAATTGGTCATACGCTGACAGTTCGATCGGCCTCGACCCCACACCGCGGAGGACGCATGGGCAACCGGACGGCGCTCGTCTCCGGTGCCGGCATCGCCGGTACGACTCTCGCGTACTGGCTGGCGTGGCACGGCTTCCGGCCGACGGTGGTCGAGCGCGGGCTGTGGCAGCGAACCAGCGGCAGCCCCGTGGACGTGCGCGGCCAGGCCCTCCGGGTGGCGGAGCGGATGGGGGTGCTCGCCCGGCTGCGGGCCGCCGCCACCGACGTGACGGGAATGCGGTTCGTGGACACGGCGGGCCGCAGCGTCGGCCGCGTCAACCTGCGCGCGCTCGCGCGCTCGACCGGCGGCGGCGACGTCGAACTTCCCCGTGGCGCGCTCGCCTCGATCCTGCAGGCGGCGAGCGCGGAGCACGCCGAGTTCGTGTTCGGCGACTCCATCGCCGGTCTGACGCAGGACGAGCACGGCGTCGACGTGACCTTCGATCACGGCCGCCCCCGCCGGTTCGACCTGGTCATCGGCGCCGACGGCCTCCATTCGGTCGTGCGCCGACTCGCCTTCGGGCCGGATACGAACTTCGTACGTCATCTGGGCCTCTACGCTGCCACGGTGCCGTTCAACGGGTCGATCGAGCACCGGCGCGAGGTGGTCATGCACAACACGCCGGGCCGAGTCGTCGCCCTGCACCCCTCGGCTACCGGGCCGATCGCGTTCTTCGCCTTCCGCCGCCCTGAGCTCGCCGAGTTCAACCATCGCGACATCGACCAGCACCGCACCATGCTCACCGGCGCCTACGCGGCCGGATCCTGGCGGATGCCGGAGCTGTTGGCACGGGCGCAGGCAAGCGAGGACCTCTACTTCGACGCGGTGAGCCGGGTGGACGTGCCGGCCTGGTCGGCCGGCCGGATCGCGCTCGTCGGCGACGCCGCCTCCTGTGTGTCCCTGTTCGGTGACGGCTCCTCCCTGGCCATGGCCGGGGCGTTCGCGCTTGCCGAGGAACTGGCCGCAACCTCCGACGATCATCGCTCGGCCCTGCGCCGTTATGAGGCCCGCCATCGCCGCCTGGTCGAACCACGCCAGCGCGGCGTCGAGCAGGCTTCCCACCTACTCATTCCCGCCACCTGGGCCGGCATCCGTGCCCGCAACGCCGCCACCCGCCTGTGGCCGGCCGCCGCCGCCGCCGGCTGGCTCGGCAGCCGGCTGTCCACCGCCGGCCGCGGCCCCGCCGGCCGCGTCCCCCGCCCGGCCGGCGCTACCTCACCGGGCTGATCACCGCCCGCCTCGGTCCAGGCTCGCCGGATCGCCGCCCGGGAACGCCGCGATCACGACGGTGGCTGCCAGCTCGTCGGACACCTCAATCCGAGCTGACAGCTCGGCGCCCGCTAGGGCGTCCACGAGCGAGGGTGCCTGCCGCGCACTGGTCTCGAACAACAGGCTTCCGCCCGGTGCCAGCCACGACGGCCCCCCTGTGACCACCCGGCGTAGCACGTCGAGACCGTCAGTCCCGCCGTCGAGAGCCAGCCGGGGCTCGTGCTCCCGTGCCTCGGGTGGCATCAGGCCGATCGCATCGGTCGGCACATACGGCGCGTTGACCACCAGGAGATCCACACCTCCGCGCAGCTCTCCGGGCAGCGCGGCGAACAGGTCGCCCTCGTGCACCCGGCCGCCGACGGCGGCCAGGTTGCGCCGAGCGCAACGCACCGCGGCGGGCTCGATGTCGGCGGCGTGCACTTCGGCACCGGGCAGGGCCGCGAGCAAGGCCGCGGCCACCGCGCCCGATCCGCAACACAGGTCGACCACGATCCTGACGGGACTGGCACCGGCCTGCTCGAGGGCCTGCTGGACGAGAAACTCGGTGCGGCGACGGGGCACGAACACGCCAGCCTCGATCGCGATCCGCAGGCCACAGAACTCCGCCCAACCGAGGATGTGCTCCAGAGGCTGGCCGGCGACCCGGCGATCGACCATAGCGGTGAGCTCGGTGGCGGTCCGGGCAGCGGCGACAAGCAACCGGGCTTCGTCCTCGGCGAAGACGCAACCCGCGGCACGCAGCCGGCGGACGACAAGGGCCGCCGGGGAAGAGGGTGACGAGGGTGACGGAGATGACGACACGGGAAGCCTTTCGGAACACCGAAGGGCGCCCTCCCGATCACCAGGCCCGACTGCACCTAATGCGATCATGGGAGGAGTACGCCCACCTTGATATTGCGGAAATGGGTCCCACCTCCTCAAGACGATCACCTATGACGGCGCCCACAGTACCACCCACCTCGCTCTACCAGGGGCTACTCGGCCAGCGGCAGCGGCAGCAGGGCCTGGTCGAGCAGCCCCGCGGCGACCGTGCCGACGACGGCGAGATCGAGGTAATGGCAGGCCATCGCACCCGCATAGCTGGGGCCGCCCCACGCGTTCACCGTGAAATTCGGGTCCAATCCGCCGAGCATCTGCACCCCGGCCCGCCAACACAGGTAGAGCAGCAGCACGGCCAAGAGGGCGAGCACAGCCAGCCGCCAGAGCCCCGCCGGGCTATGCCGGACGGCGCGGGCTGTCAGCCCGATCCGCCGCGCCGCGGGCCGGCCGAGCGGCGCGGGCAACAGGCCACGGGGACGCCGCTCGGACGGAAGCCGGCGGCGGCGCAGCCATGCCCCGGCGGTGAGCGCCCCAGCCAGAATCAGTACGATCAGGTGCGGGCCCCAGGCGGCGGTGCCCGCGCTGTGCCCCGCACGGACGGGCGACCGGTCGTGGTAAGTGACGCCGCCGGAGACGACGCCTGCGCTGAGAGCGGTCACAGCCAGCGCTGACAGGACGGGCGAGAGCCCTGCGGCCGCCCGCCGCCGGCGAGTGGATAGACGCGGCTTCATGCCCATCACCGTCGCTTTTCTGGACCGGCCTGTCGTCCGTCGACAGCACCCCCTCCGGCCCCTTCGGAGGGTGGATCGGAGCGGCTCGATCCGACCTGAGGCGGATAGCCTGCGTCATCCTGTGGATGGACGCCGAGGGCCGACATCGGCGTCTACCCTCATGTCCCATGGCGCTCGCCACGCCGGCACCGCCCGGCCCAACCCAACCGCCCGCGCCCACGGGCGCATCCGTCGGATCCACGGCCGCCGGCACCTTCGACCGGGCCGACCGAAGCGCCACCCTCGGCGTGGTCGATATCGCGATCGTTCTCGCTTCTTTTGCCCTGTTTACCTTGCCGGCCGCATTGACCCCGACGGTCGCGCCGGGGGCCGACGGCTACGGCTCAACCGCCCATGTTCTGCTGTTCGGGGTGCTCGCCGCCGCTCCGTTGATCGCGGCCCGGCGCTGGCCGCTGCCAGTGCTCGCCACCGTCACCGCGGTCCTCTGCTCGGCCGCGCTCGCAGGAGTCCGTTTCACCCCGCTCGTCAGCAACGCCGGACCAGCGCTCGGCGTCGCCGTCCTCACCGTCGCCGACCGCCACCCCAGGCGGACGTCGGTGGCCGCGGGCACGATGGCCGTCGTAGCGATATCGGTCGCCACCGCCGTCGCCATGCGGCTGTATCCCGATCAGGATCAGGATCAGGTCCAGGCGCTTGTCGCCGCAGCGGCATGGCTGGTAGGCGATGCCTTGCGCACCCGCCGCCGCTACCGGTCCCGCCTGGTGCTGGAGGCGCGCCGAGAGGCCACGGAGCGGGAGCGCCGTATCCGCGCCGAAGAACGGCTGCGGATAGCTCGAGACGTCCACGACGTCGTGTCGCACACGCTGAGTCTGATCGCGGTCCGCTCCGGCGTTGCCCGGCTACTCGAGGACCCGCGCGAGGCGCACGAGGCACTGGGCGTGATCGAGACGACGAGCCGCTCGGCGCTCGATGAGGTGCGCCGGGTCCTACGCGCTACCCGTCAGGAGATCCGGGAGCCATCGGGTCGATCGGAAGCGATGCAGACGACGCCGCCGCAGGCGGAGCCGGCCGAAGTCCCGGGCCAGGCGGATCGACCGGTGGCGGCGGACGGACCGGCAGGAGTCGCCGGGTTGGCGTGCGTGGGCGATCACGCCGATGCCGACGAACCAGCCAGAATCACCGAACCGAAGCTCGCAGACCTCGACCATCTGGTCGCCGGGCTCCGGCGGCGCGGGTTCCACCCGTCATACCGGCGTACAGGCGCCGCTCGCAGCTATCTGCCGGTCCTGGAGACCTCGGTATACCGCATCGTCCAAGAAGCTCTGACGAACGTGGTCCGACATGCCAACGCCGCCGAGGCACAGGTCACCGTGCACGATGGGCCGCGGGAACTGATCGTGAGCATCGTCGACGACGGCCGTGTCTCACCGAGCGGCGCAGCGCACCACCTCGGCGACGAGGTAGACGAGGTAACGGAGGATTGCCACCGCGATCAGTCACGATCCGACCCAGCCGGTGAACCACGCGGTCCAGCCCCACGACGGCCCGAGCCAGACAGGGGATCAGGCCCCGGGCTAGGCCTGATCGGGATGCGCGAGCGAGCAGAGCTGTTCGCCGGCACGCTCGCTGCGGGCCCGCGGGCAGCAGGTGGATTCGCGGTCGTGGTCCGCTTTCCCATCTCACCCGCCACCGTGCTCGCCCAGCAGTCTCCCGCGCTCCCCCCAGCCTCCGTTCGACCGAGCCCCGTCGGGCACGGTGCAGGCCGATGATGCCGGCGACCGACGCTTCCGTCCGGGTTCTCATCGCCGACGACGAGGCATTGGTACGAGCAGGCTTCCGGGTGCTGGTCGAGTCCGCTTCCGATCTTTCGGTGATCGCGGAGGCCGATACCGGCGCCCAGGCGGTGCGGTTGGCCAGGCAGCTGCGTCCGGACGTCGTGCTCATGGACATCCGAATGCCGATCATGGATGGCTTGGAGGCGATGCGGATCATCGTCGCGGACCCGGACACCGCCGCGACGCGCGTCCTCGTGGTGACGACCTTCGATCAGGACGAGCACGTCTTCGCGGCCCTGCACGGCGGCGCCAGCGGGTTCGTCCTCAAGGACACCCGCCCGGAGGACCTCCTGGCCGCGATCAGGATCGTGGCCGTCGGCGACGCGCTGCTGACCCCGAGCATCACCCGGCGGCTTATCGCCGAGTTCGCCCAGCGGCCGCAGCCGCCCACAGCCCGGGGCGAGGAACTGAGCCGGTTGACGGAGCGGGAACGAGAGGTACTCCTCCAGGTTGCAGCGGGATTGTCGAACTCCGAGATCGCCCGGCAGCTGTTCGTCGGCGTTACGACTGTCAAGACGCACGTCAGCCGACTGCTGACCAAGCTCGGAGCACGCGATCGAGCACAGCTCGTCGTCGCCGCGTATGAATTCGGCGCCGTGCTCCCCGGCACCGGCTCGCTCCCGCCCGCATCGAACAGCTCGTGATGGTGGTTCAGTCGAGGGCATGCCCCGTCGTCGCGTCGACGTGGTCGGGCAGCAGGTCGTGGCGGTCCCCCACGGACAGGGTGCCGGTGGGTTCGACCAGAAGGATCGATGCGCCAGCCGGTGATGCGGGACGGTGCTCCATGTTCCGCGGCACGACGAAGATCTCCCCCCGGTTCAGGATGACGACCCGTTCCCCTCCGTCCAGCCCGTCGCGCAGGCTGATGTACAGCGTGCCCTCAAGCACGAGAAAGAACTCGTCGGTGTCGGAGTGCGCGTGCCAGACATGCTCGCCAGCGACTTTGGCGATGCGTATGTCGTAGTCGTTCACCCTGGCGGCGACGCGGGGACTCCACAGTTCTTCGAAGCTGTCGAGCGCGGCAGCAAGATCGATCGGTTCCGCCCGCCGCACTCGCGGAAGTTCGGCAGGCGCTGCCTCCGCGACGGCGTTTGCGGGGCCGGTGGACACGGAGCCCGCGGAGGTATCGGCGGATGCGAGACGACGGTCAGGCCCGGGGGGCTTGCTCTGGGGTCATACGTGAATACTCCCGCCGGGCAAAGGAATGTACGAGTGCTAGGAATCGCGCATGTCGCATGGATCCTCGCAGTCGGACCGCCCGCCGGCCCACCGGATCGCGGTGATCGTGGATGACGGGTCGAACCCGTTCGAGCTGGGCGTCGCCACCGAGCTGTTCGGGCTGCGCCGCCCCGAGCTCGACCGGCCCCGGTACGACTGCACGCTCTGCGCACCCAGGCCGCAGATCCACATGCACGGCGGGTTGTTCACCTTGTCCGGCGCCACCGGGCTCGACGCGGTGTCCGCCGCCGGCACGGTCATCGTGCCGAACCGTCCGGATCCGCTCGTCGCACCGCCACCGTCGGTGCTGGCCGCGATCCGGGCGGCCGGCGACCGCGGAGCTCGCCTGGTCAGCTTCTGCACGGGAACGTTCACCCTCGCCGCCGCGGGCGTGCTCGACGGCCGCCGGGCCACGCCCCACTGGCGGTGGGCCGACCTGTTCACTCGCCGCCACCCCGAGGTACGGCCCGAACCGGGCGTGCTGTTCGTCGACGACGGCGACGTGTGCACGGCCACGGGCAGCGCCGCCGCGCTCGACCTCGGGCTGCACCTCATCCGACGTGGCCCTGGGGCCGAGGTCGCGAACGCGGTCAGCCGGCGGTTGGTATTCGCGGCGCACCGCGACGGCGGGCAGCGGCAGTTCGTCCAGCCCGGCCACGTTGCACCGCCGGTTCCGTACCGAACTCGGCCTTACCCCACTGGCGTGGCTGACCGTCGAACGGGTCACGCTGGCCTGCCGACTACTCGAACGCGGGGAACGTCGCCTCGATCTCGTCGCCTGCGCCAGTGGCCTCGGGACCGCCGCGAGTCCGCGGGTCGCGCTGCGCCGGCACACAGGCCTCACACCCACCGCCTACCAGCGCCGGTTCGGGCCGGTCCGGCCATCGCCAGGTCCGACCAGCCGAGGCGATGGAGGCTGAGCAGGGATGGAGGCTGAGCAGGGATGGAGGCAGGTGGCGCAGGATCCGGCCGGCTACAGACGGACCGCGCCCGGTCAATACAGAAGTCGACAGCGACGAGACCCTGATTTTGGGGACGGCGACTTGTAGTCTTTCCTCGCCTGCAACGACTGTTTAGCCATAGCCATAGCCATAGCCTTCCGCGCCCGCCGCGTGCGAGGAGGAGGTTCGAGGATGGTGGGCGATCCATCCGTCATCGGCCACCTCGGCGCGCTCATCGTGGGCACGCGGGGCGATGCCGGGCCGGGCGAGGTGGTGGTCCGGGTCCGCGGCGGAATCGAAACGTTTCTCGCGCTGTCCGACACTCCGCTGCCCAAGGGCGCGTCCGTGCTGGTCATCGGGACGCGCGGGCCCCGGACCGTCGAGGTAGTGCCGTGGCTGGATCCTGCCGCCGTCTTCGGCGGCGATCTCTGACGAAAGGTTCGCGGCGTGTTTGGTTACCGAGTCCCCGCACCCGACCAGGCGATGCTCGTCTCAGGTGGGAAGAACCGCGGTGGGATGCCTTTCAAAGTGATCACCGGTCACGGCGGCTTCATTTTGCCGTTCTTCCGCAAGGTGCGCTTCCTGACGCTGGCGATGTGCGAGGCCGAGGTCGCGGAAACATGCGTCACCTACCAGGGCATCTCACTCAACGTCCGGGCCGTGATCGCTTTCAAGGTCGGCAACGACAGCGAAAGCATCGTCAACGCCGGCCAGCGCTTCCTGTCGGACCAGGGCCAGATGGCGGTACTGACGGGACGGATCTTCTCCGGTCACCTGCGTTCGATCATCGGTTCGATGACGGTCGAGGAGATCATCCGTGACCGGCAGAAGCTTGCCACCGAGGTGCTCGACGGGTCCAAGGCGGAGATGGCCCGGATCGGGTTGACCATCGACGCGTTACAGATCCAGTCCATCGACGACGGCAAACTCGGCTACATCACGGCAATCGCGGCACCGCACAACGCCGCCATCCAGCGCCAGGCGCAGATCGCTCAGGCCGAGGCCAACCAGGCCGCCGCGGAGGCCGAGCAACGCTCGCAGCGGGCGCAGGCGGAATACGCCCGGCAGACGTCCATCGTCCAGGCCCAGTACCGGGCGGAGATCGACCGGGCCCAGGCCGAGGCCTCGCAGGCCGGGCCGCTGGCGAAGGCCCAGGCGGAGGTGGCGGTGACCGCGGCGCGAACCGAGCTGGCCGAAGGGGAGGCTCAGTTGCGCCAGCAGCAGCTCATCACCGAGGTCGTCAAGCCCGCCGAGGCGGAGGCCGAGCGAGTCCGTGTCCTCGCCCTCGCCGAGGCCGAGAAGATGAGGATTCAGGCGGAGGCGGCCGCATCGCACAACCGGGTCGCCCTCGACCGGATGCTCATCGACCAGCTCCCGGAGATCGTCCGGCAGGCGGCATCGGGGCTGGCGGGCGCGAACGTGACGGTGCTCAACGGCGTGGAGGGCATCGGTGAGATTGCCACCGGCCTCGCCGGGCAGGGCGTGGCGATCTTCGAGGCGCTACGCGCAGGCGTCCGGCAGCCGGCGCACGCCCCCGAGGGCCACGACAACGGCGCCGGCGCCCGCGCCAAACACCCCGGCATCGCGGCGCCCCGGCCCATTCAGGAGACGTAGACGTGCTTGCGGCCGGCTGCGACGGGGCGCGCCTCCGTCCGGCCGCAGTATCCATACTCCACGTGGCGCCGCCACACCGTGAGGCGGCATTGATCTGCCTCGATCGTCCAGGTCCGCCGCTCGACCCGGTCCTCGACCTGAACAGGAATTCGGGTCCCCGCCTCTGTCGCCCGGCGGTGCGCCCAGGAGTGCGCCGCCTCCCACTCGCGGAAGGTGGCCACCAGTTCGCCATCGCCATCGTAGACCTGGAATCGGCGAGTCGCCATTGTCACGCCTTTCAGTTGTATTGGATAATGAGACCCGTGGAGCAGTCCACGGCGCGCGGTCCGGCCCGTGGAATCGACCCGGCCCACGACGGTGAATTGGCCGGCTCCGGGCGGGGATCGACGCCCACCCGCCCGGAGCCGGCGGTCGGCGGCCGCCGGCTCCGGCCCGCGTGCCGGCATGCCGAGCGGAGGTGGGCCACCCGATCGCCGACTGACCGGCCGCGGGCCTCACGGTGGCGGGCCGCGCCCTGGTTGTGAAGGGCGGTGCGATCAGGGCAGTCGGGGCTGTCGGGACCGTGGCGGCGGACCCCGTGGCGGCGGCGTGTGGCAGCGCCGACGCCGCCCGGCCGGTCGAACCGGCATGGTCGCCGCATCGATGGTGCGGACCCTGCGCGATCACCATCAACTACTCCCCGTGATTCGCCACTGCATCAAGTTTTCACTCAGAGCGTCAAGCTCGCCACTCAAAGTTAGCCAAGACCCGAAGCATGCCCCCTGCATCGACCATCTGCAAGAGCTTCTGTAAGAGTTTCGCTACCCAGAGCTGTGCACTGTGTATGAGGAGTGGCGATCCAGTGGCAGGATGCACCCATCACTCCGAGCAGACCGAAGGACGAGCGATGGCCACAAGCGGCGGTCCGACTGTGCGGCGGCGGCGGCTGGGCGCCGAGTTACGGCGCCTGCGAGAGACGGCGGGGGTCTCGGTCGACGAGGTCTGCCAACTGCTTCGCTGCTCGGTCTCGAAGGTCAGCCGGATGGAGAACGGGCGGGTGCCGGTACGCACGCGCGACGTGTCCGACCTGCTCAACCTGTATGATGTCACGGAGGGTGAGCAGCGCGACGCACTGATGGCGTTGGCCCGGGAGTCCCGTCGGCACGGCTGGTGGCACTCCTACCACGACGTCGTACCAGCCTGGTTCGAGATCTACATCGGTCTGGAGGGCGATGCCGCGTCGATCCAGGTATACGAGTCCCAGCTCGTCCACGGGCTGCTCCAGACCGAGGACTACGCCCGGCAGGTCATCCAGGCCGATGACCTGGAGATCGGCGAGGAGGAGGTCGAGCGCAAGATCGCCCTGCGGATGGACCGGCAACGCCGGCTCACCACCCCCGACCATCCCCGGCTGTGGGTGATCCTGGATGAGGCAGTGCTGCGCCGGGAGATCGGTGGCCGAGCAGTCATGCGCGACCAGCTCGAATTCCTCGCCAAACGGTCCGAACTCCCGAATGTGACGATCCAGGTCCTCCCGTTCTCGGTGGGCGCGCATGCCGGCCTGGGCAGCGCATTCTCGATACTCGGATTCCCCGACTCGCAAGACCACGAAGTGGTCTATATAGAAGAGGCGGCCGGCAGTCTTTACCTGGAGCGTGCTGCCGAAGTCCGACGCTATAAGTTGAAGATGAATCACCTTCTGGCCGCCGCCCTGCGGCCAGAAGAATCTGTACAGATGATACTATCCGTCGCAAAGGAGTTAAGATGACCAGGTTTGCGAAGCCCGATCTGGGCGGACCCTCCGAGCTGGCCTGGCGCAAGAGCAGCTACAGCAACGGAGCGGGTGGCATGTGCGTGGAGGTCGCCCCCTTGAGCGAGGGCATCGCGGTGCGTGACTCGAAGAACCCGCGCGGCCCCATGCTTGCCTTCTCGGCTGCCGAGTGGGACGCCTTCCTGGCCGGCGCACGGGACGGCGAGTTCGACCGGACCAGGGTCCACCCGGCCTGACCCACGCCCGGCCTGGCGAACCGGCCTGCCTCGAGCCTGCCGGCCGCGCCCGGCATCGCCCTGGTCCGACCCGGACGCCTCTACCGGATGCGACCGGACCGGGCCAGGGCCGGGAAGAGCCGCCGATCACGGCGCTGGAACGAGCCGATCAACGTCGGCGTTCCCGTCCCGACCGGGCCGAGGTTCCTGTTCGGACGGTGCCGTGGCGGCCGCACCACATGCCGGTTGGCTCTTGCGCAACGCCCCCCGGTCGCGCACTCTTGTAGATGTTCAGTCGGTCCTCGTTGTTCAAGTGTTCGTCCCGTTGTGGTCGTGGCATTTCCGGGGCACGACGTCCGCGCCGCCCATCGCGCAGGGTGGGCCGGCGGACCGGACGCTCCCGGCGCCGTGGCGGCATGGGACAACGCTCGGCCACCTTCGCCCGCTGGACGGGCCACGCGGGCTGCGAATGCCCGCCCAACGCGGAGGAGGGCAGTCGTTGTGATCATTTCTGACTGTACGGCTACCCGCATGCGGCGCCGCGACGTCACGGTCGGGGTGGCCGTGTCGCCGCAGGTGCTCGGTCCCGAGGTCCACCATGCCGCGCGTACGGGCACGAACCTCGTGGCCGCGTCGTGTCTCCTGCCGGCTGCGGGCCGGCATCAAACGGGACCGGTGGCCGGCGGGGCCGCCATCCCGTCGCCGTCCTAGCTGCGGACGGCACATCCGCCCGCATGCCGGGCACTCCCTCGAACTTGATCACGGTCGGTCCGCATCTGGATCCGCCGGGCGTCGACGTCCCCGACGCCACCGGCGGTTTGCGGGCGTCGCGGACCCAGATCGATACGCACTCCCACCATCCTGTTCCCCTGCCACTGGGAGGTGATTGCCGTGGCCACCGCCACGACCAACCTGCTCAACACCCCGATGAAAGATCAGCGCGTCGAACGTGTTCGGCGCGCGGCCCTGTCGGCGTATGTGGACGGGAAGATCTCCTTCGCGCAGGCGAACCTCCGGGTCCGCAAGGCCCTCGAACGCTTCGGAGTGTGATGGGCCGGCTCAGGCCAGGCGGGCGGCGCCGGCCGCCGGCCGGCCCGTCCGCTACCGGCGCGCTCCGCCGGCCAGGCCGCCCCTGGACCTCCCGGCCCGGCCGTCGGGCTCGCCGTCGCAGCTGACCTCATTCCCGGCGTCGGCATTCCCGGCGTCGGCGCGTGTCAGGCGAGGCGCAGGCGGCGGTCGGCCACGCCGACGGTGAGCTGTTGCCCCCAGGACAGCTCGATTGCATCCGCCTCGATACCGTCTCCGAACACGACCATCCGATCCGCCTCCACCAGGATCTCAAGTCGCGCCGGCCCGGTGAGGCTGCCCTCGGTGCAAGCGGTGCCCGTGGCCGGCGACGGCCACGCCTCGCGGACGAACCAGGCCAGCGCGCCGACGGTCGGCGCCGGCAGCGGAAGCTCGCTGCGCCGCTGCGCCCAGACCGACCGGCACCACCCCGTCGCGCCGGTGCCGGTGCCGACCAGCAGCCCGGACGACGCCTGCCGCTCGCTCACCGGGGCGCCCCCGCCGGCGGGCACCCGCAGCCGGTACCGGGCGGTCTGATGTCCGGGATCGCCGACGTAGACCTCGTTGAGAGCGACGATGCGCTGGCCGTCGTCGGAGCGGGCCTCAACCATGGTCAGCTCCTGTAGCAGGCGGCCGAGCCCCCGGGCGGCGTCCGTCGGCGATCCGTCGACGGTGCGCAGCAGGGCGGCGGCCTCGCTCGGGGCGTGCCGGACCAGGACACCCGGCGTGCGGGCGGGTTGGGCGTTGATCCCCAGGACGAGCTGCCCGTCGAGGTACTTCGCGACGTTCGCGACGAGCCCGTCCTGCCCGACGCAGACGACCACGTCGTCCGAGGCGAACAGGAACCGGTCGAGATCGGTCCGCTCCACCTCGCCGCGGCGCCAGTGCGGCGGGATCGCCGCGGCGGCCGCCTGGCGGGCCGCCGCGGCGGCGTCGTGGGCGGCCTGCACCTCGGCAAGCTCCCGCCCGCGGGAGGCCAGGAAGAACGCGGCCTGGCCGCGGGTGCCGTGCCGGTCGAGCAGCTCGGCGTACTCGGTGCGCCGGTGCACAAGCACCGCGCGCGGGGCGAGGCTCACCGGGGAGTGCCGGCGCGGACGAACCGGGCGACCGTCTCGGTGACCACGTCGGGGGTGATGGTGAGCGCCCCGATCGCGGGCAGATGGTCGGCGAGGTCGCGCACGGCGAGCGCGACCATCGCGGAGGTGTCCAGGCCGGTGACCGCGGCGACCCGGGCCGCCTCGGCCTCGGCTTCGGCCTGCCCGACCAGACGCACAGCCTCGGCCCGCGCCGCCGCCTCCACCCGGACCCGCTCGGCCTGCGAGCGGGCGGCCGTCTCGGCCCGCTCCGCCTCCGCTGCGGCGGCGATGCGGGCCGCCGCCGCCTGCTCGGTCATCCGGCGCTGCTCGTTGGCGCCTTCCTGGGTCACGAGCCGCTCCGCACGCACAGCCAGTTCGATCTTGCTTTGCAGCTCGTTCTCGGCGATGCGCCGCTCCTGCTCGACCGCGAGCGCGCGGCGGCCGTAGGTGGCCCGGTCGGCCTCGGTCTGGATCTGTTCCCGGGTGGGCGTGCGCAGCGCCTTCTCCACGTCCGGCGCCGGGCGGACGGCGACCACCCGGACCCCGACCACACTCACCCCCGTCTGGACCAGGCGGGCGTCCCCGCGCAGGCCGTCGGTCACCCGCTCCCGGATGACCGGCACCCCCTCGGCGAGGGCGGTGGTGAGTGACGTGCGGGCGAGCAGGTCCGAGGCGTACTCCTGGGCGAACTCGTTGATCATCCCGGCGAGCTGGTCGAGGGGCTTCTCCCGCCAGGTGCCGAGCTCGGGGTCGATGCCGAAGTCGAGGCGGGTGGCGGCCAGCACCGGGTCGGCGATCCGGTAGGTGACGGTGGCCTGCACCGCGACGTCCTGGAAGTCGGCGGTCCGCGCGTGGAAGAGCACCGCCAGCTCCCGGTCGTCGACCGGCACCTCGCTGATCACCGCCGTGCGCGGGCGGTACCAGAAGACCAGGCCGACGCCCTCGTGGGCGGCGGCCGCGCCGCGCTGGTGGCGAATGTACGCGGTGGGGGTGCCCCGCAGGTGGCATAGGAACGGGACCCTGCTGATGTCCGCCATGAGAACGCCCTCTCTTTATCGTCGAATCGACGATAAACGGGGACGAGGGTTTTCGTCAACCTGACGAGTATGGTTCCCCCATGCAGTCTCCGCCGGAGCCGTCTCCCGACACGACCGCTCACCCCGCTGGCGGCGCAGCGCTGCCGCCGGACCTCGTGGCGGTCGCGCTCAGCGTCGATCTGGTCCTGCTGACGGTCCGCAAGGAGCGGCTTCAGGTGCTGCTGGTGCGCCGCGGCATCGAGCCCTTCCTGGACCGCCCGGCCCTGCCGGGCGGCTTCGTCCGGCCGGGGGAGGATCTCGCCGAGGCGGCCGTGCGCGAGCTCGCGGAGGAGACCGGGCTGCGCCACCCGCCGGCGCACCTCGAGCAGCTGGCGACCTACGGCGCGCCGCAACGCGATCCCCGCGGGCGGGTCGTCACGGTTGCCTTCCTCGCGCTCGCGCCGCAGTCGCGCACGCCGATCGCCGGCACGGACGCCGCCGCGAGCTACTGGGCCCCGGTCGCGACCGCCGACGACGGGCCCGGACTGGCCTTCGACCACGCGACGATCCTCGCGGACGGGCTCGAGCGCGCCCGATCCAAGATCGAATACAGTGCGGCGGCGACGGCGTTCTGCGAGCCCGAGTTCACGGTGGCGGAGCTACGCCGCATCTACGAGCTGGTCTGGAGCGCGCGGCTGGACCCCCGCAACTTCCACCGCAAGGTGACCGGGACGGCGGGCTTCCTCGTCCCGACCGGGCGTTTCACCACTCGGGACGGAGGGCGGCCCGCGGAGCTGTACCGACGGGGCGACGCCCCGGTGCTGCATCCCGCGATGCTCCGGCCCGTCCCACGGCTACCCTGAGCGGGCCGGGTGGCCGCGGGCGGAAGGCGGCCGGGCGCCCGGGCGATCGGGGGGTGAACCCGGGCGGCCGGCCACCTCGACTATCTCACCGAAAGCACATACGGCGTCACTATAAGTTTTGAAGCATGCCGCCAGGGTTAACGACCGTGCCGGTCCGCGTCCTTGGTGACGATTCGTCGCCCGGTCCGAGCGCGCCTCCGGATCAGCCGAGTTCCCGCAGCGCGGCGTTCTGACCGCCATCTGCCCGGCCCGACGGATTCCACGGGTCGTCGCCGTGGTGCGGCAGCCGTCCGAGGTCGGAGTCCGGCCGCTCGGAGTCCGGCCGCTCGGAATCCGACCTGTCGGCTGGGCGCGCCGCGCCCTCCAACTCGTCCACGGAACGATTCGCCGCCATCCGGTCACGCCCGAGGGCGGCGATGCCGGCGGCCACCATCACCATCGCGACGACGAACGCCACCCGCTGGGCACCGTCCGGGGCCGGCTCGCCGAACAGCGTCAGCCCCAGGGTCACCGGCAGGAAGGCGGACACGCCACTCGTCACCGGGAAGGCGATCACCGCGGCCCGGCCCTGCAGGCCGCGCTGCTGAAGGCCGAGCGCCAGCACGGAGAACAGCACGAGGACGTACGGCGTCGGCGTGGTGAGCAGGTCGGCGAGCGCGGACTGGCCCTCCCGACGGTCGTTGACCGCCAGGCCGATCTGCCGGGTCGCGAGGGTGGCGATGGCGTAGCAGACGCCGGCGGCCGCGCCGAACCCGAACGCCGCCCCGGCGATCATGTGCCGGGCGGCGGCGACGTTCGCGAAGAACGCGCACACCAGCGCGAAGATCAGGCCGAGGACGAGGAAGGCGAGCAGGACGTCCGTGCTGGCCGCGGCGCCAACCTCGGCGCGCCGGGCGAAGGCGTAGGCGAGCAGGCCGACCCCGGCGACCATCGAGCCGACGCCCAGCCAGCCCGTCAGGCTGATCCGCTCACCGAGCACCCGCTGGGCCAGTAATGTAAATATGATCATATCGAGGGCCATCACCGGGGCGACCATCGCCACCGGCGCGACCGACAGGGCGTAGACCTCCAGCAGGAACGAAGCTGCCTCGACGGCGAGCCCGAGCAGCCACAGTGGGCGCAGCACCAACCGGGCCAGCAGGCCCAGGCCCAGGCCGGAGCTCTCCTCCTCCCGCCGGGCGGCCCGCGCCTGCACCAGTGGGGCGACCCCGTAGAGGGCGGCCGACACCATCGCGGTGGGAAGGCCGAGTGCCAGCGCCCTGCTCATCCGCGCGCCATCCCGCTCACGGGTTCACCACCGACGCGTCTCACCAGTGGGCACCGAAGCCGATCTGCGCGAGGGCGGAGCCGAATGCCTGCTCCCACGCCTGCGGCCCGATCGCCACCCGGTCCGAGGGGGGCTTGACCCGGTCGAGGCAGGCAAGCGCGGAGCGGGTCAGCGACACCGGATCGGTGTTGGTGACCTCAGCGTGCCCGCGCTCGAGCTCCTTCTGCAGATTGTCCCGGCCATGCCCTGGCACGACGTCGATGAGCAGCAGATCCCGGCCGATCACCCGCGCCTCGCTGCAGGTGTCCCCGGAGGAGGTGACGACCAGGTCACTGGCGGCCATCAGCGCCGGGATGCGGTCGGTGAAGCCGAACGGGATGACCTTGTGCTGCCGCTCGGACAGGGCGGTCAGCCGCGCTGCCAGCGGCTTGTTGCGTCCGGCCACCGCGAGCACGTAGATTCCCGCCGCCGCCATCGCCGCGGCGCCCTCGACCAGTGGCCCGAGCCCCCAGGAGCCGGACATCAGCAGCACGCACGGGGCGTCGGCCGGGATGCCGAGCGCCACGCGTGCCTCCTCCTGGCTCGGTGGGTCGTAGAACGGCTCGCGCACCGGGGTCGGCACGACCGAAACGAGCGCGTTGGGCGCGAACCGCCGCACGTAGCGGGCGGCGGTCTGCGAGGTGACCAGGTAAAGGTCGGTGTTGTCGTGCACCCACAGCCGGTGCACGCAACAGTCGGTGGAGAACACCGCGGTGACCAGGCCGGGGAACTCCGGCTTGACCCGACTGGTCGCCGCGGCGCCGGTGGCGAAGATGGAGATGACGAGATCGGTCGGGTGTTCGGTGAGCTCCTCGCGCAGCGCCGGGACGACGTAGCGACTCGACGCCCGCTCGATCGCCAGGGCCAGCCGCCCGCCGGTGCGCATCTGGGAGAAGTGCACGGCGTCGTAGAGGCCCGGCACCGCGATCATCCCGCGGAAGACCTTCTCCCCGCGGGAGCCGTTGCGCCCACCGAGCATGCGCAGGCTGTCGGCGGTCCGGGCGGTGAACCCGCGCCGGGCCAGCGATGCCCCGCACGCCTCGGCCATGACGTCGTGTCCCATGCCCAGCGAGCCGGACAGCAGCAGCGCCGATCCGCGGCGGGTCGACGCCTGCTCCGCCGCAGCCCCGGTGCGGTCCGCCGCGTCGGCGGCGGCGAACCCGTCGACGCCGTCGGGCGACCTGCCCGGCCGCGGCCGCGTCTGGGCAGGCCCACCACCGGCCCCGGCGAGCAGGGCCGTAGCCGCGGCCTCCTGCACCGCGAGACCGTCGATCACCGGTCCGCCGCGGACGGACGCCTTGTCGTCACCGTGACGTCCGGCAGCCGACACCGCCCCCGCCGGCCGGCCCTCCGCGGAGGGCCGGGTCGTGAGGGCGGCGGTCGCCGCCGGATCGCCGTTTTCGGATGGTCCGCTCACCGTGATACCGCCGATCTGCGCCATGGTTACTCCGAGGACGCTGCGGAGACGTCTAGGTCGTCGACGGGCTGGACGGCCTGTGCCGGGGGCCGCCGGTTTGCCAGGTACCACTCGATGTACTGCCGTACCCCGTCCGTGAACGGGGTGGTCGGCTGCCAGCCCAGCAGGTCAAGCGCCCGCTGCGCCGACACCTCCCGGCCCCGGAAGTCACCCGGCCGGGCCGGCACGTGCTCGATCGCCGTGCCGGGGAAGTGGCGGCACACTGCCTGCGCCATCTCCAGCACGCTGACCGCCTCGGCGCCCTCCAGGGCGATGGTGGCGTTCTCCGCCTCGGGCCGCAGCGCCTGCACGTGGGCGTCTGCGAGGTCGCGGACGAACACGTAGTTACGGAACTGCTGCCCGTCGCCGGCGACGGTGAGTGACTCCCCGCCGAGCGCCTTGTGGACGAACCGGGCCAGCACCAGCTCGTCGCGCATGCCGGGGCCGTAGGGGATGCCGTAGCGCAGGATCGTGAAGGGCAGCCCGTAGGTCTGCTGGTAGCTGTGCAGCAGCAGCTCGGCGGCGAGCTTCGTCGAGGTGTAGACGTGGCCGGCGCGCCCGAGCGTGATCTCGGCGTCCTCGGTGAGCGGCGCCGGATCTGCCTGCTCCCCGACCGCGCCGTAGACCCACACGGTGCTGGCGAACAGCACGCGGGCGACCCCGGCCTGCCGGGCCGCCTCGCAGACGTTGCCGGTGCCCTCGACGTTGAGGCGCACCGTACGCGCCGGATCGGCATAGGCGAAGTCGACGTTGGACATCCCCGCGACGTGGAAAACCGCCTCGACCCCGGCCAGCGCCGCGGTCAGCCCCGGCAGGTCGAGCACGTCGACCTGCCGGCTGGTGGCCCGCGGGTCGCTCGGCCGGGAGTCGACGTCGAGGGAGAGGACATCGTGGCCGGCGTCGAGGAGCCGGTCCACGACGTGGCTGCCGATGAACCCCGAGCCACCGGTAACGGCAATCTTCATGCTCACGCACACCCGTCCAGGTCGAGACTCGCCAGCGCGGCGGCGAAGGAGGTGACCACGTGGTCGGCCTCCGCATCGGTCATGTCGGAATGGATCGGCAGGCACACGTGCCGAGCGCACAGGTCCTCCGCGACCGGCAGCGAGCGGCCCGCGTAGTCGCTGAAGACGGGCTGCTGGTGCAGCGGCGCCTCGTAGACCTCACCGCTGAGCGAGACTCCGTGGCGTTCCTTGAGCTCCTTCTTCAGCCGCGCCCGGTCGACGCCGGGCCGAGGCAGGACGATGTACTTGTAGTAGTTGCAGACGTCGTCCTCGGGCACCTGCAGGCGGACGACACCGTCGAGGGCGTCGAGAGCGGCGTCGTAGCGGGCGGCCACGGCGGCGCGGACCGCCAGGAACTCGTCGAGGTGGCGCAGGTGCACCTTGCCGGTGACGGCGTGCATCTCGCTGAGGCGCCAGGCATAGCCCTGCTTGATGTGGGTGTTACCGAGGAAACCCGCCTTGCCCTGGTCGCGGTAGATCAGCGCGGCCTCGTGGATCGCGGGGTCGGCAGTGACGATCATCCCACCCTCGCCGCTGGTGATCAGCTTGGTGGGGTAGAACGAGAATGCGCCCGCCGCCCCGAAGGAGCCGGCGTACGTCTCGCCGTGCCGGCAGCCGTGGGCGTGCGCCGCGTCCTCGACGAGCAGGAGGCCGCGGTGGGCGCAGAACGCCACGAGTTCAGCGATGTCCGGCGGGATCAGGCCGCCGACGTGCACCAGGATGACGGCCCGGGTGCTGGGGGTCAGGGCCGCCTCGACGTCACGGGCGGTCAGCGCGAGAGTGTCCGGACTCACATCCGCGAAGACCGGGTTCGCCCCAGCCCGGAGCACCGCGAAGGCGGTTGCGGCGAATGTGTTGGTGGGGACGACGACGTCCGCACCCTGAACGCCCAGACTTCGGAGAATGATCTCCAGCGCGGCCGTTCCACTGCTCACGGCCACCGCGAACGGGGCCCGGTGGGCGGCGGCGAATGCCGCCTCGAATTCATCGGTATGAGCACCCAAGGTCATCGCACCGGTGGAAAGGATCTCGGTCGTGGCCGACGCGATCTCCGCGCGATCCTCCGGTGAGAAGACGATGCGCGCCGCGGGGACATGCACCTGTTCACCCCTGTCTTCCGAGTTATCCGTGTGAGCGGGCACTGCTCCGGATGCGCCGCATCACGGTGGCGCGCCGATACGCGGACCCCGGTCGCCCGGCACTGCGGCCCTGCCGCGATGTCGGGCCCGCGGGCATCCGCGAGACGGCGTCGCCGTGCTGCGGAACATCTCTGGCGGCCGCGACCCTCGCGACCCCACGGCCCCGGATTACGCCGGTCTCCCGCCGACGCGACCGCGCCCCCTCCGACTCGTCCGGTTGCAACGCCCAGCTTTGTCAGTACATGCCCAAAACAGGCTATCGACCCCGGTCGACGGCGCAGCTACGGCCCACACAGGTTATCTACGAAACATCTCACATCTGCCCGAACGTAGTCGAACCTGTCGGCAAAGCGACGCCAACTGTCGGACCGTTCATCTGTATCGCTGAAGACGCTCACTCCCGAGCGGACAGTGATTGAACGTGGGTGCCCCCTCCCTCCCCACCGACGAGCCGGACGCCGCCGGGTGCACGGAGCATCCTCGCGCCTCCGATACCCGCTGTGGCATTCGGTCACCCTCCCGTCACCCTGTCGAGACGGAGCGCGCCCGTCCGGACTGGGATGATCGAGCGGACCGGCGGGGCAGCGGGGGACACCACGCGGCGGGGATCAACCGGTCGAGTGTGCCCACCTGGAGAAGCTGATCGGCGGGGCGGGCCAGCGCCGCGGCGACCCGCGGGGGGTCGGGCCGGCGCGGCCCGCGGGCGCGGGCGACGACGTCGGGGCGTGGAGTGCAGCGACTCAGATTCACCCTGTGGGGGTGATCGGTGGCACGGCACCGGCCAAGGTCGGGATAGTGGAGCGACAGCTTCGGCATGCGCACTCTCCGCAGCCACCCAGACACAAGAAGTCCCGGCGAAGCCACCTCACCTGACGTACGGGGGGAACGCAGGTGGAGAACTTCACCGGGACTGGTGAAAGTGTACGACCCCCATCTGTCCGATGCGACAGGACCAAAGTCACTAGCATATGACTCTTGCCATACGGCACCACAACGTGCTGGACAATGGACCATTGACTATCGAACCGCGCGCTGAAAGCTCATCTCGCCACGGTCCGTGTCATACAACATCCAGTGGGACGGCTTGCCTCGGGCAGGCCCGACATTGACCACCAGCGTGGAGGTACCGGGCAGGCTCGCACCAGGCCGACGGGCGACCCGTGACGGGCCGTGTACCAGTACCGGCTGGCCTGGCTCGACGAGGAGCGCCCGGACGGTCGCAGCCGACCCCGCGAGCCGCGTCGCCGGGGCGTCCGCCGCATCGCCGCCTGACGCGGCACTCGACCAGACGATCTCGAACACAGCCTCCTGGTGAGTGTGCCCCACCACCACGACCGGCACCCGGGGGACGTCGGCGGCGACCGGCACCAGCAGGTCACGCCCGTCCACGGGGCTCTGCCCCGCCACCCCGGCCAGTTCGATCGCGCCGCCGGCGGGCTCGACCGGGCCGCCGGCGGGCTCGGCACGACCGGTCGTCCAACGAATCTGGTGGCCGTGCAGGCCCAGGACGCCGTGCAGGCGATCCCGCTCCGGTGCGTCGAGCAGCACGGCGAGGTCGGGGGGCACCTGCCCGGGCCGCAGCAGCTCTCGGATGCGCAGCTCCTGGTTGCCCAGCACCCGACGGATGCCGGCGAGTCGCGACCACAGCACCGGGTCGGGGTCGACCACCCGATCCAGCGGCCAGAACCGCGCGGGATCGTGCAGCCGGCGCGGGACCTTCGCCTCCAGGTAGTCGCCGAGGCAGACGATCTCGTCGGCCCCCGCCACCGCGGCGGCGGCGAGGATGCGCCGCAGGGCCTTCGGCCGGCCATGGAGGTCGGCAAGCACGGCATATCGCACCCCATCAGCATCCCCGGTCCGCCGCTGCGTCGCCGAGCGCTCGCCGATCCCCACGCCGTGCCGCCGCCGAACGTTCACCGAGCTGCGGCCGAACCGCCCGGCGAACAATCACCGCACCGTCGCTGGAACCGGCTGGCGCGGACCGGTAGCCGCAAGACGCCCAATGTCGGGCAATAGGTGCAAAGAAAGAACCCAATTGTAGCGGATGGCAATGCCGTCCGGTCCACCGTGGCCACACCGGGACCAGAAGGCTTAGGCTTTCCTGCGGATCGCGGTGTTCGTCGCACACAGGAATCAGCGAGGTGCTTGACTGCAACCCGTGCAGCGAGGGGATCCCCGCGGAGCGTGCCGACGGCCGGTTACGTCCCGCGTTTTATCGTCGGCGACGACCGACGGCACTTCGGCGAGACCGGCGACAGGCGATCCGCATGGTCACGCCCCCGGCCCGATCGAGGAGCTTTGATGGAGCTGACGGAGAACGACCGGCAGAGCCTCAACGAGGTTCCCCACCCGGCGCTTCCGCCGGGTAGCAAGCTATACGGCTCAACCAAGATCTTCCCGGACTACCAGGCCCGCGACGGCGAGTGCCACCTAACCCTCATCCACGGGATCGCGCACGAGTCGTCGGTCAGCTTCCTCGCGATACTGCAGGCCACCCGCGCCCTACGCAAGGGCTTCGAGTCCGTACTCTATTTCTACGGACCCGGCGCGATGAACACGATGGCGACCCGAGGATTTCCGCACACTGGCGATTCCGCGTTTCCGGGTGAGCACAACATCAATCATCAGATCGAGACCTTCATCAGGGAGGGCGGGAAGGTCTACGTCTGCCGGTTTGGGCTGTCGCTGCATGGTCTGCGCGAGGAGGATCTCATCGAAGGAGTAATACCCGCGCATCCACTGGACATCCAGGACTGCGTCATCGAGTATACCCGCCGAGGTGCGATCATTAATTCCACGTTCATGTTCTGACCGGCCGGATCCACCCCGGCGGCCCGGCCCGGACGGGCCGACCGGTGCCCCCGGCTGAGCCCACGACCTCGGCCATGCCTGGACGGGCATCGGCTGATTACCGCCGGTCCACGAGCCACCGGAGAGGATCACACCCGCGTCACAGCCCCGTCGCAGCGCGCCAGGTGATACATCGCCAATCCGACAACCTGCCCCGGAAGGGCCGGAACTCCGGGCGAGCGGTGTTGTATCAGGGTGGGACACGTCGCCGGCCGTCCGGCCGGCGGCCGAAGCCACCCGCCCACGAACCGAACGGCAGAGATCTGGGATGGAAGACGAAGCACCGGCCTGGTTCGAGGCCGCCATCGACAGCCGACCGCAGCGGAACGAGACCAAGGTCGCCGGCGCCACCATCAGCTACCGCTGCTGGGGTGCGGCCGGACGGCCGGCGATCGTCCTGGTCCACGGCGGTGCCGCGCACGCGGGGTGGTGGGACCACATCGCCCCCCTGATCCCCAGCGAGTACCGGGTAGTCGCCCTGGACCTGTCCGGGCACGGCGACAGTGACCGGCGCGAGGACTACACGCTGAGCATGTGGGCGGCGGAGGTCATCGCCGTCATCGATCATGCCGGGATCGCCTCGCCGCCGATCATCATCGGCCACAGCCTGGGCGGTTGGGTCACGATCACGACGGCCGCCGAGTACCCGGACCGGGTCGCCGGCATCGTCGTCGTCGACTCCCCCGTCCAGGAGTTCACCCCGGAGGAGCGGGCCGCCCGCGACCGCACCGCCTTCGGGCCGCTGCGGGTCTACCCGACCGCGACCGACGCCCTCGCCCGCTTCCGCACGGTTCCGGACCAGCCGAGCTCGCTACCGTTCATCATCGATCACATCGCCCGGGGGTCGATCGGCTCGGTGCAGGGGGGCTGGACCTGGAAGTTCGACCCGAAGGTGTTCGGCAACCGCACCCCCTCCCCGGAGGTACTACGCAAGGTGCACTGCCGGGTCGCGCTGTTCCGGGCCGAGTGCGGCCTGCTGACACCGGACATCGGGGTGCAGATGTACAACCTGCTCGGCCGGGTGGCGCCGGTCATCGAGATCCCGCTCGCCGGTCACCATGTGATGCTCGACCGGCCGCTGCTGCTGGTCACGGGCATCCGCACCATCCTCGCCGACTGGGAGCACTCCTCCCCTCAGGAACGCACCGACTGACCGACTCCGCCGGGGCTGATGCCCCGGCGGGAGGGTTGACCAGGATCGGACGGGTACATCTGCCGCCATGTCACGACGGCAGCGGAGATAGCCATGAATCCGTCCACCCTCCTGGGGCATCGCCACGACGACCGCCGGCGCCGGACCAGCCGACCGGTGCGGGAGGTCGACCCGCCCGAGCACGGCCCCACCTCCGTCCCCACCCAGGGTTGGCTCGCTGTCGCGAAGCGGGTGAAGTCGCAGCTCGGCATCCTGTCGATCCCGCTGCTCGCCAGCGGGGTGGCGTTCTGGGCGATCCTGTCGATCTTTCCTGCCGCCATCGCGGTGCTCACCGTCTACGGCCTGGTCGCCAGCCCCCAGACGGTGAGCGACCAGATCGCCGACCTGTCCGACTCGCTGGCGCCGTCGACCAGCGCGGTGCTGCGGGACTGGCTGAACGGCATCGTCTCGACGAACCACTCCGGGCTCGGCCTGGGCCTGCTGCTGAGCCTCGCGGGGGTGCTCTGGGCGGTTTCCTCCGGCACACAGAATCTGATCAAGGCCGTGTCCGTGGCCTTCGAGCAGGAGGAGACGCGCGGGCCGATCCGGCTGCGGGCGCTCGCGGTCGCGATGAGCCTCGGCGGCGTGGTCGTCGCGGTGCTGGTGGTCGGCGGCATCACCGCCGGCGGCTCCCTGCTGTCCCACCAGGTGTCCGATGCGACGGTGCGGATGCTGCTCACGGTCGTGCAGTGGCTCGTGCTGGCGCTGCTCCTGCTGGGCACGATCACCACCCTCTACCGCTTCGGCCCGGCCCACACGCCGGCGAACTGGCGGTGGGCGTCGACGGGGGCCGTCGTCGCTACCGTGGCGCTGATCGTCGCGTCGGTGGCGTTCTCGTTCTACGTGCGCGCCTTCGGCCACTACAACAAGACCTACGGCACCCTCGGCGGCGTCGTCATCCTCATGCTGTGGCTGTACTACGCCGTCACAGTCGTGCTCATCGGCGCGTTGCTCAACGCGGAGGCGGCCCGCGAGGCGACCGGCGCCACCGCGCCCGAGACCTATCCGGAGGCCTCCCCCGTCGGCGTGCGCCGCCCCTGGGACCGGCCGGAATCCGACGAAGACGATCAAGAAGACGGGACCGCCGAGGACCACCCGGCGGGCATAGCCCAACGGATCACAACGGGTATTCGTTCCCGGCACCACGAGAGGCGTGGTTAAGCAGCCCAAGGTGGGGAATTCCGCAGACCACACGTTGTTTCACGGGTGCCGCCACGCGGACGCCCCGCCAGGAGAACCCGCGAGGAGACCCCATGACGAGCACATACCGTCAGCAGCCGGACGTCACTGCCGATCCGTACCCGGAAGACACTACTGCCTACGTTGGCGGTGCCGGCGCCAGCGCGCCGGACGGGTCCACTCAGGTGCAGCGCACCCCGGCCGCGTCGGCCGCGGCAGCCCCGCCCTCGGCGGGTCTGCCCTCGGCCGCGCGCCACGACGGCGACGGGCACTCCGCGGGCCGCGGTTCGACCGGGCACCTCGTCTCCGAGGTCGTCACGGACATCTCCACGCTGTTCCGCCAGGAGGTCGCCCTCGCGAAGGCCGAGGTCCGCGAGGAGGCGAAGAAGGCCGGCAAGGGGGCCGGCATGTTCGCGGGCGCCGGCGGCGCCGGGTACTTCGCGCTGCTGTTCGCCTTGCTGGCCGTCATGTTCGGGCTGGGTGAGGTGATGGCGCTTGGCTGGGCGGCCCTCATCGTCACCGTCGTCCTCGGCGCCGTCGCGGCCGTGCTGGCGCTGAAGGGTCGTTCGACCGTCCGTAAGGTCCACCCGGCCCCGACGCAGACCGTGGAGACGCTGCGCGAGGACGTCCAGTGGGCGCAGAGCCTGCGCAAGTAGGCCCGGCTCGCTCGCAATCGCTCGCACAGCACGGACCCCGACAGCACAAGACCCCGACAACGCAAGACCTCGACAACGGCGCAGACCGCGACAGAAAAGGGCAGGTGGGCCAGTGACCAGCACGAGTCCGGATGAGATCCGATCCGACATCGAAGCGACCCGCGCGCGACTCGGCGACGATCTCGACGAGCTCTCCGACCGTGTCAGCCCGCAGAAGGTGGCCGGGCGCACGGCGCAGGACCTTCGTCGCCGGGTGAGCTCAGCGACCGAATCGGTACGGCCGAAGGTGGCCGCGACGACGGGCACCGCCACCGAGAAGGCTCGCCAGACCGCGGACCAGGCCAAGGCGACGGTGCGCCGCCAGCTCGACGCCCATCCGCAGGTCACGGCGACGGCGCAGCGAGCCCGGGAGACCGCCGGCAGCGCCGCCGGTTCCGCCAGCCAGACGGTCCACCGCCAGCTCGACGCTCACCCCCAGGTCGCGGCGAAGGTGAGCCAGGTGCGTGACACGGCGGGCGGGGCGGTCAACGCCGGCCGGCAGAAGGCCGCCGCGAACCCCAGGACCAGCGGCTCGGCAGCGGCAGCCGCCGCGGCGCTGCTCGCGCTGCTGCTGATCGTGCTGCGCCGCCGACGCCAGGGCGGAGGCGAACTCGACTGACGCCGGTCGCCGGGGATCCGGCCACCAGGACGCCCGGGCACGTGCGGGACTGACCCCACGTGCCCGGGCGTTGTCGCGCGGTGCGACGACTCAGGGCGGTGCGCCGCGGTCGAGACGGTCGGTGCGGTCGAGACGGTCGGAACGGCTGGTGGGTTCGGCGGGGTCCTGCGGCGGCGCCGGGTCCGGCACGCGGTACCGGATGCGCAGGTCGCGGATCCGGCTGTCCCGGTCGATGCGGATCTGTTCCCGGTCGACGTCGGCGTCGGCGAGGTCGGCCGCGACCCGCAGCGAGGTGCCGATCTCGTCTCGGCGCCGCACATACAGGCCATAACGGCCGGCGGCGTCCTCGGCGAGGGTCTCGGCGAGCTCACCGCGGCGACGTGCGGTCTGGGCGATCTGCTGGGCGTCGACCTCGTCCGCGGTCTCTCCCCGCCACTGGAGGAGCCGCTCCCGGCGCCGCAGCTCCGTCTGCTCCAGCGTCCGCTTGAACATCAGCGGGCCGAGATCGATGCCGAGCAGTAGCAGGGTCAGCACCGTCCGCCACAGCAGCACGGATCGGTCGGCGACCGTCAGCCGCCAGAAGGCCTTCTCCCGGATCAGCAGGTCGTCGGCGGCGTCGACGGTAGTGGCCTGCTGATCGCGGAAGTGCGCGCGGCGGGTCTCGCGGGACTGGTCGAAGGCGTCCAACCGGGCCTGGGCAGCGTCGCGCTGGCGGGTCGCGATGGTGACCGCCGCGGTCGCGGCGCCGAGCTCGCCCAGCTTGATCCGATACACCGGTCCCTCGCCGCCCAGACAGCCCTCGCCCCCGGTGAGCTGGCAGTTAACCTCGGTGGTCTTGCCGGTGACGAGGCCGTGGGCGCCATCCAGCGCGCGCTGGCGGGCGGCGAGGTCGTCGCGCAGGGCGCGCTGCTCGCCGAGCTGGTTGGCGTCCCAACCGCGCAGCACCCGGCCGAGATCCTCCTGCCGGATCTGGGTCACCCGCGGCGCGATCGACGGCGCGAAGATGCTCAGCAGCAGCGTCTCCCCGACGAGCAGCGCGGCGCAGACGGCGATGAAGATCCGCATGACGGTGGCCGGCCC
>NZ_JANEZT010000160.1 GCF_025403405.1 Frankia tisae
GGCGGGAGAGGGTGATGCAATGGCTGCCGCGACGGGCAGCACGGCCGTGCTGCGCGCGGCGCAGACATTCTGGCAGTTACCCGACGACGACCTGCACGCGATGGTGAAACTCACCCGCCAGGTGGATCGGGTGGAGCTCAAGTTCGTCGTGCCCACGTCCGCACATCAGCGGGCGTTCGAGGTGTTCAAGATTGCCTCGGCGGCACCTCGGCGTCAACGGGTCTACTACCTGGACACCCCGGACCGGTTGCTGCATCGACGCGGCGTGGTGGTCCGCGTCCGCAGCACCCGGGGCAGACCGGACGACTCCGTCGTCAAACTCCGGCCGGTCGTGCCGGCGAACGTCGCCCCGCGGCTGCGCCAGTCGAAGCAGCTTGTTGTCGAGGTGGATGCGATGCCCGGCTCCTATGTCTGCTCCGCCGCCCTGCGCACCCGACTGGGTTCCGACGACGTGCAGCGCGCGATGGCCCGCCGGAGCCCGCTGCACGCCCTGTTCTCGAAACAGCAGGCGAGGCTGCTCGCCACCCACCTGCCCGGCCCCGGCCACATCGATGATCTCGCTGTCCTCGGACCGATTGAGGCGTCGCGACACCGGTTCACCCCGGCGGGTTTCAATCGCGTGCTTCAGGCCGAAGAATGGACGTTTCCGGACGGCTCCCGCCTCCTCGAACTGTCGACCCGCGCCACGCCGCAGGCAGCCGCGCGAACCGCCGCACGGCTGTCCACCATCCTGCGCCGGCACGGCCTGGACCTCACCGGTCCGCAACGGACCAAGACACGCGCCACGCTCGACTTCTTCAGCGCGGCGCCGGCGGCTGGCCACGCAGGGAGGACAGGCCCTCGTCCCACGCGGTGAGGATCGCCTCCGCGCAGTGGCCTTCGACCGCGGTCGTCGCCAGCGCGCCGAAGACGACGTCGGCGCCCAGAACCGGGTCCTGGGCGACGAGGGTCGCGGCGAGGTCGCGGCCGGCGACCGTCCGGTGATGGGCATCGGCGACAACGTGGACCTCGAAGAAGTGGCGGGCCCCGGCGGCGAGTCCGAGCCGGCGCAGCGCCGCCGCGTAGGCGCCCATCGGCTCGACCGACGTCATCTCGAACAGCGCCAGGTGGCCGACCAGCGCACCGCGCAGCCGCCGGTGCAGGCCGAACAGCGACGGCACGTTGACGGTCGCGAACGCGTGCCCGGGCAACCGGTCCAGGTAGGCGCCCGGACGGGCGTCGAGCTCCAGGGCACGCATGGTCACGGCGAACAGGTTCTGGTGCATGTCGCGTTCGACGCCGTGCCCGTACTCGTCGGCCTGGATCTCGACCAGCGCCGCCTTCGGGGCACCGGTCAGGCGCGGGATCGCCCAGGTATGCGGATCGGCTTCGATGAGCTGGAGCAGCGAACGGTGCATCGCATACTCGCGGAACTGGTCGAGCGTGCCGAGGGTGGCCAGGTGCCCCGACAGGGAACGGCCGCCGGCGCACGCGATCACCTCCCGCAGCGCGGCCTCGACGTCCCCGACCGCCCCGCCGTCACCGCCGGCCTCGTCGCGCAGGCGGGCGAGCAGGGCCGTCTCCAGCTGGCGGCGCACGGCGAGCAGCGACGGCTCCCACTCCCAGTCGTCGTCGACCTCGGCAAAGCCGCGGTAGTGCAGTCCGTAAAGGCAGTAGAGGGCGAGCGGGCCGTCCTCGCCGTACAGCACGTCGTCGTCCGCAGCCGGAGCCGGCCCGAGACCGCCCGCGCCGGGCGCCCGCCGCAGCCGGTCGAGCAGGAATTCGGTCAGCGTTCCCCGGGCCTCGGGCAGGCGCGGTTGACCGAGCTCGGCCGGCGTCAGCACGGCGCCGTACTCCGCCCCCGGCGGACTCGCCGGCCGATCGCCGGCCGGCGCAACGCCGACGTCCCGCGCGATGCCGGGCCCTGTCGCGATGGGCATCAACCGCTCCCCGACAGGCGGGAGGCGGGCCGGTTCGGCACCTCATGCAGCCCGGAAGCGATCCGCACCCGGCGGCGGGCGCCCGCTGTCCGGCTGGCCTCCGCGGTCTCGTCGAGACTGGTGGCGCTGCCCGCCGCGGTGAGGATGCGGCGGAGCACCGTAGCGGCATCGTCGGGCTCGTCGGCCGCACCGGCCGGTGCGGCGTCGCGCACCCAGGTGACCCCCGCGAGCAGGTAGCCCTCCGGGCCGAAGAAGGCGCGGCCCGATCGGGCCAGCTCACCGATCCGGCGGCTGACCCATGGCTGGTGGGAGTACCGGCCGAACGGGATGGGCCGCACCGACCAGTCCGCGATCCGGTAGCCGGCGGCGCGGGCGTGGCGCACCAGGCCCACCGGGTCGGAGATGGAGGCGATCATGAGTAGCACCACGTCCATCTCCTGGGACAGCACGCGCCGCGCGACGTGCGCGCCGTCGTGGCCGCCCCACAGCTGGGATGCGCCGACCGGCCGCGCGACTGCCGGCAGGTAGGGCGGGTTGCCGATCGCGCACCGCGCCCGCCGCACCGCTGCGCCCCCTCCGGGGCCGACCGGCAGGTCCACAACGCCGGCTTTGCGCCCGTCCGCGGGGTCCCCGTGCCGGCGCGCACCCGGTTTGTCGGTGGCGGCGAAGAAGTCGCCCTGGACGACGGTGTAATTTCCCAGCTCCGCCCGGGCCGTGGCCCGGCTCGCGATCCGCGCGGAGTCGGCGTCCAGCTCGTACCCGGTGATCGGCACCCGTGAGCCGGATCGGCGCAGCGCCTCGACGACCGGGCGGCCCGTCCCCGGCCCGAGCTCCACGATGCCGTCGGCCAGCAGCGGCGCAAGGTCTTTCGACGTCAGCAGTCGCTCGACGCAGTGGCCGTAGAAGGTGGATTCGAGCGGATCGAAGAAGGGCATGCCATCGCTCCTCGGCTACGCACAGTGACGAAGTGGGGCGGTCGCACAGCGGTGCGGTTGCTCCAAGTAGGAGTACGTCCGTACGCGCTACGTAACATCTTGCCGGTGGCAGCCCCGCAAAACCACTACTGCCCGTTGGCCGCGGCAGGCAGAGGCGATCGCCGCCGGGGCGTAGGCCGATCAGTCCTGCCCGCCACCCACGTGCGGGGCCGGGCGCCAGCCGTCGGCGTCGACGCCACCGGGGACCGGGTCCGCGGGGTCGTACGGTGACCGGGTGAAGACGAACGAGGCGAGTTCGAGGTGGCGCAGGCCGCCGTCGGGCTGACGCCGCGCGATGAGGGTCTCCCCGGCGAAGTAGCCGTCGACGCCGAGGAAGGTGCCGCGACCGGCGGGGCCAGGGCGGAAACGGGAACACCGGCCGGAGCGGCCCAGCGGCGCGAGCAGCAGCCCGCCGTCCGGCCGCAGTGACAGCGTGTAGGGCGCCGGCCCCCAGTACCAGACGCCGGTGACGTCGAGCGGCTCCCGCCCGGCCACCGGCGCGGGCACCCACTCGGCCGGCAGCGGCGGCTCGGCCGTGTCGACCGCGTCGATCAGGCCGACGGCGAGGTCGACAACGGCGACCCCGCTCGTCGCGTTCGCCATCGCCACCGCCGCCGTCCCCGCCGGCCGGGCCCACAGGGCGGCGACGAAACCGGGCATCGAACCGCCGTGCCCGACGAGCACACCACCGGGTTCGCGCAGCAGCTGCACGCCGAGCCCGGCCCCCAGCCGCCACTCGCCGCTGTCCGGCTCGACGGCAGCCGGTTCACGCATCTCGGTGAGGGTGTCCGCGGACAGCACGGCGTCGGTGTGCCCGGCGAGGACGGCCGACCAGCGCACCAGGTCCGCGGTGGTCGACCAGAGCTGGCCGGCCGGGGCCAGCACGCCGGCGTCGTGGGCGGGCTCGGGCAGCAGCACGTCGGCATGCGGGTGGACGGCGAAGCCGTGGGCGTGGGGCGCGGCGGGCAGCGCGGTCGTGCGGGACATCCCCAACGGCGCCAGCAGTTCGCGGTGCAGGGCCTGCGCCCAGCTCATCCCGCGCAGCCGGGCGACGAGTGCACCGAGGACCGCGAAACCGACGTTGGAGTAGTGATGGCGACGTCCCGGGCGGAACCGGCCCGGGGCCGGGCCGAGCGCGTCGGCGAGGGTGGGATGGGCCTGCCCCGCCACCCGTTCCCACCAGGGCGGCGGGGTCTCCGCCGCGATGCCGCCGAGGTGGGACAGCAGCTGCGCGACCGTGCGGTCCCCGACAGTGGTGCCCGGCAGGTGCCGGTCGAGGGGGTCGCCGAGGGCCAGGCGTCCCTCGTCGCGCAGGCGCATCACCAGCACCGCGGTGAAGGTCTTCGTGATCGAACCGATCCGGTACTGGGTGTCGGCGCCGGCGCCGCCGCCGGCCGGATCGAGTCCGACGGCGCGGCCCCGCCCGGCCGTCCACACCGGGCGGCCATCGCGCGCCACGGCGGCGACGAGCGACGGCGCCCGCCCGCCCGCCTGCTCGGCCGCGACCCGGTGCAGCAACAGCCGCTCGGTGGCGGGCAGCAGGCCCCCGCGCTGTCCCGGCTCCGACCGAGGCGAATCCGGCGGCATCGGCACCCCCCGTCTGGCGACCAGTCCCCGGATCGACGCCCGGCTTCCCCATCCGATCAGCCTCTTTGCCTCGGCGCCAGCGGAACGCGCCCCGTGATCTGGGCGATCGTGGCGCGGCCCGGCCGAGACGACGTCGCGACGGCGGCAAGGTGCTCCCCAGCCCGGTCGCTCCCCGGCCCGGTCAGATCTCGACACTCGGCGAACGATGCGTGACCGCAGCCGCCGGCGAACGCTACTCTCGGGCAATGTAATTCGACCGCGGCAGTGGAAATCCTTCGGCGAGTGATCGAGGCGGCGTCGCACGGGCTTCCCAAAAATGTTGCGGCCCGGGATGGCACTTATTTCCGGCGTGAAATCCGGCTGACTTGGTCAGTCGGCGCCGTCCGCCCTACGATTGCCGCCACCGACCGGAACTCCCGCACCGGAGGGGTCTTCATGCGACGGCGTCTGTCCATCATCGCGGCAGGGCTCGGGCTGCTCCTGCTCACCGCGGGGCCGGCCGGGGCCGCCGGCTCGCCATCCCCGAGTCCGCCCGCGGGCGGCGGGATCATCGCGGAGCCGGGCGTGTTCCGCGCCTGGGACGCTCGGCAGCCGCCCACGGCCGTCACCTACGACGAGCATCTGGTGCCGACGGGCGCGGCGGCGATCGCGCTCGCCGTCCGCGGCAAGCGCACGGTGATCGGTCTCATCGTCCAAGGCCTGATGCCGAATCACCAGTACGGCGCGCACGTCCACCAGAAGGCCTGCGGGGCGACCGGCGCCGCCGCCGGCCCGCACTACCAGAACGTCCCCGACCCCGTCCAGCCGTCGGTGGACCCGGCCTACGCCAACGCGCGTAACGAGGTGTGGCTGGACTTCACCACCGACGCCCGCGGGACGGGATCGGCGTTCGCGGGCGTCGAATGGGACTTCCGGGCCGGCGGCGCGCACTCGATCATTCTCCACGAGCACCACACGGACAGCTCCCCCGGCGCCGCCGGGGTGGCGGGCGCGCGAGCGGCCTGCCTCACCGTGCCGTTGTCCTGACCCGCCCGGTGGGAGCACGTTCGGACTGTGGCCGACGGGAATCGTCCGGACAATCAGGCTGCGCTGCGCGCATTCCGCTCGGGATTTCCGCGCCCCGGCCGTGGTGGTGGATACCGGCGACTCCCGGACCCGTCGGCGCAGTCGTTCGTAAGGCCGTGAACGGGACGAAAGTCCATATAGCGCAAGCGCGTGCCGGCCGATGATGGCGGCAGCGGCGCGCCCCGTGCGCCGCCGGGCGGGGCAGGAGCGAGATGACAGTGCCGGAGCTTGACCGCGTCACCGGTTGCGGCGCGGTCAAGCGGTCGGCCCGTCCCGGCCGGCCGCCGGGCGCCTGGCGGACCTCGCCGGCATCCACGCTGCCCGGACCCGCCCCCATCGGCCCGATTCCCGTCCGCGACCGCGCCTGCGGGCATCCGGCAGAACCGGCACAGCCGGCTCGGAGCATGGTTGCGCCGGTCCCCGTAAGCGCGCGACGGATCCGGCGTATCTCGATCCCCGACGCCGGAAATCAGCCGATCTTCTTCTCCCCGAGGACGGCCCTACTGTGTCTGAATACTGCTGGTGCACGGCCACTCCGGCCATCGAGGACCTGATCCGGGAGCATGACGAGCTGGTCGAGCTTTCGGCCGAGGCGCGTGCGGCCTACCGACGGGGCGACGTCGATTCGCTCATCGACTACTGCTCCCGGATCTCCACGGTTCTCGGCCCGCACACCGTGGTGGAGGAGCGCGGCCTGTTCCCCCCGATGGCCGCCGAGTTCCCCGAGAAGATCGCCATCCTTCGCGGCGAACACCGCCGGATCGAGGCGGTGCTCGCGGGCGCCACCGACGGCACCGCCCGCACCGACCCGGCCTGGCCCGCCCGGGCCGTCGAGATGCTGACGCTGCTACGGCGCCACATCGTCAAGGAACAGGAGGGGCTCTTCCCGGCCGCCCTCGGCGTCCTCAGCAACGAACAGTGGGATCTCCTCGCCGACATCCGCACGGGAACCAGCCTCATCGGCACCTGACCGGCAGGGTCATCGGCCTCCCGCAGGGTCTCGGCTTCCCGCAGGGTCGTCGGCGGCGGGCGCGCGCCACTTCCGGGCTCCCCCACACCGTCGACCGGTCCCTGCCGCGGGCCGGTTCGCCGCCGGTGTGACCAGCGGGATCCGGGGCCGGGCCGCAGCCTGGTCGCGGCGGCGGGAGGATGGAGTGGTGAGGCCACCGACATGGGCCGCGACGCCCGGCGCCCACGCCCGGCGCCCACGCCCGGTGGCCGCGTTCACCACTTCCACCGAAAGCGAGGCCCACGCGTGAGTCCACAAGGACCCGGTACCGCCGTCGACGTCGACGACCAGGTCGTGCTGTTGGACGCCGACCGCCGACCCTGCGGGACGGCGCCCCGGCTCGCCGTGCACGGTCTCGACACGCCGCTGCACCTGGCCTTCTCCTCCTATCTGTTCAACGCGGCCGGCCGGCTACTCGTCACCCGCCGGGCGCTGGGCAAGCGCACCTGGCCGGGGGTGTGGACCAACAGCTGCTGCGGACATCCCCGCCCCGGTGAGGACATCGCCGTCGCCGTCGAACGCCGGGTGGAGCAGGAGTTGCGGCTCGCGCTGACCGACCTGCACCTCGCGCTGCCGGACTTCGCCTACCGCGCCACCGCCGCCGACGGGCTGGTGGAGAACGAGGTGTGCCCCGTCTACGTGGCCCGGGCGGTGGGTGACCCGGACCCGGACCCGGCCGAGGTCGTGGAGTGGCGCTGGGTCGAGTGGGAGAGCTACCGGCAGGCGGCGCTCGCCGCGCCGTGGGCGCTCAGCCCCTGGTCGGTCGACCAGATGACCGCGTTCGGCCGGGCCGCGCACCCGCTGGCGGCCGCCCTCGGCACCGCGGGCTGACCGGTCACCGCATGCGGATGCCCATCCGGGCGCTGCCGGTCGGCACCGGCGAGGCCGAGCACCGCCCGGAGGGGCCCGGTGACCTCAGGACCGCCCCATCAGGGCATGCAGGGGACCCGTCGCCCGATCTAGATCGGTCCACGAGCTAGACCCTGTGGCCAGGATGGGTGAGTTCACTTCGGGCACTCGTAGCTCATTGGTGCTAGTAACAGCCCGCCCCACGTCACGTTCCGTCAACAGATGACCGCAAAGGGATCATCACCCTAAGTAGCTGGCCGGCATTCCGACAAAGCTCTGCCGAGTTACAGTCCTGTCACTTCACTGGCAGCTTCCCCGAAATCGCCGAGATACCGCTGCGCCTCAGCAAGCCAGACCACTTCGACCGGTATGGGGTAACCGAGCGCATCCGCGGCCGCCTCCGCCGCAGCGACCGCCCCCCGCCTCGGCGGCGTTCCTTCCGCCGCACATCGCGCCCAGCACGGATCACGCCTCCGCTGGCATGCACGAATTGCAGCCATGGGCAATGGTACGAAGTCCCGTACCTACCAGGTAGTTAGCCCCGATCAAGCACCACCTTCGTGTCGGATCGCTGGCCGCTCGACGCCGGCCAGGGTCCGGGCAGCCGGGTCCGTTGCGGCGCGCCACCCCGGCTTCGCGCGCGGTCCCGGTCCGGCCCCCCCGCGTGGCGCCCGGCGACACCCGACTGGTGGCCCCACCCCACGGTGAGCCCTCACCGGCATCAGTGACCTGGCGTTCCGCCCGCGCCAGCTGCAGGGCGCGCAACACCGGTCACTGTTCGCCCCCGCTCACCGACACAGTCCGCGCCCCTCCGGTGACGCTCCCGGAGCGGCAAAGGCAGGTCCGCCGGAGCCCGGCGCCGGCTCACAGCGACGGAACGCGCCACACAATGGCCACCGAACGGAGTCACCTGCGCACTCCGGAGGGCGCATTCCGCAGTGTCCCTGGAAGGACGGCCGACTCGGCCGCGGACGGTCCGCAGCCCGCCCGGCCGCCCGGCGGCGGCCCGCACATTCCCGCCTGCCGCCGCACCAGGCCAGGCGAACGGTTCGCCGGCCCGGCCGGCAGCCGAGGGCGCCCACGGCCGACGGTTGCGACGCCCGGCTTCCTTTCAGCCATGCCGGCCGCACCCGGACGGGCAATTTAGATACAACCCTCCGTACGGTTCACCAGAACGCCGGCCATTCATTCCGAAGAATTCTCGGGACCGCGCAAGCATTTACTGTCTGTGACTACGTGCCCCGAGGTGGGGCTAGAAGGGGTCCTCTTACCGGGCCAGTCTCCGATTGGTTCCGCAAAGTGCTTGCCGTCCACGCCACCGGTGCGGGAGGCTTGCCGATGCGCGGCGAGAGACGCGCCTGCCAGCACGAAAAAATGCGCATGTCGGCGAACCGCGCGACACCCACGGGGGTTACTGGTATATGGAGCGCTCAACGGTGCGATCAGCCGTGTCGCGGACGACCGGAGCCCGCGCGTGCCCATTGTTCAGGTCCTGACCTGACGAGGCTGCCAGCCTCACCTCGGACCCGGGTCCCACCGGAAAAAGATCGCGGAAATCGTCGCGATGCCGTCATTCTTCCGTGCGCGGGTTCGGCCTACGGGCGCGCCACCGTTCCACGCCAGCCCCTGGTTTCACCGCACAGCCCCAAGGTTTGATCGCAAGGATTGATCGCCGAGCCTCAAGGTTTCGCTCCATAGCCCAAGGGTTTCGCCCCAGCCCCTGGAAGACCAAGGATAGGTGGATTCTGCCATGACCGAGCCCGTACCGACCGACACCGGAGCGACCGGCCCCGCCGCCCCCGGCGAGGACCTCCGGCTGAGTCTGAGCACGGCGGCCGCGCGCAACCTCGCGACGACCACCAAGTCCGTCCCGCAGATGCAGGAGATCACCTCCCGGTGGCTGCTGCGGGTGCTGCCCTGGGTGCAGACCGCCGGCGGTGTCTACCGGGTCAACCGCCGGTTGACCTACGTGCTCGGCGACGGGCTCATCGCGTTCACGTCCGTCGGGTCCGACGTGCGGGTGGTGCCCGGCGAGCTCGCCGAGCTGCCCGCGCTGCGCGGCTTCGGCGGCGGGGCGCTCGCCGGCCTCGCCGACCGGTTCGTCCAGCGGGAGTACTCCGCGGGCGACGTGCTTGCGGAGACGGGCGCGCCCGCCGACGAGGTGTTCCTCATCGCCCATGGCAAAGTCGGGAAGTTCGGGCCCGGCGCGTACGGCGACGAGCGGTCCCTCGGGGTGCTTGCAGATGGCGAGTACTTCGGCGACGACGTCCTCGTCGAGTCGGAGCTGTCCTGGGAGTACACCGCCCGGGCGTTGACCGCGACCACCGTGCTGGTGCTCTCCCGCCAGCAACTCACCGAGATCACCGGGCGGGACGCCGAGCTCAGCGGGCACCTGGAGGACTACCGCAGCCGGCCTCAGCCGGCAAGCAACAAGCAGGGCGAGGCGGAGATCGCGATCGCCGCCGGGCACTCCGGCGAGCCGGATCTGCCGGGTACGTTCGTGGACTACGAGCTGGCGCCGCGCGAGTACGAGCTGAGCGTCGCCCAGACGGTGCTGCGCATCCACAGCCGGGTGGCCGACCTCTACAACGAGCCGATCAACCAGCTTTCCCAGCAGCTGCGGCTCACCGTCGAGGCGCTGCGCGAGCGCCAGGAGCACGAGCTGATCAACAGCCCCGACTTCGGCCTGCTGCACAATGCCGATCTGCGCCAGCGCATTCACACCCGCTCAGGCCCGCCGACCCCGGACGACCTCGACGAGCTGCTCAGCCGGCGGCGCAGCACGCATTTCCTGCTCGCCCACCCGCGGGCCATTGCGGCCTTCGGGCGGGAAGCCACGGCGCGGGGCATCTACCCGGCGACCGTCCTGTTCCACGACCAGCACGTGCCGGCGTGGCGTGGCGTGCCGCTGCTGCCCGTGAGCAAGATTCCGATCAGCGCCGCCGGAACGACGTCCATTCTCGCGCTGCGCACCGGTGAGGAGAACCAGGGCGTGATCGGCCTGCACCACACCGGGCTCGCCGATGAATACGAGCCGGGGCTGTCCGTCCGATTCATGGGTATCAACGAGAAGGCGATCATCTCCTACCTCGTGACGACCTATTTCTCCGCCGCCGTCCTCGTGCCGGACGCGCTCGGGATCCTGGAGAGCGTCGAGATCGGACGCTGAACCATGCAGCCTTTCACCCTTCCCGAGTTCTACGTGCCTTATCCGGCGCGGTTGAGTCCCCATCTGGAGCAGGCCCGGGAACACAGCAGGGCGTGGGCTCGCGAGATGGAGATGATCGACACTCCCCAGCACGGCATCGCGATCTGGACCGAGCACGACCTCGACGCCCACGACTACGCCCTGCTGTGCGGCTACACCCATCCCGACGCCACCGCCGATCGCCTGAACCTGATCACCGACTGGTACGTCTGGGTCTTCTACTTCGACGACCACTTCCTCGAGCTTTACAAGCGGTCGCACGACCTGGCCGGCGCCCAGGCCTACCTCGACCGGCTCCCCGCCTTCATGCCGGTGGAGGGTGAGATCACCGAGGAGCCGTCGAACCCGGTGGAGCGGGGCCTGGCCGACCTGTGGACGCGGACCGTGCCGGCCAGATCCGCCGACTGGCGGGCCCGTTTCGCCGTCAGCACCCGCAACCTGCTCGACGAGTCCCTCTGGGAACTCGAGAACATCAACGCCGCCCGGCTGGCCAACCCGATCGAGTACGTCGAGATGCGCCGCAAGGTCGGCGGCGCCCCCTGGTCGGCGAACCTCGTCGAGCACGCCGCCGACGCCGAGGTTCCCGCCCGCGTCGCCGCCACCCGCCCGTTGCAGGTGCTGCGCGACACCTTCGCCGACGCGGTGCACCTGCGCAACGACCTGTTCTCCTACGAACGCGAGGTCACCGAGGAGGGCGAGCTCAGCAACGGGGTGCTGGTCGTGGAGCGATTCCTCGACATCGACACGCAGGCCGCCGCCGAGACCGTCAACGACCTGCTGACCTCCCGGTTGCACCAGTTCGAGCACACCGCGGCCACCGAGCTGCCGGCCGTCCTCGACGAGCACGCCATCGACCCGGCGGGCCGGCTCGCGACGCTGGCGTACGTCAAGGGTCTGCAGGACTGGCAGTCCGGCGGGCACGAGTGGCACCTGCGCTCCAGCCGCTACATGAACCGCGAGGCGACGCCCGACGCGGTCGCCGGCCTCGGGCTCGCCGCCGGGCTCGGGGGGGCGGGCAGCCTCGTCCCCGCCGCCGGACTGCCCGGTATCCCGGGGATCCCCAGCCTCGGCACCTCGGCCATCCGGGTCATCCCGTCGCTGCTCGCCACCGCACCGCGGCGGATCCGGTCGTTCGCCAACGTGCCGTTCCGGGTCGTCGGTCCGACCCCGCTGCCGGAGTTCTACCTGCCCTACACCACCGGGCAGAGCCCCCACCTGGACTCCTCTCGACAGGAGGTCGTCCGCTGGGCGCGGTCGATGGGCCTGCTGGACCGGGTTCCGGGCATCTGGGACGAGCACAAACTGCGCGCGGCCGACTTCGCCCTGTGCTCGGCGGGCATCCACCCGGACGCGACCGCCGACGAGCTCGACCTCACGACAGGCTGGCTGACCTGGGGAACCTATGCGGACGACTACTACCCGGTGATCTTCGGTGCGTCCCGGAACCTGGCCGCGGCGAAGCTGTGCAACGAGCGGCTGCGTTCCTTCATGCCGGTGGACGGCCCGCTGACCGAGCCGCCGGTCAACGCCCTGGAGCGGGGCCTCGCCGACCTGTGGGAGCGCACCGCCAGGGGGCTGGAACCCGCCGCGCAGGCCACGTTCCGCCGGGCCGTCGAGGTGATGATCGACAGTTGGCTGTGGGAGCTGGACAACCAGGTCTACAACCGCATCCCCGACCCCGTCGACTACCTGGAGATGCGCCGCGCGACGTTCGGCTCGGACCTGACGATGAGCCTGAGCCGGCTGGCCCGCGGGAACAGCGTGCCGGCGCAGGTCTTCCGGACCCGGCCGCTGCGGGCCCTGGAGAACGCCGCCGCGGACTTCTCCTGCCTGCTCAACGACATCTACTCCTACCAGAAGGAGATCCAGTTCGAAGGCGAGATCCACAATGCGGTGCTGGTCGTCGAGAACTTCCTCGGCTGCGACCGCGGCCGCGCCGTCGAGGTGGTCAACGGGCTCATGACCGCTCGGATACGGCAGTTCGAGCACGTCGTGGACAGTGAGCTGCCCGACCTGTTCGACCGTCTCGACCTCGACGGCGACGCCCGCGCGGCGATCGGCTCCTACGCCCGGGGGCTCCAGAACTGGTTGGCCGGCGTCCTGCGCTGGCACCAAGGGACGCACCGATATGAGGAGGCCGAACTGCGCTACCACCCCTCCGCCGACCGACGGCCCTTCGGTAGCCCAACCGGGCTAGGCACCTCCGCCGCGGACGTCCGCCGGCTGGCCGCCCGCTAGCCCCTCGATCGCCGAACCCGACCGAACGTGCAGGTGAACGTGGGGTAATCGCCTCTGCGTCGTCCGGTCGGGTCGGTTGGTCGGCTGGCCCAAACCCACCCCTCGGGGGTACCAGCCCGACCAGGTCACGTTCACCGACAGTGCTCGCCCGGTAAACATTCCGCCCTAATCGTCCGGGTACAACTGATTTGGTCGGGTAGCGGCGTGGGCCGCGACCGGGCGTGCCGGCGTTCGTGGTGTCGCCGCACCCCCGGTGCCCGACACGGCGGCGCCTGGGCGCGGCCTCGGCGCGACGCAGCATCCGAGGGGGACGTGGCGTGTCCTGGAAGGCTTTGCGGGCGGGCGATCCGCCCGAAGTAGGTCCGTACCGGCTGATGGGTCGGCTCGGCAGCGGGGGCATGGGCATCGTGTACCTCGGCGAGGACGGCGCGGGCACCCGGGCCGCGGTCAAGGTCATGCGAGAGGAGCACACCGCCGACACGGCGTTCCGCCACCGCTTCCACCGGGAGGCCGCGGCAGTGGCCGCGATCGACAGCCCCCGGGTGGCCCGGCTGCTGGCCGCGGACGTCGACGGCGACCAGCCGTGGATCGCCACCGAGTACGTGGCGGGACCCACCCTTTACTCATCGGTCGCCACCGGCGGGCCGCTGTCCGGCGAGGCGCTGTGGGAGGTGGCCCGCGGGCTCGCGGAGGCGCTGTGCGCCATCCACGACGCCGACGTCGTGCACCGCGACCTCAAGCCGGGCAACGTCATGCTGGCCGCGGACGGCCCGAAGGTGATCGACTTCGGGATCGTCGCCGGCCTGCCCGGCATGATGACCGCCTCCGGCGTGGTGATGGGCAGCATCGGTTACCTCGCGCCCGAGCTGCTGACCACCACGCGTCGCCCGCGGCCCGCGGCCGACGTCTTCTCCTGGGGCCTGACGGTGTGCTTCGCCGCCAGCGGGCGCCCGCCCTTCGGCGGCGGCCCCCTGGACGCGCTGCTCTACCGGACGGTCCACGGTGAGGCGGACCTCAGCGGCCTGCCCGGCCCGTTGCGCGGTGTGGTTGCTGCCAGCCTGCGCAAGAGGCCGGAACGCCGGCCGGACGCCCACCGGATCCTCACCCAGATCGCCGCCACCGCAGGCACCGCGGCGGCCGACGGCGCGGACGCCGACGTCGCCCTGCCCGGTGGCCGCACGCCCGTCACCCGCCTGCGCGCGGCCGGCGGCGAGCCGACCCCGACGCTCCCCCGCGAGCGGCGGGCCACCCGCCGGCCCAGGCAGCGGCGCGGCGTGCTGATCCCGGGTGCGGGGGTGACCGCGGTCGCCGCGGCCGTGACCGCCGCGATCCTGCTCGCCACCGCACCGGCGGAGCCACCCAACGCCAT
>NZ_JANEZT010000161.1 GCF_025403405.1 Frankia tisae
GTGCGAGGGTGACCATGTCCGGCCTCAGTTCGGGGCCGGGACGCGGGTGCCCTCGACCGTGCGGTAGTCGACAGCGTCGCCGGTGAGTTCGATGTATCGCTGTTCCAGGGATGCCTGGTGCGCCGAAAGTTCCTGCAGCGCGAACCCGTGCACCCGGGCAAGCTCACCCACCGTGGCACCGTCGGCGCCGGTGATGCGCAGTGTGTGATCGTCCTGCCGGGTGACGCCGATGCCCTGGGCTTCCAGTAGCGTCGCGAGGGCGTCGGCCTGGGGCGAGCGGACCCGCAGGTAGCTGTCCGAGCCGCCGCGGAGGAACTCCGCGACCGTCGTCTGGGCGATCAGACGCCCTCGCCCGATGATGATCAGCCGGTCGGCGGTGAGGGCCATCTCGCTCATCAGATGGCTGGAGAGCAGAACGGTGCGGCCCTCGGCGGCCAACGCCCGCAGCAGGGTGCGTATCCACACGACGCCTTCGGGATCCAGGCCGTTGACCGGTTCGTCGAACATGAGCACCCGCGGGTCACCGAGCAGCGCGGCGGCGATGCCCAGGCGTTGGGACATGCCGAGGGAGAAGCCACCGCAGCGCCGATGGGCGACGCCGCGCAGTCCCACCTGGTCGAGGACGGTGTTCACCCGGGCCCGGCCGATGCCGTTGCTGAGCGCGAGGCACAAGAGGTGGTTGTAGGCGCTGCGCCCCCCGTGTACCGCTCGGGCGTCGAGCAGCGCCCCGACCTCGAACAGCGGACGGCGGTATCCGACGTAGGGCCGGCCGTGGACGGTGACCGAGCCCGACGTCGGTGCGTCGAGACCCAGGATCATGCGCATCGTCGTCGATTTCCCGGCTCCGTTCGGGCCCAGAAACCCCGTCACCGCACCCGGCGGCACGGTGAACGACAGGTCCTCGACCGCCCAGGTGGCGCCGTAGCGCTTACTGAGGCCGATCGCCTCGATCATCTGCGGGCTCCCCTGCTCATATGCCTGCGTCCCGGGTCTAATGCTCGGCGGGACCGACGACGCCGGTCAGATGCAGGACGACGAACAGCGCCACCACGGCGACCGCGAGGACGACCACGGTCACGGACTTCCATCGAGGTTTGCGGCCGGTCGAGCCACGCGGCGACGCCGCCCCGGGGTCGTTGTCGCGGTCGGGATGAAAGGGCAGGTCGGCCATGAGTCGTCCTCTGTGCTGCGATCACGGGTCTGCTGATGACCACCGCAGTTTACGAGACACTATGTCGATGTCGAGTCATGTTGTCGGCCATCGTCGCCGCGTACGCTATGGGGCGTGCCCAGGATCTGGAGCGACACGATCGAGGCGCACCGGCGCGCGGTGTGCGACGCGGTCCTGGACACCACCGCGGCCCTGGTAGCCGAACGCGGACTGTCCTCGGTGACGATGTCGGCGATCGCCGAACGGGCCGGCATCGGACGCGCGACGCTGTACAAGTACTTCCCCGACGTCGAGGCGATCCTGCTGGCCTGGCACGAACGCCACATCACCAGCCACCTCGAGCACCTCGCTCACATCCGGGATCACGCCGCGCCCGGGAAGCGGCTGGAAGCGGTCCTGCACGCCTGGGCGCTCATCGCCCACGAGCGCCACGACACCGAACTCGCCGCGCTCCTGCATCGAGGCGGTCACGTCATCCGAGCCCAGCAGCACCTGCACGACCTCATCCGGGACCTGCTGACCGACGGCGCGAAAACCGGCGACCTCCGCGACGACGTCGTCCCCGACGAGCTCGCGAGCTACTGCCTGCACGCCCTTACCGCCGCCGGCAACCTGCCCTCGGCAGCCGCGGTCCACCGACTCGTCACCGTCACCCTCGCCGGACTGAAACCCCCCGACTAACGACGCCCGGCCAGGGCACCAGGAAGCCTCCCGGGCTGGCTGCGAAACGAGCGGGGGCTGCTTCGAGCGGCCGGCATCCACGGCGCAGCCTTCATGGGACTCGTGCCGATCGGCTCATACCGCGGCTAGCCTTCCCGCCGAACTGTTCTGGCGACCCGATGTTCACCTTTCCCAGGCGGTCCGCAGTGCCTTGAACGCGGTCCAACCTGTGGGAAGCACGACCTGGATGAGAAGTCCTGGTCCGCGAGGGCGGGCCCGGCGTTCCGTCCGGTCAGGCAGAACCCCTCGTCGACCTGCTCCTGGGCGTTCACCGTGATGTCGGGATGCGCGGCCGTGCGCGCGACGCCCAGAGTGCCACCCACCACGGCGGCCCCGCGCCACGGCTTCTCCGTGACGGCCTGATCATCCCGGTCGTCCTTCACACCGCTGCGGCACCCGCGGGACCGGGCGCCCCAGTTGACCGCGTTGACCCGATGACGCTCCCTAGCAGGTGGTACCCCCCTGGGGTATGGTGGTGGTGATGACAGCGCCCTGCAGGTGCGATCGGGACCGCATCGGACGTCGGGGCGCATCTGGTGAGTAAGCGGTTCACGTGAGAGGACAGCGGAGATGGCAGTGATGACCTACACCGTCACTGGAATGACCTGCGGACATTGTGTGAGTTCGGTCAGCGGCGAAGTCGGCAGGATCGACGGTGTGGAGGCCGTGGACGTCGACCTCGCGAGCGGTCGCGTCACGGTGACCGGCGACGGATTCGGCGACGACGAGATCCGCGGCGCGGTCGACGCGGCCGGCTACACGCTCGTCGACGTCTGACCGCCCCCGTCCCCCACGGCGGCTGTCCGGACTTCCCGTCCTGAGCAGGCGCGCGGCAACCATCGCAGGAGGAGCCACGCATGGCCGGCAGCGACCTCACCATCAGACAGCCCCGGGCGGCCACGCCGGCCGTGGCCATCGACCTGGCCGTCGGTGGGATGACGTGCTCCTCCTGCGCGGCGCGGATCGAGAAGAAGCTCAACCGGCTCGACGGTGTCGCTGCCACGGTCAACTACGCCACCGAGACGGCGACCATCCACTACGACCCGGCCATGCTCGGCCCCGGGGATCTGGTGGCTACGGTGGAAGCCACCGGCTACACCGCCCGACTACCCCCGCAACCCACCCGCGACACCACACCACCAGCGGGCCCACCCCAGGACGAAGGCGCTCATCCGTCGGCATCATTGCAGCAACGGCTGCTGATCTCGGCGATCCTGACCCTGCCGGTACTGGTCCTGGCGATGGTGCCGGGCGCGCAGTTCGACAACTGGCAGTGGCTGTCCCTCACCCTGGCCAGCCCGGTGGTCGTATGGGGTGGCTGGCCATTCCACCGCGCCGCGTTCACGAATCTGCGACACCGCGCGGCGACGATGGACACCCTGGTCTCGATGGGCACCCTGGCCGCGTTCGGCTGGTCGCTGTACGCGCTGTTCGTCGGCGACGCGGGCATGACCGGGATGCGGATGCACTTTGACCTCACCGCCAGCGCGGGCGACGGCGCCAGTGACATCTATCTTGAGGTCGCCTCCGCCGTCGTGGTCTTCCTGCTCGCCGGCCGCTATCTGGAGGCCCGTGCCAAGCGCCGCTCGGGCGCCGCGCTGCGCGCGCTGCTGGACCTCGGCGCCAAGGACGTCACGGTCCTGCGCGGCGGGGTCGAGGCCCGCATCCCGGTCGAGCAGCTGCAGCCCGGTGACACGTTCCTGGTCCGACCCGGAGAGAAGATCGCCACCGATGGTGTCGTCGTCGAGGGATCATCGGCGATCGACGAGAGTCTGCTCACCGGCGAGTCCGTGCCGGTCGAGGTGAGCGCGGGCGATCCGGTGACCGGCGCGACCGTCAACGCCGGGGGACGACTGATCGTCCGCGCGACCCGGGTTGGCACGGACACCCGGCTGGCACAGATAGCCCGCCTCGTCCTCGACGCCCAGTCCGGGAAAGCGCCAGTGCAGCGGCTCGCGGACAGAATCTCCACCGTCTTCGTACCGGCCGTCCTGATCTTGGCCGTCGGGACACTGCTCGCCACCCTGGCCACCGGCCACGGTGGCGTCCACGCCTTCACCGCCGCCGTCGCCGTGCTGATCATCGCCTGCCCGTGCGCGTTGGGCCTGGCCACCCCGACCGCGCTGCTGGTCGGTACCGGACGGGGCGCGCAACTCGGACTGCTGATCAAGGGCCCGGAGGTACTGGAGTCCACCCGCCGCGTCGACACCATCGTGCTGGACAAGACCGGCACCGTCACCTCCGGCCGGATGAGCCTGCACGCCGTGCACGCGGCGACCAGTATCGACCCAGACGAGGTGCTGCTTCTCGCCGGCGCCCTCGAGTCCGCCAGTGAACATCCCATCGCAGCGGCCATCGCCGCCGCCGCGGTCGAAAAATTCGGGACCCTTCCACCGGTCGGCGAGTTCAGCGCCACCGCAGGCCTCGGCGTCACCGGCACCATCACCCTCGGCGATCTCACGCATGCGGTCTCGATCGGTCGTGCCGCACTGTTGTCCGACTGGGGCCTGTCCCCTGACGCCACACTGCAGGCAGCGAAGGACACCGCCGAGGCAGCGGGCCGCACCGCCGTCCTCGTCGGCTGGGACGGCCAGGTCCGAGGCGTCCTCGTGGTCGCCGACACCGTCAAGCCCACGAGTACCGCCGCTGTCACGCAGCTGCGTGACCTGGGCCTACGCCCAGTCCTGCTCACTGGGGACAACCGATCCGCGGCCACCGCGGTGGCCGCCTCCGTCGGCATCGACGAGGCAGACGTGATCGCCGAGGTGTTGCCGGAGCAGAAGGTCGACGCCGTGGCCGCCCTGCAGCGTCAAGGCAAGGTGGTGGCAATGGTGGGCGACGGGGTGAACGACGCCGCCGCGCTGGCCGCGGCCGATCTGGGCCTGTCCATGGGCACCGGCACCGACGCGGCGATCGAAGCCTCCGACATCACCCTCGTCCGCGGGGACCTCACCGCCGCCGCCGACGCGATCCGACTGTCCCGCCGGACGCTGCGCACGATCAAAGGCAACCTGTTCTGGGCCTTCGCCTACAACGTCGTGCTGATCCCGGTGGCCGCCCTCGGCCTGCTCTCCCCGCTCATCGCCGGAGCCGCGATGGCGTTCAGCTCCGTGTTCGTCGTCACCAACTCCCTGCGGCTGCGCCGCTTCCACCCTGCCGCCCCGGACCCACAAAACCGGCTGTGAGCACCGCATGGGACGAGGTGCCGCACGCGTTAGGCCCCATGTCTCCTGCCTGACAACCGGCCAAGGGCCGACAACACTGGTTGTTCGCCGCTGTCAGTGAACATCTTCACCGTTGCCTCGACCGCCTGCGGCCTCGCGGTGAACCAGAACATTCTCGTCGTCGCGCGCCTTGTCCAGGGCTTCGGCTCGGCGCTGCTGTTTCCGCAGGCGTTCTCGATGGCGTCATACCTCGACTCCCGCCGGCCTCGCTGTACTGCTCGCGGGCCGCGGACGCATGAAGGCCGCCGGACAGCGGCCAGGCGGATGGCAAGGAGGCCGTCTCGCCACTCGCCTGTGCCTGGCGACCACGGTCAGTGCGGCGAGGGCGGTGACCCGTCCTGCCTTGGTGTCAGCAGGCGCATCCTCCGCCGCAGTCGCAGGACCCCCAGGCGTGGCGTGTGCGGCAGCCTTGCGACGCTGGCGACATGCCACCAGGACAACCGCGAGGACGGCCGGCGCGATCGCGGCGGCGATCAGGATCTGGTTGACCGCGGCGGCGAATCCGGCCGTAAGTATCCCTGCGCCGACCAACAGCGGCAGCGCGCAGCACGCGGCGCAGGCGGGCATCGCTAGCGTCACCGGCACGGAGGCCAGAGCGGCGTGCGGGAGCGGTCCGAGGGCGGGGGCCTCGGTGGCCGTGGTCATACACACCCTCGTCGAGGTCGTCGGCATGGTCGTCTACGTCCGTGCCGTTCCGCGGCTTCTCCTTACCAGCAGGGGTGTGCCGGCCGGGCCAGTAGCGCGATCGCCGTGACGGTACGGGATGATGGTGTGGTGACCGCCCGTTTTGCCGAGCCTGACTACCAGTTGGTCTGGCCCCGAGCGCTGTTCGTAGCAGAATCTGCCGAGCTCTTGAACAGGCGCGATATGAGCGACTGGAACGACCGATGCGAGCTGCTGCTGGAAGATGCGTTTGTTCACGGCTATGCAGGAGGCCCCGTCGTCGATTTCCGGGAAGTAACCGAACCGGGTTACGGATTCGGATCATCCGGCCCACGTCAAGGGCAGATTTTCACGAGAAAGCAGCTCTTCCTGCGCGAGCTCATGGTCAATGCCGAAAGCCTCCACGAAGATCCACCTCCCCGGGAGCCCTATTGGCGAGAGCGGGCGCGAGGGCGACGTGGGCCGGTGAGCTTGAGCATGAACGCACTGGCTCGCCAGTATGTAGATCTCGTCCGTGAGCTCGAAGTCGCGGGCTACTTCGAGCGGCGATTCGGTAAGGACTGCGTCGACGATCAGTATGACCCGTCTCCCGCATACTTGATTGAAGACGCGTTTGGCGGGGAGACTACATGGCCCATCGACCCGGAGATGCTGGCTACGGACCGAGAGAACCTCTTCCAGATGATCGAGGTCCTGCATGATTTTGTAGCACGGCCGCGGCAACGACGGCATCACTCGTTCGGCGAGTGCGGGTGGCACCATAGCGAGTTCGATCTCGCGTCCGGCCGCACGGTGTACCGTTGGCGAGTAAACAGTCTCCTTCGTCGAAGTGACATCCGCTACCGCCTTGCGGATGAAGGTGCCGACGTTGGTCGACTCGTCGATGTGACCGACGACGAACGTTCGGAACTTGTGCGATCGCTGCTTGCCCGAGAGACAAGCGAGCAGGACGACCAGGTTCGGCACGCGATCTCGCTGTTTCGCGGCCGTGGGGCCGGGCGGCACCAGAGGCGCTCCGCGGTTGCAGCTCTGGCGCTGGTGATCGAGGAGCGTCGTCACGGGATACTGCGAGAGGTGCTGGCGAAGTCCGACCGTGGCGCCTTGTTCGACATCGCCAACAACTTCCATATTCGCCACCAAGACGCAAAGCAGAAACGTGATTACGACGACTTCTATCTGGACTGGGTATTCTGGTTGTACCTGTCGACGGTGGAGCTCATGAACCGGATCATCGATGACCAGCGGGCGAACTCGACGCAAGAGGACCGCACGGCGGACTCGTAGCCAAGGCTACGAGCAGGCACCGACTAACGTGCCTTCAACGCTGTGTGAGGATGTGCGCTTGTCTCAGGAAGCGGGGGCTCCGGGCAGTCGACGAAGATTGTCCGAGATCGTTGTTTGTGTCTCGGCTGCCGATGTTTCCCAGAGGGATGCAAGAAGCTTCAGTGTGCCCACGAGGTCAGCGGGATGGGCGGGCCGCCCGCCGTGGCGGGCGAAAGGGCCGTCGGTCTCCAGGAGCACCCGGTCCCGCGGAATATTTCGGAGGAGCGCTGCACCCTTCTTTGTCCGTATCATCGCAGGATTGATGGAGAAGAACAGTCCTGCGGCGAGTGCGTCGTCGATGGCCGCGAGCGGTCCGGTGTACCAGTGGAGAATAGCTGGCACTCCGGCCTGTGTGAGGCGGGCGATGGTTTCGCGTTCGGCACCCCGGCTGTGGACGGTGACCGGCCGCGTCCGCAGTTCTGGGATTGCCAGGATTGTCTCGAAGGCGCGGAGTTGCTGGTGGCGGGTCTGTGCGCCGACGCGGGAGAAATCCAGCCCGATCTCACCGATCCACGTCGACTGAGGTAGAAGCCGCAGAAACCGGGTCAACTCGTGAGGACTCGCTGCGCCAACACGGAGGGGGTGCAGACCGAGTGCCACCTCGACGCCGGCGCGGCGGCCGAGACGCGCACGGAGCAGGCGATGCTTGCCGGGGTCCTCGGTCACGGCGACGACGTGTACTCCCGCGGCGCGGGCCTCGTCGAGAACGGCGAGGGGATCGTCGTACGCGTCGATGTGACAGTGCGTGTCAGTAAGCGTGGCCGGTGTCATGGTGCGGCCTGCATCAGGTCGGTGAGGTCGGTGCCCGTTCGGCTGGTGAGCCAGGCTCGGAGTTCCGCGAGTCCGCGCCGCCAGACGCCGGTGAAGGCGGCGCGTTCACCGAACGGGAGTGGGCCATTGCGCAGGACGTCGCGGTCCGGGCTGTCGGTGACCGCTGCGCTGACGACGGCTCGCAGGTCCGCGCCGCGTCGGCTGCGGCGACGGAGCAGCCTTGCCAGGTCGTCGTTATCGAACACGTCGTAGGCGTACTTCTCGTCGTCCCAGCCGACGTGCGCGAGGGAGGCGCGGCGGATGAGGCAAGGGAAGCAGTATCCGCAGTTGCCTTGCTTGCGCCCAACATAGCGTGCGGTTTCGGGGTGGGAGCAGGAGACGCTGAGCGGGGCGAGGCGTTGCAGTAGCGTGCTGTTGGCCGACCTTGCGAGAATCTCGCCCTTGGTCGACAGGCGGTATGGATTGACGATGGGGTTCGAGACTCCGATCGCCGTGGTGGCCTCCGCGAGCCGTCGCAGGAAGTGCGGGTGTGTCGTACGGGTGCTCGCGCTGCCGACGCGGGCTCGGGTCAGCGGGACATTGAGGCCGATGAACCCGTTCTCGGGGAGGTAAACCGGCACGTCGGCGCCTTCTGCCGCGGCGAGGGTCAACGCGGCGGCCAGGAAGAGCAGGGATCGCGACCGGGTGGTGTTCTCACGCGGCCCGGGAAGTGGGTGGGCCTGCTGGCCGTTCGCTGGGGCGGGTCGCAGGTAGAGGCGGCGGGACATGATGCGTTCAGCGCCGTAATGGCTGCGGAGGGCGTCGAGCAGGTGCTGCTGGGCGGTGGACGCCCGCCCGCCTTCGTGGTGGGACACCAGGCACAGACGCCGACCGGGGTCGGCTTCCAGGAGGTCGATAAGGCCGCTCAACGAGTCGAGCCCTCCGGAGAACAGGCACACGCCGTCGACACCAAGTCCGACCACTCCCTTGACTTGGGGAACATCGCTGACCTGGGTCAAGGGGTGTCGAGCGGCGTGGTAAGGCCGGAGCTGCCAGCGGTCGCCGGTCAGGAAGCGCAGGGGTGTCTCGAAGTCGGCGCGCTGCCAGCTGGCGGTATCGCCCACGGGGAGCCGTAGGGTGATGTCCCTGGTCCAAGAGTCGACCGTGCCACGTCGCAAGGTGGTCTTGTCCGCGCAATAGACCGCCGCTCCGAGAACCATCAGGTCGGCGGCCGGGCGGGGCGGTCGCCAGCCGGCGAAGAACTCGGGCCCAGCATCGCCGGTTTGGATCGTGGCCGCGGTCTGGCCCGGCGACCAGTCCAGAAGCCGGACATCGTCAGGCTCCGCAGCGGGCGTGGTGAGGTCGCTTCGCACCAGATAGTCGGTCACTGCTGGTCTCCGTCCAGCCCTTGGATGGCCTCGTACGTCGCGCGGAGGGCGTCGTCCGCGATCTGCCGCCCCTGACGACCCGACCAGTCCACCGCGAACGGGTCGTCGGGAAGCCGGAGCGAGACCATAGTCTGGATGATCTGACGCATCTCCTCGTCCGCCCGGCGCACGGCGTGGGGGTCGGAGATGCGGGTGAGCCGTTCGGCGATGACCGGAACCCGGTTGTAGATGTAGTGAGCCAGAAACGACTCCAGCAGGGCGGCCAGGGTCTCCCGGGTGACCGTCGCGTCGGCCGTGCTGGTCAGGTCGGCCCAGGTGTCGGCGTCACCGAACACCTCCTCCAGGACGTCGCACACGGCGTCCCGGGCGGCCTGCGAGTCGAGGTCGTCCCCATCCCCGGCGACGAAAGTGATCATCTCGTCGAGGACGTCGAAGCGTGTCCGGCCGATAAGCGCGGACAATCCGAAAGAGCCCAGGGTGCTTTCGAGGCCCTCGCCGCCGACGCCGGCGAGCAGCGCGCCGAGCCGCTGGACCCCTGTGCTACCGGCCCTGGCACTGGCGGCAGCACCTGGGCCGCCCAGCACCGGGACGTGGCGGGCGAGTACCCGCCGGGCGAAGGTCGGGGTGTTCGGCGAACCGGTGGCGAGTCCTCGTGTGTAGGACGCGGTGGCGTGTTTGAGGGGAGTCCAGGCGCCGCCGCTGCCCGCCGTGCGGTCGGTCGAGGTTCCCATCAGCGTCTGCCCGAGAGTTGGCGCATCTCACGTGCCCGCCGGATGACGGTTGCCAGTCCGGGAGCGGTGCTGTTCTCCCAACGTTCGAGGAGGGAGGCCACCGCGGGATTGTCGCCGGGCAGCCGGGCAGCCTTCCCTGCGTGGTGCACCGGGATCGCCGCCGGCGGGATGCGCATCAGGGCCTCGCAGACGGGTCGCACGGTGTCGGGGGCGCGTTCGGCGAGTTCGAGGGCCGCGACGAACGCGGGACTGTCTGCCCGCCGTATGAGCATTTCGACCAGGGCCTCCACCAAGTGAAGGCGATCTCCGGCGGGGAGCGTCGCGATCTCGCCGCAGGCGCCCCGTCGAGCCCCCGCGACCTCCGACTGAACCTTGCTCAGCAGCTCCTGCAACCGCGGGGGTAGCCGTGTGACGGCGACGCCGAGCGTCAGCCTGTCGCGCGAGTAGGTGAAGTAGGGGCGTAGGTCTATCTCCCGGAGCGGCGGGTCCAGCCGCAGCCAGGCGGTGATGTGCGACTTGCCCGCCCAGTTCCGCACTTCCTCGGCGATCTCGGGTTGGTCGTCTGTCGGCCGCCGAGTTCGACCCCCTGGGGACCTTCGAGCACTGGGGACCCGGTCAGACTGCCCGCCCTCTCCCGATCCAGCCGTGTGCTCCTCATCTGGGTCCTCTCCGGCGGCATCCGCCGGCGGCGCGTTGACCGATTCCGCCGCCGCGAGTTCGGGAATCGGGCCTGGCGCGGTGAGTTGCCAGGCGTAGAGACGCTGGAAGTCGCTGACGTGCTGTTCCTCCAACGCCATGAGCTTGGCCAGTACCGGCAGCTGAAGCGTGACACCCCGGCGCTTCGCGCTCCGATGCTTCAGAAGCAGGTTGTTGAGAAATCGCTTCAGCTGACGGGGGTTTCCTCTCAGCCCTGAACCGAGTACCTCCGAGATGCTGGCGGCCCACTCCAGGTCACGGACGAGCTCCACCGGCACGTCGCCCAGAACCTCGCCGGCCACTCCGAGGTTGAACGCCACCTGCAAGACCCCGGCGGCCCGACGTCCACGAGTCTCGCCCAAGACCGCGGTGAACTGCTCGTCATCGAGGTGCAGCTCGGCGAGCAGCAGGTTCACGTATGTGTCGGCCTCGGGGGCGGCCAAGGGAGGGATGACCACCTTGATCTGGAGCATCTTCTCCAGGTAGTTCGCACCGATCCCGCCACCACCAGGCTGCTGTAGCTGCGGGTACCGCGAGTCGATCGCGGACTCGACGACCGCCTGATTCGCCGCGATGACATAAGCGGTCTTCGGCGTGTTCAGGAAGAGCCGGATCGCCTCGAACGTGTCCACCACCGTTCCCGGTAGGCACCGGTCGAGGTCGTCGATGAACACCACGACAGCGTCCGTCCCGTCCAACGATGCGACGAGCTCCGCGAACTCGGCACGAAAACGGCCAGCATCAAGGCGCGCTCCTCCTCGATCATCGTCCTCCCCCGTCGCGTCCTGCGGCTCTTCCAGGAGCCGCCCGGCCCCGCCCGCTACCCCTGCCAGCATCCCTTCCGCCAGCGTCGGGTCGATATCGGGAAGCACGGTCGGGAGCAGGAGCGGCGCGGCAGTCAGCGCCAGCCGCCCGCCCTTGCGTCCCCACTGGCCCAGATTCTGGACGAAACCACGCAGCCTGGACACCTGCTCCTGCTGCGCCTTCTCGGTCGTCCTCTGGCTGACCTCGTCGAGGACCTTCGTCATCAGGGCGACCTTGACATCGTCATAGTCCTCGTACTGCCACGGACTGAACTCGACGCAGGCATAGCAGGACTGCGTCTCGTTGCCGGCGCGGATCTCCAACAGCTCCTGCTGCGTGATCTTCATCAGGCTGCTCTTGCCCGAACCCCAGTCCCCGAGGAGGCCGACCGTTAGCGGAAGCAGCCGAGGCTCGGTGAGGGCGACGACAAGCGCGTCCACCAGAAAGTCGAAGCCGAGAAGATCAACATCTGTTTCGTTGTCCGCCCACATCCCCCGCTCCGTCCGCCATCACTACCCGGGCCGTGCATCCGCTGTGGCCCAAGGCGAACAACGAGGATAGATCGGGTTCGGCAACCCCGTGGACCTGGCCCCCGCCCGCGAGGACGGTTTGGCGGCTGACGCGTCCGGGTGCTGCCTGCTCCGCACGCGTCGGGCGGTCGCCGACCCGCCGCCAGCTGGCCGACGACCGCACTGGCGGCGAGGGCGGCACCCGCGATCCCGAGACCGGTCGCACCCGCCCCGAAGGTGTCCATCACCAGCAGCGGCACGAGCACCGTCTGAAACGGCATGAGCCGCACACTGGCGATCGCGGTGACCGTAAACAGCACGTGGAGATCACCGCGCTGGGTGAGGTAGGCGAGTCCGGCGCGGGCCTGACCGGGCACCCGCGGCACCGGCGGAGCCGGATACATCTCCTCGCGGCGCATCGCTGCGAGCGCCACCAGCACCGCCGCGAACGAGACCGCGTTGGCCCAGCAGGCAGCGGCCACCCCCAGCCCAGCGATCACGACCCCGGCGAGCGCGGACCCGACCACTCGCCCGGAGGTAAACGCCGCGCTGTTCAGCGCGACCGCGGACGAACGCAACGGTCCATCCACGATCTCCGCCAACAACGACTGCTGCAATGGATTGGAGACCACCGTGCTCACCCCGAGCCCGGCCGCCAGCAGGTACACCTGCCACACCGCACCCCCAGCCAGCGCCACCACGCCGAGGAACACCGCCAGCATCGCCGCAGCGACCTGCTCGGCGGCCATCGCCCGACGCCGGTGTGCCAGCCGATCCACCCACACGCTGGCGTGGACGCCGCCCAGCGCTGTCGGCGCGAACTGCACGGCCACGGTGATCCCCAGCGCCGTGCCCCCGCCCCCCAGATGCAGCACCAGATAGTCCTGCGCGACCCGCTGCATCCAGGTACCCACATGCGAAACGCATTTCGCCATGAAGTACAGCCGGAAATTCCGGTTGGTTAATGCCGCGAAAGCACCGTCCACCGCACCCCCGATTCGGCTGATTCATTCCGACGGGCAGGAAAGCCAGCCCCGATCGCTCCCGGGGGCGGGCTGCTGCTCTGGGGCCAGCGCGGCGGTGCACCGTTCTGGCCGGCGTTGCGCGAGGTCGGCTCCGGTGCGCTGACCTTCGCCACCGCGCCGGTCGGGCCGCTATCCCTGGGCATCGTCGTCCTGGTCGCGGCCGGTCCGAGCGTTGCGGACCGCGGTGACTGCGCGGCTGATCGCGGAGGCGAGAATGTCGGCCTCGTCGAGGGTGAAAGCGTCGTCGTCCGGTTCGCCGGCGCCGCCGAGGCCGAGGGAGATCACCGGCTGGTAGACCGCCCCCGCGGTGACGTACTGCTCGACCCGCACCGCGAAGGCGGTCTCCCCACGGAGCCCGGGGATCTCCGGCAGGTCGATCAGGGCGATCTCGGCGGTGTGGTAGTCCCCGGGACCGTCAGTCTCCACGTGCAGGTGCCCGGCGGACTGCTGGCACCAGGGTGGGCAGGCGAAGTCGTCGGTCATGGGAGTGCTTCTCCGTTCGAGGTCGGTAGGGCGGGCCGGTCGGATCGGGTTGGCGTGGCGTCACGTGTCCAGTCGTTCAGGGCGCGCAGGCCGTCGATCACCCGTTGCAGCAGTACGAGGTCGACGGCGTCCGGGTCCAGGTCCGGTGCGTTCCCGCTGATAGGCATGTCGGGGCTACGCCGTGGCAGGCCCGGCGAGTCCGGCGGGGTGTCCGTGACGGGACGGGCGGGTGAGGTGCCGTGGGGCAGGATCGCCCAGGCGACCTTGCCGTTCGTCCGATGGCCGCCGTCGGTGTCCTGGACACGGACCCGGTAGCAGCCCGAGTCCCGGGCCAGGGCCGCCACCAGGTGCAGGCCGCGGCCGTTCTCCGCGTCGGGGTCGGCGGCCCGGAGAATCGGAACGTCCGCTACGCCGTCCCACACCTCGACGATCACGTTGTGGTGGCCGTAGGTGAGGCGCACCGCGACCCGAGACACCGCAGCGTCGTCACCGTGCTGGTCTCGTGCTCGCAGGCTGGCGATGAGGGCGTTGCTGGCCAGTTCCGACACCACCAGGACAGCGGGATCGATCAGCTCGCCGAGCCCCCACTCGTGGAGCTGTGCTGCGAGGTCGCGGCGGGCGGCGCCCGCGGAGCGGGGGTCCGTGGGGTAGTACCAGACCCGGTGCGGCAGGTGGTGGGAGGGAGCGG
>NZ_JANEZT010000162.1 GCF_025403405.1 Frankia tisae
GTCGTGCATCTCGCGTTCGAACCGCCCGGCCGGGAACGACAGCTTGGCCAGGCTGGGCACGGCCGGGGCGTCCGGGTCCAGGTGGAGGTGGAGTTCGATCCGGGAGTCGGGTGGTCCGGCCACCAGCAGGTAGACGACGCGGACGGCGGCGCGGGCGGTCAGGCTGCCGTGGGCGGCGGGGTCGTCGTGGTGGGCGGCGACTAGGGCGAGCCGGTAGCCGTCGGCGAGCAGGCTTTCCGTCCGGGTGCGCAGTTCGGTGGCGGTGACCTCGACGGCGGTGCGGCGGGCGGGCAGCGGAATCGCTGCTCGGTGCGTCCTGGGAGTCGCGGCGTCTGCCGTGGGCGGATCGGGGCTGGGGACGGTCACGGGTCTCTCGCTCGGGTGTGCGGGCGGATGTTGTGCAGGCCGGTGTTGGGTAGGCGGTGCCCGGCGTGCGCTTGTGCTGACCGCCCGCTCGGGTCACCGTGGTGCTAACAGGCCGCCGGCGGTGGTCAGGAGGTGCTCGAGCGGGCCGGCGGTGAGGCCGAGCGCGACGCAGGCCACGACGCCGACGACCAGCGGCGCGGCGACGGTGGGCCGCAGCCGAAGTGCAGGCCCGTCTGGTGCGGCCGGTCCGAGCAGCAGGTCGATGCCGCGTCGGGTCAGCGCGACGAACGCGACCAGCATGGCGATCAGGGCGGCGACGAGCGGCCCGGCGAGGTGCGCGTCCGCCGCGCCGCGGGCAATGCCCACCTCGGAGGAGAACAGGGCGAACGGGGGCAGGCCGAGCAGGGCGACGAGGCCGACCCCGAACACTGCCCCGAGCAGCGGGCCGCGGGCGAGGACGCCACGAGCGTCGGCGATGGCTGTGGAGTCGTGGGCGAGCTGCAGGTGTCCGGCGGACAGGAACAGCACGGACTTGCCCAGGCCGTGCGCCAGCACGTGCAGCAGCAGTGCGGCGATCGCGAGGTCGGTGCCGGCGGCGGCGGCGACGGCGAGCAGGCCCATGTGTTCCTGCGAGGAGTAGGCGAGCATCCGCTTGTAGTCGCGTTGCCCGACGAGCAGCAGTGCGGCGACCAGGAGCGTCGCCAGGCCTAGTGTGAGCAGGCCGGCGCGCAGGAAGCCGGGGCCCAACGCGCCGTCGGAGATGACTTTGACGCGGAGCAGGGTGGTGAACGCGACGGAAAGCAGGACGCCGCTCATCAGCGCCGACACGGGGGCTGGGGCCTGGGAGTGGGCGTCGGCGAGCCAGGTGTGGAACGGCGCCAAGCCGGCTTTCGTGCCGTAGCCGAGGAGCAGCAGGGCGACGGCAAGACGGGTGACGTCCGGGTCGAGGTGGGGGGCGGCTGCGGCGAGCGTGTCGAAATCCAGGCCGCCCCCGCCCGCGGCTGCGGCCCCGGCGTGGACGCTGGCGAAGTACAGGACGACCGTGCCGAGGAACGCCAACGCGATCCCGACCGAACAGATGATCACATACTTCCAGGTGGCTTCCAGCGACGCGCGGGTACGGCGGTGTCCGACGAGGAAGGCGGTCGCGACCGTCGTGCCTTCGACTGCGACCCAGACCACGCCGAGGTTGTTCGCCAGTACGGCCAGGGCCATCGTCGCAAGGAAGAGGTTGACGAGGATTCCGTAGGTGCGGGCGTGGGCGGAGGTGGTGTGCCCGCGAGCGCGTTCGGTGTCGAGGTAGGCGATGCTGCCCCAGGTGGCGAGCGTCGCGACCGCGCCGATGACGATCGTCATGACAGCGGTCAGGGCGTCGGCTCGCAGCAGGCGCCCGGCCGCGAACACGTGCCCGCTGCCGACCGCGGCGGCCAGGATCCCGCCGCTGACCAGCGTGGCGACCGCCGCGGCGACGCTGGCGCACCCGGTCGCGCGGCGCCAGCCGGCCGCGCCGACGACGACGGCGCCGGCCAGCGGCGCGAGCAGCGGTGTGATCATCGCCGCGGTCACCCACGGGGTGGTCGTCACCGCGGTGGACACGGCGGTCGCGGTGTCGGTCATTCGTGCAGCTCCTGGAGTTCTCCGAGGTCGGTGCCGCCGAACTTCACCCGCATGCGACCGGTCAGGGCGGCCACAACCAGGACGGCCAGAAGCAGGTCCAGCGATGCGCCGAGCTCGACGACGAGCGGGACGCCGGAGGTGAGCAGGAAGGCCAGCGCGGCGATCCCGTTGTCCAGCGTCAGGAAACCGATCACCTGGGACACGGCGCGGCGGCGGGTCGTGAGGACGAGCAGTCCGATGAGGATGACGGCCAGGGCGGCGGGTGCGGCATGGGTGGCAGGGCTGGGATCAAGCGTGACAAGCGGACGACTGACGGCGTAGGCCAGCGCGGTCAGCGCAGCGGTCAGCAGCAGGGAGACGGTGGTGCTGACCAGCGGGGTGGGCTCGCGGGTCTCCTCCGGGTCGTCGTGAGCGTGCGGTTCGGGACGCATGGCGCTGCCGCTCCCAGGCACGTCGAGATCCAGGTCCAGGTCGCTGCCGGCGTACCGACCGCTGTCCGTCCAGTCGGCGGCCGGTCGGACGATCGTGGGGACCAGCCGGGAAACCAGCCAGGGCAGCATGCCGCCGCGCAGCACGAGGACAGCGAGCGCGACGCCGACCAAGTGCCCTTCGTGTCGGTACAGCCCGCTGACGAACGGGATCGCGGCCAGTGCCGTGCCCTGCGCGCTGAGCAGGCGTACCGAGGGGCCGAGTTGGCGGCGCCACACCGCTCCGACCGCGCACAGCAGCTGCAGGCCGGCGGCCAGGTGCAGCAGGTCGGTGTAGGCCGCTGTCGTCATCCGCTCTCCCCTTCAGCCCGGGGCGGCGAGGAAGTAGGAGGTGGTCACCGCGAGCAGCCCCAGCAGGAACGACCCGGCCAGCAACTCCGGGACCCGGAACAGCCGCAACTTGGCCAGAAAGACCTCCACGCCGGCGAGCACCACAGCGAATACCAGGACCTTGCCCGCGACCGCGAGTAGGCCCACCAGCAGGCCCACGGTCCCGCTGCCGGCGTCCGCGACCCCCCACGGAACGAACAGGTTCGCCAGCAGCGCCAGCAGCACGGTCAGGCGCACCGCCGCCGCCCACTCGATCAGCGCGAGCCGCGGTCCGGTGTACTCCAGGATCATCGCCTCGTGCACCATCGTCAGCTCGAGGTGGGTGGCGGGGTTGTCCACCGGCAGCCGGCCGGTCTCGGCGACGACGACGACTGCCAACGCGGCGAACGCGAGCATCGCCGCGGGCGACGCGACCCGGCCGGGGTCGCCGACTGTGGCAGCGACAATCTCTCCGAGGTTCGAGGAGTGCACCGGCACCGACAGGGCGAAGCCGGCGACGAGGACGGTCGGTTCGACGAGTGCGGCGATCGTGACCTCGCGGCTCGCGCCCATCCCACCGAACGCCGTGCCGGTGTCGATCCCGGCCAGCGTCAACGCGACCGTGCCGACCAGGAGCAGCCCGACTACGGCGAACAGGTCCCCGACCGGGTCCAGCGGGGAAGCGGTGGTGACGGCCGGCACGATAGCCGCGATCAGCAGGCTGGTGCCGGCCAGCAAGAACGGGGCCGCGGCGAACACGACGGTGGTGCCGGCCGGGTCGATGCGCTGCTTGCCGAGCTGCTTACGCAGGTCGCGCCACGGCTGCGCCCAGCCGGCCCCGGCCCGACCTTCGAGACGGGCGCGGACCTGGCGCATGCCGCCGACGACCAGCGGCGCCCCGGCGGCGGTCGCGGCAACCTGCAGCACCATGCCGGCGGCACCGGCGGCGCTCACCGGGCCACCAGCAGCGCGACGATCAGGCCGGCCGCGCCGTAGGCGAGGTAGGCGTGGATGCTGCCCATGTGTGCGCGCCGTGCGATCCGGGCCGCCGCGGCGACCGCACGGATCACTGGCGTGTACAGCGAAGTCTCGACCGTGTCCCGCAGCCTCGACCGGTAGGTGACCTTCGCCACCAGGTAGGGCGCCTGGCTGTAGTGGGTGACCGCTAGCTCGACGTCCGGGCGCAGCACACCGTCGAAGACCCGTTGCAGCGGTTCGGCGAACGAGGTCGCGGTGTACTGCATCCGAGCCGTGAGGGCACCGCCGCCGCACGCCCACAGCTCGGCTGTCCGCGGCGCCGGGCGGCGGCGGGCACGCCACTGCGTCGCGCCGAAGGCCAGCAGGACCCCGGCGGCCACGCCAAGGGCGAGCAACGCCGGGGACATCGACCCGCCGACACCGGGCAGCCGCAGCAGGGCCCCGAGCCTCGGCTGCGGGGTGCCCGCGCCGGCAGGCAGCTCGGGCAGGACCCGCGACAGCGCGGGGGCCAGGACCGCGGGGGCCACCGCGAGCACGCCGCAGGCCAGCGCTGCGAGGCCCATGCCGACGGCCATCGCCCGCCCGACCTCGCTCGCCCGCTCCGCTTCGGCGCTGCGGGGCCGGGCCAGGAAGCCCACCCCGAACGCCTTCACCATGGCCGCGGTCCCCAGGCCGGTGGTCAGCGCGACGACGCCGACCGTGAGCGGCATGACCAGCGCGACCATCGTGCCGCCGGCGGGCAGGGCGTGGACGAGGCTTTGCAGCAGCAGCCACTCGCCGACGAAGCCGCAGCCCAGTGGCAGCCCGGACGCGCCGAGCGCCGCGATGCCGAACGCGGCCGTGGTGGTGGGCATCCGTGGGGCGAGCCCGCCGAAGGCGTCGAGGTCACGCAGGCCGGTCGCGGCGGCGACCGCGCCGGCGGCGAGGAAGCCCAGCGACTTGAATGCCGCATGGCCGACGAGGTGCACGAGCGCCGCGGTCATAGCCACTGCGGCGACCGCCGGGATGCCCGAGGCCGTGAGCAGCATCGCGGTGCCGAGCGCCACGCAGATCAGGCCCATGTTCTCGCTGGTGCTGTAGGCCAGCAGCCGCTTGAGGTCGGTCGCGACCGCGGCCTGGAGCACGCCGTACACCGCCGTGACCGCGCCTGCGGCCAGCAGCGCCAGGCCCCACCAGCGGGGGCCGGGACCGAGCAGGGTCACGTCAACACGCAGGATGCCATAGATGCCGAGGTTGACCATCGCGGCGCTCATCAGGGCCGACACCGGCCCGGGCGCTTCCGGGTGCGCGCGAGGCAGCCACGCGTGCAGCGGCACCAGGCCCGCCTTCGAGCCAAAACCGGCGACGGTCAGGAGGAACACCGCGCTCCTGGTGGCCGGGGAAAGACTGGCCGCACTGGCGCTAAGTTCTGGGAACCCCTCCGCGCCCGCAGCTGCGGCGAACACGACGAGGCCGACCAGGACGGCGACGAATCCCAGGTGGGTCATGGCCGCACACCACACACCGGCGTCTCGCACCTCGCGACGGCGCGCCTCGGCGAGCACCAGTAGCAGGCTGCTCAGCGCCATCAGTTCCCACAGGAACAGGAACGTCGTGACCGAGTCGGCCAGCGGAACGCCGAGCATGCACGCAAGGAACAACGGCAGCACCGACAGCGGCGTGCGACCCATGTGCCCGTGCGCGGCGTACCCGGCGGTGTAGATCCCGACGACCACTCCCACCGCGCCGGTCACCACCATGAACAGCCCGCTCGTCGCGTCCGCGGCCAGCCGCAGCCCGGCGAGCGGCACCAACCAGCCGACGCTCACCGGCGCGAGCCCACCACTGATCGCGGCCACGCCGTAGACCACCCCGACCGCGCCGACGACACCGGCCCCGGCGCCGGCGACCGAGGGCAGCGCCCGGGACGGCGCGGCGAGGACCGCCAGGCAAGCCAGCACGGTGACCGCGGCGAGGACCGCGGCGAGAACGGGGCCGCTCACCTGCCGGTGACCTGGCGGAGCACGTGGATGATCTCCGTCGGGGTGGGTTGGCACCCGGGCACCTCGGCGTCCACGGCGACGACGTCGCTGACCGGCCCCAGCACCCCGTACCCGCCGGCGAACTCCCCGCAGTTGCGCGCGCAGTCGCCCACGGCGATCACCACTCGAGGCTGCGGGGTGGCCTCCACCGTGTCCCGCAACGCCTGCGCCATGTTGCGGGTGACGACACCCGTCACCAGCAGCCCGTCGGCATGGCGCGGGCTGGCCACCAGCCGGGCACCGTACCGTTCGGCGTCGTACACCGGCGAGAAGCACCCGCCGAGTTCGATCTCGCAGCCGTTGCACGAGCCAGCATCGACGTGTCGCAGCTGCAGGGACCCGCGCACCAGCGTCGGTGCGGCCGAGGACTCGGGCCGCGGCGGGGCGGGTTCGGCGATTCGGCCAACGCGTCGGATTGCGGCGAACAGTCCCATGGTCCTCCCGAAATGAGTCGTCGTCGTTGTTCCGGGTTTGCATCACCGAGCTGTCCGGCGAGAACGCTTTCGGCAAGTTACTCGCGGTTCCGAACGCACCCGGCGTGTCGACGCGCGCTATTCGTGGAGAACTTCGCGGTCCGCCTCCTGCCGGTCCACGGCATGCTCGTCGTCGTGGCGGTCCGGCCGCTCGGTAGAAAGGTCCGCCCTGAGCCTGTCTAGATCCACTGCGGGCGAGTGGTACTTGAGCCTCCGGGCGACTCTCGTCTGCTTAGCCTTCGCTCGGCCGCGCGCCATCGCTAGACTCCCTCCAAACCATCCGCGAGGTTCACTGTTCCACGTAATCTCGAAGTCTGTGCGAGCGCGAGGGGTGGCGCAGCTTCGACAAGGTCCTCGATTCAAGCTGTCGGATTCGCTCGCGGCTCACCCCGAACTCGCGGCCGACCTCGTCCAACGTCCTGGGACGGCCGTCAGCCAAACCGAACCGCAGCTCGATGATTTTCTTGTCGCGGTCGGACAACGTGCGCAGGATCGAGTCGATCTGCTCCCGTAGAAGGACAGAACTGACTGCGTCGAACGGCACCACCGCGTCCGCGTCCTCGATGAAGTCCCCGACGTGGGCGTCCGTGTCCGCGCCGACCAGCGCGTCCAGCGAGACTGGCATCCGGGCGACCTCGAGGACCTCCCGGACCTTTTCCGGCGAGAGGTCCATCTGCTCGGCGATCTCTTCCGGAGACGGCTCCCGGCCCAAGCTCTGAACCAACTGCCGCTGTATCCGGGTCGTCCTGTTAATCGTTTCGGCCATGTGGACCGGGACCCGGATCGTCCGTGCCTGGTCGGCGAGCGCCCTGCTGACGCCCTGCCGAATCCACCAGGTGGCGTAGGTGGAGAACTTGTAGCCCTTGGTGTAGTCGAACTTCTCCACCGCCCGGATCAGACCCAGGTTGCCCTCCTGGATCAGATCCAGAAGGAGCATGCCCCGGCCGACGTAACGCTTCGCGACCGAGACGACGAGCCGCAGGTTCGCCTCCACCAACGCGCGTTTGGCCACCTGGCCGTCCCGCTCGACGGCCTCGAGGTCGCGGCGCCGCTGCGGGGAGATCCTCCTCGCCGACGCGGCGAGCTTCTCCGAGGCGAACAGGCCGGCCTCGATCCGCTTGGCCAGGTCGACCTCCTCTGCCGCGCCGAGCAACCGGACCTTGCCGATCGCCTTGAGGTACATCCGGACGGGATCGGAACTGCCCGCATTGAGCGCCTGTTCCTCCTCGTTGCGCCGGCGGGCGAGCAAATCCGCCTCTTCTCCGTCGGCGTCCTCCCCGCCGGCATCGTCGAGAACCTCGACGTCCTTTTCGGGACGCTCGGGTAGGACCCGGCGGAAGGGCTCCGGCATCATTGCGCCCGGTGCGCGGTCCGCCACGGACGCGCTAGCAGCCGGCGGCGAGGGCATGGGTCGCAGCCGCCGCGACGGCGGGAGTGAGGCGCGGGTGGTCGAGGGGAGGCAGCAGCCCGCCGGAGGGCGTAGCGGCGACGAGGGCGTGCACGGCGGCGGCACGAGCCTCGAGGGTGATCGGCTGGCGGGTGTTGACGGCCGCGCGCAGCAGCCCGGGCAACGCGTGCAGCGGACGGGGCCCTGAGGTGGCAGCGGCCAGCGGAGGAGGAGTTTCCGGGCGGGCACGCAGTACGAAGACGCCCTCCGGCGGCGCCGCCAGTCCGATCAGGTCGACGATCAGGTCGAGGTCGGCGGCGAGCCGGTGCAGCGGTCGGATGCCGTACTCGATCGGGTCATAGAGCGTGAGGTCACCGACGCCGACCGCGATTAGCAGGCCGCTCAGATCCCCGCCTCGGGCCGGATCTACGACGGCCACGCGGGCGCGGCCCGGGTTGACGCCGCGCGCCCGCAGGTAGTTGAGCACCGCGGCGGTGGTGGCGACGGCGAGGCCGTCGTTGACAGCGTCGAGCAGCAGGTGGGAGTCGGACGCGAGCGCGGCGCGGGCGGCGTCGACGCGGCGGAGGTGAGTGTGGACTAGGACGGTGGCGGCGAACCCCGGGGCGAGCATGCCGATCGCGGTCGCAAGGTCGGCCGGGTCGCGTGCGGCGACCGGCAGCGGGACGACGTCCAGGCCAGTGGCCAAGTGGAGGTGGAGCGCCTGGGACTCGACCGCTGGCAGAGCGGCCTCGGGGGCTAGCGGCTCGAAGTCCAGCACCGCACTGGCATCGGTCAGCAGCGCCACCCTGCGGGAACGGCCGGTGAACCGGTCAACGTGGCGCGGGTGGCCTGCCAGGTAGTCGATGACGCGTCGGTCGGCGTCCGCGTCGGACAACGCCAGGTCGTGGCTGGTCGTGGTCGCAGCGCAGGCCCGCTGGACGAGCTTGCCGGTGGACGCGGCGACGAAGACCAGGTCTTCGGCCAGCAGCAGGTCCGCGCCCAGCCGCTGGCGCAGCGCACTGACGAGCCAGCGCAACGTGGGCCCGCCGTCGGCATCCAATGTGATATGACGATCGCCCGCTGGATCCGACTCGTCGGCGTGAACCGTGATCGTGCCGGGAGCGTCGGAAACGACCGTCGTGACCGTCGCCGCCGCCGGTCCCGGGACGCGGATGCGGATGCTGTAGGCGGGCTTCGCCCCGGGCGGATTCGGGGTCATCCCGTCGACGCCCTGACGACCTGCCCGAACGGCACCGTCCACGACCAGGGCGCCCGGTTCGTTGCGGCCGCCCCGCTCGGCGCCACCTGGTTGGCTCCGCCGCTCGCGCGATCCGCGGACGGCTTGTACCTCGCCGGCCGGTTCGATGGCTCTGCTCCCGCGTTCACCGCGCACTCGTCTCGGCCTCGCGGAGCTCCTCGAGCAGCCCTGCCTGCCCAGCGAGCATCTCGGTGAGTATCCGCCGCGCGGCCTGCATCAACTCGGCCACGTCGACACCAGCCAGCGCGTAGACCACGGTCGAACCGTCGCGGGTCGCGGTCACGATCCCCGACCGGCGCAACACCGCGAGCTGCTGCGACAGGCTCGACGGTTCGACCTCGATCGCCGTCAACAGGTCCCGCACCGGCGTGGGCCCGGCCTGCAACAGCTCCAGCACCCGGATCCGCACCGGATGACCCAACATCCGAAAGAGCTCCGCCTTCGCCTGGTACAGCGGAACCTGCACCGCCACCCGCCTCCTCCCTGATACACCACGCGGAACGGCCGAGGCTGCGAGGTTCCACGTTAGAAAACTACCATGTCATCAATTGAAGAATCATGCAATCTCTCGGCTTGCCGACCTTCTGGTCCGGCGCCTGCGAAGCCGAGACGCCTGCCTCCGGCCCGGCAGGCGGCAGGCGGCAGAGCGCCGGGCAGCCCCGCTACGGAAGCTCCCCGTCCTCGGCCTGGTCGTCGTCGCCTCGCTGATCGCCGGCCTCGCTCCGAACATCCCCGTTCTGCTGGTCGGCCGGGTCCTGCAGAGGGTCGGCGCCGCCATCGCCGGCCCAACGGCGCTGGCGTTGTTCACCACCGCGGTCTACGGCCTGGTCCACGCCGCCGATGCCGGGTGGAGCGACACCTGGACGATCGTCACGCTTGCGGCCGCCGTCGTGCTCTTCGCCGCGCTGCCGGTCGTGGATTCCCGCTCCACCGAGCCGCTGCTGCCCGGGAGGGTCTTCGCGCACCGCGACCGGCTGGACGGCGTCGTCAACCTGCTCCTCCTGGCCACCGTGCTGGGCAGCTTCCTGTTCTTCCTTGCGCAGTACCTGCACACCGTGCTGGATCTGAGCCCGATCAAGTCGGGCCTCGGCCTGCTGCCCTTCGCGGCGCGGCCATCCTGCTCGCCGCTCAGCTCATCACGAAGTACGCCGGGAAGGTCGATCTCAAGATCCGCGGCGTCGCCGGACTAATCCTGATCTTCATCGGGACGGCCTGGCTGAGCCGGCTCGACGACAACAGCGGCTATGCCTCGGGGGTACTTCCCCAAATCATCATCATCGGGCTCGGGGTGGGGCTGGCCGTCGCCCTCTTCACCATCATCGTCCTCTCCAGCTCCGCGCCCGAGGACACCGAGGACACCGGGGTCACCGGGGTCACCGGGGTCACCGGGGTCACCGCGGGCATCGTCCAGACGTCGATCAGCGTGGGCGGTCTGATCGGCATCGCCGTATACCTTCTTCCCTTCGCCCAGGGCTCCGGCTCCGTGGTGGACCACTTCTCCCGCGTGTTCACGTGGATCGCCGCCACCGCGGTCCTCGGCGTGTTGACGTCGGTCGTGTTCTGGTCCGGCCCTCGCAGGAAGGTCATCGCTGCCGCACCCCCGGCCCAGGCGAACGGAAGCGGCGACAGCCTGCCGTCGGGCCAGGCCCCCAGCCTCCAGTCCTGACCGGCGGTCCGGTACCTTCCCGCCCGGTGGGACGAAGCCGCACCGAGCGGGTGGAGACCGGTGCCTCACGTCTCGATTCCCTTTCCGCACCAGCCACGCTCGGGACGCCCGCCCGCCGTCCGGGCCAGCAACGCCGCACCGGCAACGCAGGCGCCGCGGCAGGCCCACACTGGCTCACGGTCGGACTCGCCGCGGCCTGGGTGACCCGAAGGTCAGGCCGGCGAGACAGCTGGGGTCGCGGCGGCCGGGTCGGTCGCCGACGCGGGCTCCCACAGCGTGTCGGGGTAGGCGCGGCGCAGGTCGGGGGCGATGTCGGTGGCGAACCATTCGAGCTGCTCGCGCTGCCAGGCGATCGGCAGGGAGTCGACGCCGATGCCGGTGAGCTGCTGGCCGTACAGCTCGGTGAAACGGTGGATCTTTTCGAGGACCTGCTGCGGGCTGCCGACGAGGGCCGAGCCCTGCTCGATGAACTCCTCCAGCTCCCAGAACGGCGAGTTGTTGTGCTTCGCGGCGGGGGTGGCCCGCTGGGCGTTCCAGAACGGCCGGTACGCCTCGAGCGCCTCCTGGGAGGTCTTGCGGATCAGCAGGGCCGGGAAGCCACTGCCGACCAGGGGCTCCCCCGGATGGCCGTACTCGGCCCAGCGCTGCCGGTAATGGTCGATGAGGTCCTTGTACTGGGCCACCTTGAAGAATCCGTTGGCCGAGTACAGCGGGTCGCCGTGCTTCGCGGCCAGCTCCGTCGAATGCCGGCTCGTCGCACTGCCGTGCCAGACCCGGATCGCCGACTGGTAGGGGCGCGGCTGCGTCGTCAGGTCGACCAGCGGCTCCCGGTAGCGCCCGGACCAGGTCACGCTCTCCTCCGACCACAGCCGGCGCAGCAGCTCGTACTTCTCGGCGAGGACGTCCCACTGCTCGGCCGGGTCGAGCCCGAAGGTCGCGTAGTGCGGCGCGTGGTTGCCCTTCGCGATGACGAGGTCGAGCCGGCCGCCGCTGAGATGGTCGAGCAGCGCATACTCCTCGGCCACCCGCACCGGGTCGTGGATGCTCAGCACGGTGACGCCGGTGAGCAGGCGGACCCGACTGGTGCGGGCGGCGACCGCGGTCAGCAGCACCGACGGCGACGAGCACAGGAACGGTGCGCCGTGGCGCTCGCCGATCTGGTAGGCGTCGTAGCCGAGCTGCTCGACCAGCGCCGCCTGATCCAGGACGCTGGCGAGCTTGTCATGCTGCCCCATGGTCACACCCGTGTGCGGGTCCGGAGCATTGATGATCAGCGAAAGCGCGACGAACTTCACGACGCTCAGCATACCGATCGGTCAGGTAGATATTGCCCGAACACAGCGTGCGGCTCGGATCTGTGCGCTGTGTGGCGGACCCTGCGTCCCCCGCGGCCCCCATCTCCAACCATCACCGACCCCGGGAGGCTTCGTGGGGTCAGCCGGCGACAACGACCGCAGCTTGCCTTGCGATGGGCGCGGCAGCGAGATGAACCGCCCTCTCGTCAAGCCGCTCTGCCGGTATGCAGCAGAAGTGGGCGCACGGATACCTCGAATGATTTTTTGGGTCCGAGGACGACTACTGTGGTGATTTTCCCGTCCGTACCGACCCGACGAATGCGCGCGTTCCCGGTATCGCCGATGTAGACAACACCATCGGCACCAACCTGCAGGCTGGTAGGGCCATTGAGCGGAGACCGGGTGGCCGGTGCGCCGTCGGCCGAGAGGCCACTCATCCCGGTACCGGCTACAACACTCTCCAGCCCCTCGGCGTCGATCATCACGATGCGTGAATGCTCGGGCACGGCCAGGTAAATCCTGCCGCCAGCGACGGCCAAGCCGACCGCGCGCGCCAATAGCGCCATCTCAACTCCCGAGGGGTCGGGATCCTTCGATGCGAAGAGGACCGGGCGGATCCGCCCACCAGTGTCGATCTTCCTAATTCTAGAATTTCCCGTGTCAGCAACGTAGACGGTGCCGTCCGTGCCCACCGCCACTGTCCGCGGGCTGTTCAGTGCCGTGGCAGGGATCTTACCCGGTCTGTTGGCCAGGCTAGCGGAAGGACCGGAATTCAGCAGGAATGATCTACCACACGCCGAGGGAACCGTCACCTGCCGTGCGCTGGCGCTAGAGTGACCGCATGCCCGCGCGCCGGAGTCTCTGGTGGGCCGCCACATCGGCGGTCCGCACCCAGCGCGCGTAGTCCAGCACGCGGCCGCCCACCCCGGCGGCCGCCATCGTCACCTCGGCACAGCGAGTGAGGGACGGCCGTCGGCTCACGACGGCCCGCCCGACGCCACGAGGAAACGATCATGGATCTGCTCCACCCCCTGCTCGCCACCGCGATCGCCGGTGGCGAGCCCGGCCCCTTCGCGCTCCTGCGCCGCGAGGGCGCCGACCACCTCGACGTGCTGCGCGGCGGGCTCGACGTCGTCGACCGGCTCGCCGACATACCTCTACCCGAGGGCCCCACCGGCCCCACTGGGGCAGCCGGGGCAGCCGGGGCAGCCGGGGCAGCCGGGCCGCATACCCTGGCCCTGGTCCCCTACCGCCAGCTCACCGAACGCGGCCTGACCTGCGTCGACGACGCGATGCCGCTGGAATGCCTGCGGGTCGACGAGCACGAACGAGTCCCGCTCGCGACCGCCCTCGCCGCCCTGCCCGACCGCGCCGTCACCGCGACCGGCGGGCACTTCGACCTCAGCGACGAGCAGTACGCCGAAACCGTTTCCACGGTGCTGCGCGAGGAGATCGGCCGCGGCGAGGGCGCGAACTTCGTCATCCACCGCGTCTACACCGCCGCCCTCGACGGCCCGCCGCTGGTCGCCGGGCTCGCCGCGCTGCGCCGGCTGCTGCTCGGCGAACGCGGCGCCTACTGGACGTTCCTCGTCCACACCGGGACCCGGACCCTGGTGGGTGCCACCCCGGAACGGCATGTCAGCGTCGACGCCGGGCTCGTGATGATGAACCCGATCAGCGGCACCCACCGGCTGCCCGCCACCGGTCCGGACCCCGCGGCGCTGCTGCGTTTCCTCGCCGATCCCAAGGAGATCGACGAGCTGTACATGGTGCTCGACGAGGAGCTGAAGATGATGGCCCGGGTCTCCGGGAACGGCGGCGAGGTCATCGGCCCGCAGCTGAAGGAGATGGCCCACCTCGTGCACACCGAGTACCTGCTCGCCGGCCGCGGCGATGCCGACGTGCGCGACGTGCTGCGCGAGACGATGTTCGCCCCGACCGTCACCGGCAGCCCGCTGGGCAACGCCCTGCGGGTCATCGCCCGCCACGAACGCCGGGGACGGCGCTACTACGGTGGGGTGTGCGCCCTGCTCGGACGCGACGAGGCCGGCCGCCAGACGCTCGACGCCCCGATTCTCATCCGCACGGCGGAGATCACCCCCGACGGGCGGCTGCGGGTGCCCGTCGGGGCGACGCTGGTCCGCCATTCCACCACCGCCGGCGAGGTCGCCGAGACCTACACCAAGGCCGCCGGCATACTCGCCGCCCTCGGCCTGCGCCCGTCCGGCGGCCCCCTCCCCAC
>NZ_JANEZT010000163.1 GCF_025403405.1 Frankia tisae
AGCACGGTGCGGTCGGTGGCCTTCGCCCCAGACGGCACCACCCTCGCCAGCGGCAGCGACGACCAGACGATACGGCTGTGGGACACCACCACCGGCCGACAACTCCACAAACTCACCGGACACACCAGCACGGTGCGGTCGGTGGCCTTCGCCCCAGACGGCACCACCCTCGCCAGCGGCAGCGACGACCAGACGATACGGCTGTGGGACACCACCACCGGCCGACAACTCCACAAACTCACCGGACACACCAACTGGGTGCGGTCGGTGGCCTTCGCCCCAGACGGCACCACCCTCGCCAGCGGCAGCGACGACCAGACGATACGGCTGTGGGACACCACCACCGGCCGACAACTCCACAAACTCACCGGACACACCGACTGGGTGTCGTCGGTGGCCTTCGCCCCAGACGGCACCACCCTCGCCAGCGGCAGCAACGACCAGACGATACGGCTGTGGGACACCACCACCGGCCGACAACTCCACAAACTCACCGGACACACCAACTGGGTGTCATCGGTGGCCTTCGCCCCAGACGGCACCACCCTCGCCAGCGGCAGCAACGACCAGACGATACGGCTGTGGGACACCACCACCGGCCGACAACTCCACAAACTCACCGGACACACCAGCACGGTGCCGTCGGTGGCCTTCGCCCCAGACGGCACCACCCTCGCCAGCGGCAGCAACGACCAGACGATACGGCTGTGGGACACCACCACCGGCCGACAACTCCACAAACTCACCGGACACACCAACTGGGTGTCGTCGGTGGCCTTCGCCCCAGACGGCACCACCCTCGCCAGCGGCAGCAACGACCAGACGATACGGCTGTGGGACACCACCACCGGCCGACAACTCCACAAACTCACCGGACACACCAACACGGTGTCGTCGGTGGCCTTCGCCCCAGACGGCACCACCCTCGCCAGCGGCAGCAACGACCAGACGATACGGCTGTGGGACACCACCACCGGCCGCCAACTCCACAAACTCACCGGACACACCAACTGGGTGTCGTCGGTGGCCTTCGCCCCAGACGGCACCACCCTCGCCAGCGGCAGCAACGACCAGACGATACGACTGTGGGACACCACCACCGGCCGACAACTCCACAAACTCACCGGACACACCAACTGGGTGTCGTCGGTGGCCTTCGCCCCAGACGGCACCACCCTCGCCAGCGGCAGCGGCGACCAGACGATACGGCTGTGGGACACCACCACCGGCCGACAACTCCACAAACTCACCGGACACACCAACTGGGTGCGGTCGGTGGCCTTCGCCCCAGACGGCACCACCCTCGCCAGCGGCAGCAACGACCAGACGATACGGCTGTGGGACACCACCGCAGGTTCCCCACTCGCCGTTCTCCGGCCAACGCCCAAGGCCGGAGGGTTGGTCATCCTTCACGACGGGCGGTACAAGGCTTCAGGCGATGACATCGGCTCCGTGGCCTGGTGGGCGGTGAAGCTGCGCCGGTTCGAGATCGGCGAGTTCGACGACGCGGCCTTCACCTCCCGTCGGCTCGAAGCGTCCGATCCCATCCCCGGACTCCGTCACCTGCCACCCAGCACAACGCGGATCGGCGCAGTACAGACGCGTAAGCGCCGGCCGTGGTGGGTGCCCTGGCGTAAGTAGGCTGATTCCCCACCCACCAGGACAGCAGCGAATCTGCCGCCTCGGCGGCGAGCCGGCGGGGTCAGCAGGCGCGCAGGAAACGGTCCAGCACCCGGACGCCGAAGCGCAGGGATTCGACCGGCACCCGCTCGTCGACACCGTGGAACATGCCGGAGAAGTCCAGGTCCGCGGGCAGCAGCAGCGGGGAGAAGCCGAAGCAGCGGATCCCCAGCCGGGAGAAGGACTTGGCATCCGTCCCGCCGGAAAGCATGTAGGGGACCGCCCGGGCGATCGGGTCCTCCGCGCGCAGCGAGGCGCCCATCGCCTCCACCAGTGCCCCGTCGAAACCGGTCTCGACGGCGTCGTCGTGGACGACCCACTCGCGCCGGATGTCCGGCCCGAGGATCTCGTCGAGCTGGCGGACGAACTCCTCCTCCTGGCCCGGCAGGTAGCGGCCGTCGACGTAGGCGGTGGCCTCGCCGGGGATGACGTTGACCTTCTCGCCGGCCTGCAACTGGGTGGGGTTGACGGTGTTGCGCAGCGTCGCGCCGATCATCCGGGCGACCGGGCCGAGCTTGCTGACCGTGGCCTGCAGGTCGTCGAGGTCGAACTCGACGCCGAGCGCCTCCCCCAGCTCGTTGAGGAACACCCGCACCGTCGGCGTGAGCACGAGCGGGAACTCGTGGCGGCCCAGGCGCGCCACCGCCTCGCACAGCGCCGTGACCGCGTTGTCCTCGCTGATCATCGACCCGTGCCCGGCCCGGCCGGACGCGGTCAGCTTCATCCACCCGAGCCCCTTCTCGGCCGTCTCGATGAGGTAGAGCCGCAGGTCGTCGGAGACGGTGTAGGAGAAGCCGCCGACCTCGCCGATCGCCTCGGTGCAGTCGGCGAACAGGTCGGGATGGTGCTCGACGAGCCAGCGGGCGCCGAGCACGCCGCCGGCCTCCTCGTCGGCAAGGAAGGCGACGACGAGGTCACGCGGCGGCTTGCGGCCGGAACGGGCGAGATCACGCACGACCGCGAGGGTCATCGCGTCCATGTCCTTCATGTCGACGGCGCCGCGCCCCCACAGGCAGCCGTCGACCTCCTCGCCGGAGAACGGCGAGACCCGCCACTGGCTGGCGTCGGCGGGCACCACGTCGAGGTGGCCGTGGATGAGCAGCGGCGCGCGGGACGGGTCGGTGCCCTCGATCCGGGCCACGACGCTGGTGCGCCCCGGCTCCGACTCCAGGATGGTCGGTTCGATGCCCACCTCGGCGAGCTTCGCGGCGACGTACTCGGCGATCGGGCGCTCGTGGCCGTCGCCGTTGCCGCGGTTGACCGACTCGAAGCGGAGCAGATCCCGACAGAGCTCGACCACCTCGCCCTCGGCGTCCGGTGCGCTCACCGGCAGCCGGATGCCACCGGTCGGGTCGGGGGACGAAGACGGCACGCTAGGCATGCCTCCAGTCTGCTCCGCCCGGGAGGCGCATGCCGGCCACGGATCGCACCGTGAAACATGGGCGCAACCGAACAGCAGCATTGCGTCGCCGCGCCCTCGGCCGGGGCACCTCACGGGCAGCCGGTGGGATCGCGCAACCGTGCTCGGCGTTAGGCGTCCGGGTGTGGTCACCCATGGTGGCGGGGCGGGGATGACACGCGGCGGTGATACGCAGGCCGCGGAGGGCGTCCGATCTGACCCTTTGCGGCCGATACGGGTGGGCATCGCACAGGGTCCGCACAGGTGATCGACATGCCGCTGTTACAACGATGTCTTCGATCCATGTCCGGCGAGAATCGGATGATGTCGGGGGCGTGCGCCATGTAGCGAAGACGAAAAGTTTCCGGGTCAACTACCCTCGACGGCTATTCATCACCACCGCGGCTGGCTAGCGTTTCCGTGACCGCACCGGGCAGACGAATACGCGGCCAGGATGGGTGGTGGTAGGACGATGACGGCTCCGCCGGGCGAGATGATGGTCGATTCCGTTGCCGCTCCGGCCGTCGTCCAGACGGAGGGTCGTTCACTCTGGCGATCCGGCTGGATACGCCTGAGACGCGACAAGCCGGCAATGATCAGTGGGATCTTCCTGATCCTCCTTGCACTGATCGCCATATTCGCGCCGGTCATCGTGTCGCTGCTGGGGCATCCGCCGAACGAGCCGCACTACGACCTGCTCGATCCGAACACCGCCGCGCCGCGCGGGCGCTTCGGGGGGATGAGCTGGGATTATCTGCTCGGAGTGGAGCCGGTCAACGGCCGGGACATCTTCAGCCGGACTGTCTACGGCGCACGGGTGTCGCTACTGGTCGCCTTGCTGGCGACCGCGACGGCGGTCATCATCGGCACGGTTCTCGGGATGCTCGCCGGGTATCTCGGCGGGCTGTGGGACACGATCATCGCCCGGTTGATGGATCTGCTGCTCTCGGTACCGTCCGTGCTGTTCGCGATCGCGATCGTGGCGGTGATTCCGAACAAGGCGTTCGGGCTGTCGGGTTCGGGGCTGCGTATTGCGGTGCTTGTCTTCGTCATTGGGATATTTGCCTGGCCGTACATCGGTCGCATCGTTCGCGGACAGGTGCTGTCGCTGCGGGAGAGAGAGTTCATCGAGGCGTCCCGCTCGCTCGGCGCCGGCACGTTCACGGTGATGTTCCGGGAGCTGCTGCCGAACGTCGCCGCGCCGGTGCTCGTCTACTCGACGCTGCTCATTCCCACCAACATTCTCAACGAGGCGGCGCTGTCCTATCTCGGGGTCGGGGTGCGGCCGCCGACGGCGTCGTGGGGCGATTCGCTGGCCGTCTCCTCGCACGGCTGGTACAGCATCGAGCCGATCTTCATGCTGGCCCCGGGTCTGGCGATCTTCGCCACCGTGCTCGCGTTCAACCTGCTCGGCGACGGCCTGCGCGACGCCTTCGACCCGCGCGGCGGCGGCCGATGATCGCGCCAGCCGCCCCTGCCCCTGCCCCCGCCGGCCCGCGCACGCGGCGGCTCCGGCACACGTTCGAGGGAGAGACATGAAACGGCGTGCACATCTCATCCGGATGGGGGCGCTCGTCGCCGCCGCCGGGCTGGCGCTGGCCGCCTGCGGCGGCAGCAGCGGGGGGTCCGGCGGCGACTCCAACGGAACATCCTCGGGCGGCACCTCGTCCTCCAGCGGCACCTCGTCCAACGGCACCTCGTCGCCGGCGGGGGCCAGCGACGCGGTCCTGCACGCCTCGGACAAGAAGGGCGGGACGCTGCGCGCCCTCAACGACTCCGACTGCGACTACTGGGACCCCGCCCGCACGTACTACGCGAACTGCTGGGACCAGCAGCGCTGGATCTCCCGCCAGCTCGTCACCTACTCCCCGCAGCCGGGCACGCCGAAGCTCACCGGTGACCTGGCGACCGCCGTGCCGACCTCGTCGGACCTGAAGACCTGGACATACACGCTCAAGGACGGGATCACGTTCTCCGACGGGACACCGATCACGTCGAAGGACATCAAGTACGCCGTCGAGCGGGTCTTCGCCACCGACGTCATCAACGGCGGCCCGACCTACCTCATCGACTACCTCGACGACCCCAACGCCCCCTACCTGGGCCCCTACAAGGACACCGACCCGAACAAGCTGGGCCTGAAGTCGGTCGGGACCCCGGACGACAAGACGATCACCTTCCACCTGAACAAGCCGTTCGCGGACTGGAACTTCGTCATGGCGCTGCCGGGCGTCACCCCCGTGCCGAAGGCCCAGGACACCGGCGCCAACTACACGTTCAAGCCGGTTTCTTCGGGCCCGTACCAGATCGAGAAGTACACCCCGAACAAGGTCATCACCTTCGTCCGCAACCCGCGCTGGGACCCGAAGACGGACACGGTGAACAAGGCGCTGCCGGACCGCATCGAAGTCACGATGGGCCTCGACCTCGACGACGTCGACAACCGGCTGCTGGCCAACAGCGCCGACTTCTACGTCGGGCAGACCGGCGTGCAGATCACCGCCCAGAACAAGATCCTCGGCGACCCGTCGCTGCGCAGGGACCGGACCACCAACGACGTCACCGGCTTCATCCGCTACCTGTCGGTGATGACGCAGGTCAAGCCGTTCGACAACATCCACTGCCGCAACGCCGTCGCCTACGCCCTCGACAAGACCGCCCAGCAGCTCGCCCGCGGCGGCCCGGTCGGCGGCGGCGCGGTCGCCACGACGATGCTCACCCCGCCGTTGAAGTACTACAAGTCCTTCGACCTGTTCCCGACCGCCGGCAGCAAGGGCGACGTCGCCAAGGCCAGGCAGGAGCTCACCGCCTGCGGCCAGCCGAACGGCTTCTCCACCACGCTGGCGAGCCGCAGCAACGGCAAGGAGGTCGCGCAGGCCGAGGCCGTCCAGGCGTCCCTGGCGAAGATCGGCATCAAGGTGACGATCAACAAGAGCGCTCCGTCGCAGTACTTCTCCTCGACGATCGGCATCCCGGCGAACGTCCACAAGAACGGCATCGGGCTGGCGATGGCCGCCTGGGGCCCGGACTGGCCGACGCCGTACGCGATGCTGAGCTCCATCGTCGACGGGCGCAAGATCCTCTCCGCCGGCAACAGCAACTACGCCGAGCTCAACGACCCGGCGGTCAACTCCGGCCTTGACGACGGCATCGCCACCACCGACGAGGCCAGGGCCCAGCAGGCCTGGACCGACACCGACAAGGCGGTCGTGAAGTCCGCCGCCTACATTCCGCTGGTCTACGACAAGGCGCTGAACCTGTTCAGCGACCGCACCACGAACATCTACTTCACCTCCGCGTACGGCATGGCGGACTTCGCCCAGTTCGGCGTCGCCAGGTGACCGTCGCCAGGTGACCGTCGCGGCCCCGGTCCCGGCCCATCGTTCGAGGAGGTGACGTGGCAAGGTTCATCCTGGGCCGGCTGATCGGCGGCATCGTCATTCTGTGGCTGGTCAGCGTGCTCGCGTTCGTGCTTTTCTTCGTGATTCCCAAGGCGCTGGGAAACAATCCGGCGGTGCTGTTCGCCGGGCGCAGCCCGGACCCCGCCACCATCGCCGGGGTGACGAAGAAGCTCGGCCTGGACCGGTCCTACGTCGACCAGTACTGGAATTTCCTGCGGGGCGTCTTCGCCGGCCGCCACTTCGACTCCGGTTCGGATCGGAGCTGGTGCCCCGCGCCCTGCCTGGGATATTCGTTCCGCAACGACCAGCCGGTGTGGTCGCAGATCGTCGACGCGCTGCCGGTGACGGCCTCGCTGTCCTTCGGCGCGGCCGTGCTGTTCCTCGTCGTCGGCGTGAGCACCGGGGTGTTCTCGGCGGTGCGCCGCGGCGGCCTGTTCGACCGGATAGCCGCCGCGGTGTCGCTGGCCGGGGTATCGCTGCCGGTGTACTTCACCGGACTGCTGCTTCTGCTGCTTGTCAGCTACAAATGGCACATCATCGACAACGTCCATTACGTGAACTTCACGCACAATCCCGCACTGTGGGCATGGAACCTGATCCCCGCCTGGCTCGTGCTGTCGCTGCTTTACACTGCCAACTACCAGCGGCTGACCCGGGCCAGCATGATAGAGACCCTGGGTGAGGATTACGTCCGGACGGCGCGGGCGAAGGGCCTGCGGGAACGCACGGTGATCGGTAAGCACGCACTGCGCCCGGCGCTGACGCCGATCGTCACCATCTTCGGCCTGGACCTGGGGGTGCTGTTCGGCGGGGCGATCCTCACCGAGCACACGTTCGGCTTCCGCGGCCTCGGCGCCATCTCCATCGACGCGGTGAACACCCAGGACCTGCCGGTGACGATGGGGGTGACACTGTTCGCGGCCTTCTTCATCATCCTGGCCAACGTCCTGGTCGACGTCACCTACGCGATCATCGACCCGAGAGTGCGGCCATCGTGACCGGCCCGGCCCCCGCCGGCACGCCGTTTCTCCAGGTGCGCGACCTCACCGTCAGCTTCCGCACCGACGACGGCGTCGTGCACGCGGTGGACCGGCTCAGTTTCTCCGTCGAACGCGGCCGCACACTCGGCATCGTCGGCGAGTCCGGCTCCGGCAAGAGCGTCACCAGTCTCGCGATCATGGGCCTGCACCGGCGCGGCCGGCGGGTCAGCATCGACGGGGAGATCCGCCTGGACGGCGAGGACCTCGTCACCGCCCCGGCCGAGCGGGTCCGCGGGCTGCGCGGCCAACGGATGGCGATGATCTTCCAGGATCCGTTGTCGTCGATGCATCCCCAGTTCACCGTCGGCGAGCAGATCGTCGAGGCGTACCGGGTGCACAACCGGGTGAGCAGGGCCGCGGCCCGCCGGCGCGCCACCGAGCTGCTCGAACTCGTCGGCATCCCCGAACCCGCCCGGCGTCTCGACGACTATCCGCACCAGTTCTCCGGTGGCATGCGGCAACGCGCCATGATCGCCATGGCCGTGTCGTGCAACCCGGAGCTGCTCATCGCCGACGAGCCGACGACCGCCCTCGACGTCACCGTCCAGGCACAGATCCTCGACCTCATGCGCGAGCTCCAGAAGGAGTTCAACTCGGCGATCATCATCATCACCCACGATCTCGGCGTCGTCGCCGAGATCAGCGACGACATCCTGGTGATGTACGCCGGGCAGGCGATGGAACACGGCGGAGTCGAGGAGGTCTTCGCCCACGCCGAACACCCCTACACCTGGGGCCTGCTGCAGTCGATCACGCGGCTTGACCGCCAGCTCGAGACCACGCTGCGGACCATCCCCGGCAGCCCGCCGAGCCTGATCAACGTCCCGCCGGGCTGCCCGTTCCACCCCCGCTGCACCTACCGCGAGCTCGCCGGCCCCGCGGCGAGCACCGTGCGCCCGCCCCTGGCCGAGGCCTCCCCCGGGCACCGGGTGGCCTGCCACCTGCCGGTCGACGAGCGGCGACGGCTGCTGCGCGAAGAGGTGACTCCCACCCTGTGAGCGACAACCTGGCCAAGGACCTGGCCTCCCCGGCGGCTGGCGAGGGTGCGATGCCGACCCCGCCGGCCGACGCCCCGGCGACCGGCGCGGTGCCGGCGGCGACCGCCGACGCCGGTGCGTTGCGGGACCGCCCAGCCGGCGGTGGCGACGAGCTGGTGCGCGTCACCGACCTGACGAAGCTGTTCCCGGTGCGCCGCGGCACGCTGGTGCGCCGCGGCGCCGGGGCGGTCCGCGCCGTCGACGGGGTCAGCTTCGCCATCGACCGCGGCACGACGCTCGGCCTGGTCGGCGAGTCCGGCAGCGGCAAGTCGACGGCCGGCCGGCTCATCTCCCGGCTACTCGAACCGACGTCCGGGTCCGTCGTCTTCGACGGTCAGGACATCAGCCACCTGTCCTCCCGCCAGCTCCGTCCGCTGCGCCGCGACATTCAGATGATCTTCCAGGACCCGTACTCGTCGCTGAACCCCCGCCACACCATCGGCGCGATCGTCGCCGCGCCGATGCGCATCCAGAAGCAGGTGCCCCGCCGCGGCGTCCGCGACCGGGTCCGGGAGCTGCTCGAACTCGTCGGCCTCAACCCCGAGCACTACAACCGCTACCCCAACGAGTTCTCCGGCGGGCAGCGCCAGCGCATCGGCATCGCCCGGGCGCTGGCCACCCGCCCGAAGCTCATCATCGCCGACGAGCCGGTGAGCGCCCTCGACGTGTCGATCCGCGCACAGATCATCAACCTGCTCGACGGCCTGCGCACCGAGTTCGGCCTGACCTACCTGTTCATCGCGCACGACCTGTCGATGGTGCGCCACCTCAGCGACCGCGTCGCCGTCATGTACCTCGGGCAGATCATCGAGCTCGCCGACCGCACCGACCTGTTCTCCGGCGCGCTGCACCCCTACACGCACGCGCTGCTGTCCGCGGTGCCCATCCCCGACCCCACCAGCCACCGCCGCCGCGAACGCATCCGCCTGCACGACGAGGTACCCAGCCCGCTGAACCCGCCGGTCGCCTGCCGCTTCCACCCGCGCTGCTGGAAGGCCCAGGAGATCTGCCGCACCGAGGCCCCACCCCTGCTCGAACGCGCCCCCGGCCACCAGGTCGCCTGCCACTTCCCCGAAAAACGCGACGTCGTCTGACCCGTCCTGCCGGGTCAGGTCACCGCCGGACCGCAAGCCCGAGCGGGGCTCGCAGCGCATCGATCAGCGTGTCGAGGTCCGCCTCACGCTCGGCGGCTCGACCGACCACGGCGGCCACGTCCGCCCGCGCCGCGACCGCGACGACCTCGGGCAGCTCCTCGTGCCAGGGAACGCTCGCAACTCCCCTGCCTGGCCGCCGAGGGACATCACCAACCGCCAGGGGAAATCCACCCGATCAGAATGGCAGGGCCGTCGGTTCCGCGAACCGCTTCGCGCACACCGGAACTACACCACGCGCCCGGCCCTCAGCCCCGACGATCGGGATGTTCCCTAGACCGCATCATGCGTCCGGGCGGCCGGGTTTGGTGGCCCGCAGCGAGTACATGAGCGGTAGACGGTGACGTCCCTCGGGCGGCCGGAAGCCGTCCGACCCGGGGACCAGTGCATCGAACTGCCGGAACAGGGCGACGTCGTGCTCGTGCAGGAACTCGATCCGCAGGCCGGCGGCGGCGATCGCCGAGACCACGCTGCCGAGCCGGTGCTCGTACTGCACGGTGGTGTTCTGCGTCGTGGCAGCAAGACGGTCGGCGTAGCTACCGGTGCCGGTCGAGACGAACGGGCCCTCGTCGAAGTAGTCGTAGGCCACCGTGGTGCCGGTGGCCTCGTCCAGGGTGTGGGCGAACGGATGGGATTCGGCCAGGTAGAGGAACCCGCCGGGCGCGAGCAGGCGTTCCACCACCCGGGCCCACCGGTGCAGATCCGCCAGCCAGGGCAGGGCCCCGATGCCCGTGTAGACGACGTCGAAGGTCTCACCGTGCAGCGCCTCGACCGCGTCGTACACGTCGGCCACGACGAACCGGGCGTCCACCCCGATCTCGACGGCGAGCGCCCTCGCCGCCTCGACCGCGGGCGCGGAGAAGTCCAGGCCGACCACGGCGGCCCCCCTCCCCGCCCACGACAGGGAGTCCAACCCGATGTGACACTGCAGGTGCACCAGCCGTTTCCCGGACACCCCGCCGACCTCGGCCACCTCGAAGGCCCGAAGCACGTCGGGACGGCGCCGGAATCCCGCCACGTCGTAGAACGCACCGTTCAGGTGAAGCGGCACACGCTCGTCCCAGTGCGCCTGGTTCAGCACCGGCCCGTCCGCTTCCGGCCGGTTCGAGGTCTCTGGCGGGTGCGTCACCTCAGCAGCTTGGCACGCCGCCGTCACCCGTCGCATCCCCTTTATGGCGGCAGTGAACGCTCATCTGATCGTCGCCGGAACCTGGGCCGCGGCGTCGGATGACCGTGGTCGGATCCGGCGGCCGCCGGGGACGATCCCTACCGCGTGCGGCCCCAGGCCGGCAGGATGAACCGCAATCACCGACGTTCCCCGATGCGATGCTCTCCGACTCGAAGGTTGGCGAATCCATGTCTCCGCACGCGGCCGATGCCCCGTACCGCACCGGTTCGGCACCAGGGACGACGCCGGAGCCGGAGGTGCTGGCGCGGCGGGAGGGCCAGGGCGGGCGGCTCGGGCGGCTCACCCTGAACCGGCCGCGGTCGATCAACGCGCTCACCGGGACCATGGTCGGCCTGCTGGACGCGGCGCTGCGGGACTGGGCGGACGACCCGACGGTCACCGCCGTCGTCATCGACGGCGCGGGCGAGCGCGGGCTGTGCGCCGGCGGGGACATCCGGGCGATCCGCGAGGCGGTACTCGCCGGGACCCCCGAGCGGGCGCTGGCGTTCTGGGCCGACGAGTACCGGCTCAACGCCCGCATCGGCCGGTTCCCCAAGCCGTACATCGCGATCATGGACGGGATCGTCATGGGCGGCGGCATCGGCGTCTCGGCGCACGGCGGGGTCCGCGTCGTCACCGAGCGGTCGGTGCTGAGCATGCCCGAGGTCGGCATCGGCTTCATCCCCGACGTCGGCGGCACCTGGCTGTTGTCCCACGCCCCCGGTGAACTCGGCACGCATCTCGCACTCACCGCGGCCCGCATCGGCGCCGCCGACGCGATCACCGCCGGCCTGGCCGACCACTTCCTGGCCGCCGACCGCATCCCCGACCTGCTCGACACGCTGCGCCACGCCGCCGACCCGGCCGCCGCGCTCGCCGCCTTCGACTTCGCCGCCGACACCCCGCCTCCCGGGCGCCTCACCACCGACCGCGCGTGGATCGACGAGCTCTACCGCGGCGACAAGGTCACCGAGATCGTCGCGGCGCTCGCGGCGAGCCCCGTGCCGGCGGCGGCTGCCGACGCGGCGGAGATCGGCAGCAAGTGCCCGACGTCGCTGGCCGTCACGCTGCGCGCGCTGCGGGCCGCCAGGTCGATGACGAGCCTCGAGGCGGCGCTCGACCAGGAGTACCGGCTGGCCCGGGCGACCCTCGCGACGGCGGACCTCGTCGAGGGCATCCGGGCGGCGGTCGTCGACAAGGACCGCAACCCCCGATGGTCACCGGCCAGCCTCGACGAGGTCGACCCGGCCGAGATCGACCGTTTCTTCGCCCCCGTCGATGACGAGCTCGGTCTCGCCGCCGCCCAGCCCGCCGCGCCCGGCCGCTGACCCGGCGCCAGCCGCCTACGCAGCGTCTACTGTCAGCCCCGGCGAGACCGCGCCCGGCCCCGCCCTGGCGGACGCCACAGCAGACCTGCCGACGGGAGGACGACACCGTGCCCACGATCACCACGAGGGACGGCGCCGAGATCTTCTACAAGGACTGGGGCTGCGGCCAGCCGGTCGTGTTCAGCCACGGTTGGCCGCTGACCGCCGACGTCTGGGACAACCAGCTCAAGGTCGTCGCCGACCACGGGTACCGAGGAATCGCCCATGATCGCCGTGGCGGCGGGCGGTCCAGCCAGACCTGGGACGGCAACGACATGGACACCTACGCCGATGACCTCGCCCGGTTGATCGAGACCCTCGAGCTGACCGACGCCGTCCTGGTCGGCCACTCCACCGGAGGGGGCGAGGTGGCCCGCTACCTGGGTCGGCACGGCTCCTCCCGGGCGGCCAGGGCCCTGCTGCGCAGCGCGGTGACGCCGCACCTGCTCGCCACCGACAGTGATCCGGAGGGCGCACCGAAGGCGGTCTTCGACGAACTGCGCGCCGGGTTGACCGCGGACCGGGCACAGTTCTACCGGGACCTCAGCGAACCGTTCTACGGCAACAACCGCGACGGCGCGCACGTGTCGCAGGGAACCCGCGACGCCTTCTGGCAGATGTGCATGACGGTCGGGGTCAAGGGCGCCTTCGACTGCATCGCCGCGTTCTCGGAGACGGACCTGACCGAGGATCTGAAGAGGATTGACATCCCGGTGCTCCTCTCGCACGGCGACGATGACCAGATCGTGCCGATCGAGGCTTCGTCGTACCGCTCGGCCACGCTGATCCCCCACGCCACACTGAAGGTCCATCCCGGCGCCCCGCACGGCCTGACCGGCCGGTTCGAGCAGGACTTCAACCAGGAACTGCTCGACTTCCTTGCCGGCTGAGGGGGCCGGCGCATAGTCGAGGCCGGCGCATAGTCGAGGCCGGCGCGTTATTCGAGAATGTCGGCGTCGGTCGGGGCGTCGGTCGCGGTGGCGGACGGGCGGTGGTCGTCCGCGGCGGGCCCGGTCGCGGGTGGGTGGCGGCGAAGCAGGTAGATATCCATGATCCAGCCCTTGCGGCGGCGGGCGTCGGCGCGGGTGCGGGCGATGGAGCTGCCGACGTCGGCGACCCGGCCGTGCATGAGCATCTCGTCCGGGGTGCCGAGGTAGGCGCCCCAGTAGATGTCGAGGTCGGGGTCGTCGAGGGTGCGGAAGGTGGTGTCCGCGTCGAGCATGACGACGACGTCGTCGACTCCAGCTGGGAACCCCTCGGCGAGACGGCGGCCGGTGGTGATCTCGACGGGGCCACCGATGCGGTTGAGCACCAGCCGGTGGCTCGCGGCCAGCGCCTGCACGCTGGTGATCCCGGGGATCACCTCGTAGTCGAACGCCACCCGGCCGCGAGCAGCGACCCGCCCGATGATGCGCAGCGTGCTGTCGTAGAGCGACGGGTCGCCCCAGACGAGGAACGCGCCGCAGCCGTCCTCGGGCAGCTCGTCGAGGATCATCCGCTCGTACAGCTCGGCACGGCGGTCATGCCAGTCCTCGACGGCGGCGGCGTAGGCGGCCGCATCCGCCGGATTCCGGTCACGGCGCGGGTCGCGGGCCTCGACGATGCGATAGCCGCCGGCGCCGACGTGCCGGTCGAGGATCTCCCGGCGCAGCCGGACCAGGTCGTCCTTGGCCGGCCCCTTGTCCAGCACGAAGAACACGTCGGCGCGGCCGAGGGCCTTGACCGCCTGGATCGTGAGCTGATCAGGATCCCCGGCCCCGATCCCGACCACCAGAATCGTCCGCATGCCCACCCTCCTCCCC
>NZ_JANEZT010000164.1 GCF_025403405.1 Frankia tisae
GAGGCGGTGCCGTTGGAGGCGGTGCCGTTGGAGGCGGTGCCGTTGGAGGCGGTGCCGTTGGAGGCGGTGCCGTTGGAGGCGGTGCCGTTGGAGGCGGTGCCGTTGGAGGCGGTGCCGTTGGAGGCGGCCGAGCGCGCTGGGCGGCTGGTCGACCGCTTCGCCCGCGGCGGGCGGACGCCGTTGAGCGGGCGCACACTCTGGTCGGCCGGACGCCGGGGAGCCGGCTCGCCGGCGTCCGCCATAGCCGGATCGGGGCTGCCGACGCCACCGCTGGTGGCAGGCTTGAGCGCTGCTCCGCCCGCGTCCGCCACCGGGGTGCGGGCGGCGGGTCGGGAGCGGCTGCGGCGGGCAGGCCGAACGCCGTCCGCCGTGGCGGCCCGCTCCTCGCTGTTCAGTGGGATGATCTGCGCGTCCCCCCGGGACTCGTCCCGATCCGCCATGCGTTCCGCCTCTCCCCGCCCGCCGCGACGGCCGGTCGGTCCCCCCGTCGGGCGCGTCACGGCGAGTCCGTCAGCCAGCGCCGGTCCAGCGAGCCGAGCAGGCCGTGCTCGATCCGGGACACCAGCTCGTGGTCGATGGTGAACCGGAGGTCGCGATACCGGACGAAGTTGTCGAAAGTCTCCACCGTCGAATATTGGGGCCGGTAGCCGAAGACCGTCTTCAGCCGGGCCGTGTCGACTGCCCGCCCGTGGGCAAGCAGGTCGAGCTGCTCGGCGGAGAAGTCGACCAGACGCAGCCGGCGAGCCACCCCGCCGAGCGCCCCGATCGCCGGGAAGGGCACCGGGAGGAAGGGGCGGCCCGCCCGACGGATCGCCTGGGAGAGCAGCAGCACCCCGTCCCCGGCGACGTTGAACGTGCCCGCGTGCTCGTCGCGGGTCGCGCGCAGGAGCACCGCGAGGGCGTCGTCGGAGTGCAGGAGCTGGATGCGCGGGTCGAAACCGAGCACTGTCGGCACCACCGGCAGATCCAGGTAGCGGGCCAGTGGGCTGTCTGACTGCGGGCCGAGAATGTTGGTGAAGCGCAGCACGGTGACCGCGATGTCGGGACGGCGCCGGCTGAACCCGCGGACGTAACCCTCGACCTCGACGGCGTCCTTCGCGTACCCGCCGGTGGGCAGGGCGCGCGGCTCAGTGTCCTCGGTGAACAGCGCCGGGTCCCGTGGCGAGGAACCGTAGATCGACGTCGTCGACTTCACGACCAGTCTGGTCACGCTTCTCGCCTTCTGACAGGCCGCGAGCAGCTGCATCGTGCCGATCACGTTGATCTCCTTCATCGCGGCCCGGCCGCCCGCCCCCAGCGGGGTCGCGATGACGTTGAGATGCAGCACCGTGTCGATCTCCGCGGTGGAGATGACCTTGGCGATCAACGGATGCCGGATGTCGGCCCGGACGAACCGGGTCCGGCCGAGGTCCGCGTCGGGCGCCGCCGTGTCGACACCGACCACGGCCTCGATCTCAGGATCCGCGGCAAGGGCCGTCGCCACCTGGGCGCCCAGCGGCCGCGCGACACCGGTAACCAGCACCCTGCGTGGTCTCATGGCAGTCTCCCCGCAACGCCCGCAGGTGTCCCTCCGGCGCCGGGGACGATGCACGCGCCCCCGCCGCGGTCATCGTACGCCCACTCCTCCCGCTTTCACTGCGCAGCGTGAACTCAGCTGGCGTGTCGACTACAGAGTGTGAGTTTCGTCAGAGGGGAAGCGGCAGATCCTGGACGATGCGGAACGCGGAGGGCTTCCGGGGAAGCTGCGCGATCACGACCGCGTCCTGGCGGCGCAACCGCAGTGCGTCCGAGGCCCGGCCACAGTTCACCGCAATCATCACGCGGCGCAGGGCATCCTCGCACACGGTGACCCCACCCCGGGGCACCTCTCCGTACGTCTGCGTGAAGGTCAGCCGCATGAGCCGGTTGCCGGCCCGAACCTCGACCGGATCGCCGAGCAGGATCCCGGCGGCCTCCAGGTCGATGCGGGTCATGTTGAGCGAAAGGTTGCCGAAATGGTCGATGGACACGACCTCGCCGTGGACGTGGTCGTCGTCGACGCTGCACGCACGCGGCCGGAACCGGGTGAGCGAGGCGGGATCGAGCCGCGGGCCGACGTCTGTCAGGTCCAGGCCCGCCGCGAGCCGCGCCGCCACCGGCGCGTAGACGTCCCGCCCGCGAAACACCGCCGTGGGCAGCGGCAGCCAGAACTCCCGGTTGGCGATCTCGTAGACGTCCGCGATGCCGCCGAGGGCCTCCCAGGCCAGGGAAGCCACTCCGTTGTCCGGGCACACGAACACGGAACGGTCGGCGGTGCGAACCGCGACCCCGCGGGTGTAACCGTCCGCGTCGAGGCGTTCGACGACGACGAGATGGATCCCCGCCGGCAGGTAGCCGACCGCCCCGGCCAGGGTGATCGCCGCATGCCCCACATCCTGGGGCGCGATCGAATGGCAGACGTCGAGCACCCGCGTGGACGGGGCGTGCCGCGCGATGACGCCGTGGCACACCCCGACACAGGCGTCGTCGACGCCGTAGTCGGACAGGAAGTTGATCCACGAGCCCGCCATGCCGTCCCCCTGCCTGCGGACCGGCCGCGCTGCCGCCCCAGCGGAGTCAGCCTGCCACAGAGTCATGGCTTAAGCACGCAGAGCGACGTGGCGGGGCTCCTGTTGGCACGGGAGCCGCGCGCCAGGCGCGGGTAGGAACACTGGGAAGACGCCGATGACGGAGAACGTGGGCCCAACCGACCATCCGCCGGCGCGTCCCCCGCACCGGACCGGCCGGGAACCTACTTCTTGTTGCGACGCTGAACGCGGGTGCGCTTCAGCAGCTTGCGATGCTTCTTCTTGGCCATCCGCTTGCGACGCTTCTTGATGACTGAGCCCACGTACCCGACCGATCTATGTTGAGGAAGTTACCGGGCGAGCCTACCCGCCGTGGGGGCCAACCACGTCGAGCCCGGTGTCCCAGCTACGAACGGCCCAGTTCCCGGGAGCGGTCACTAGCGGCCTCCAACGCGTCCATCAGCGCCGCGCGCACTCCCCGCCGGTCCATCTCCCGCAACGCCGCGACGGTGGTTCCCGCCGGCGAGGTGACCGCCTCCCGCAGCAGGGCGGGATGCTCGCCGCTCTCGCGCAGCATCCGGGCCGAGCCCAGCGCCGTCTGGATGACGAGTTCCGTGGCCAGCGGACGCGGTAGGCCGAGCAACACGCCCGCCTCGACCATCGCGTCGACCAGATAGAAGAAGTACGCCGGCCCGCTGCCGGAGAGCGCCGTGACCGCGTCGAGCTGGGACTCCGCGACCCGGGTGACCCGCCCGACCGGCGCGAGCAGCGCCTGCGCGGCGGCGAGGTGCTCCTCCCCCGCGTTGCGGCCGGCGCAGATCGCCGACATCGCCTCCCCGACGAGCAGCGGGGTGTTCGTCATGACCCGGATGACCGGCGGCGATGACGGCAGCCGCTCCTCGATCGCCGCCGTGGTCACTCCGGCCGCGAGCGACACGACCAGTGTGCCGGCGGAGACCTCCGGGGCGATCTCGGTCAGCAGTGCGCCGACGTCCTGCGGCTTGACCACGATGAGCAGCACATCGGCCTTGGCCGCGGCGATCACCGGAGGATGGACCTCGACGCCGTGGCGGGCGGCGATCTCCGCGGCCCGGTCGGCGTCCCGTTCGGCCACGACGACGTCCCCGGCCGAGTGCCCGGAACCCAACAGCCCGGACAACACGGCTTCGCCCAGCCGTCCCGCCCCCACGACCGCAACGATCATGACCGTCCTTCCCTTCCGTCCGCTTCGCCCCGCGGCCTGGAGGGTACGGCCCGATCGGACGATCCGGGGAACGCGGGTCGTCCCGGACCTGGGAGGCACAGATCAGCAGCCGTCACCCGGCCCGCTGCCATACCCGGTCCAACGCTGACATCCCCACCTCCCTACAGGGAGGTGGTTCCCGCATCTCGCGGTGCGGGTTCCTGCTTCACCGACGGACGCCGCCTCGCTTCACCAGCGAGGCGGTCTCACTCCCTCTCCGCAGGCGGACACCGCAAGCCCTGCGGCCAGAATGTTCTTCGCCGCGTTCACATCCCGATCGTGGATTGCCCCGCAGGACGAACATGTTTTCGACGACGGGTAGAACCGGTCGACCTCGATCACCGTCCAGCCGTACCAGCCGGCCTTGTACTCCACCATCCGCCGCAGCTCCGACCAGGACGCATCCGAAATCGCCCGTGCCAGGGTGTGGTTGCGGAGCAGGTTACGGACGGGCAGGTCCTCGAGGGCCACCGTTTGGTTCTCGCGGATCAACCTCGTGGACAACGTGTGCAGAAAATCCCGGCGCCGGTCGGCGATCCGCCCGTGGATCCGGGCGACCCTCGCCCGGGCCTTCGCCCGATTCCTCGAGCCTTTCACCTTGTGGGCAAGGTTCCGCTGCGCGCGGGCGAGCCGGACGCGGTCCCGCTGCTCGCGCTTCGGGTTGGTGACCTTCTCCTCGGTCGACAGGGCCACCAGCGCGGTGATCCCCGCATCGACCCCCACCCGTGCGTCCACCGAAGGCAGGCTGGTCACGGTCTCCTCGACGAGGATCGACAGGTGGTACTGGCCCCGGCTGTTCCGTGACACCGTCACCTGCGACGGCACCGCACCGTCCGGCAGCGGGCGGGACCAGACGATGTCCAACGGCCGGCCCTGCTTCGCCAACCCGGCCCGACCATCCCGGTAGGTGAAACAGTTCCGAAAATAGGTCGCCGCATCCACGGTCCGACCCTTCCTCTTGAACGACGGAAAGCCTGGCCGCTGCGCCCAGAAGTTCACAAACGCCGCTTGAAGATGGCGAAGCGTGGCCTGCAGTGGGCCTTTCTGCGGTTCGGCCAACCACAACGTCTCCGGATCCCGCTTCCACCCGGTCAGCATCCTGCCAGTCTCAGCGAGAGTGACCCGGCGCCGCTCCTCCCGCCACGCCCGGGACCACTCGGCAAGCGCCCGGTTGTACACGTAGCGAACACAACCAAACGTCGCGGCAAGCTGCGCGGACTGCTCAGAATCCGGGTAGAACCGATAGCGGTATGACCGCTTTACCGGCTGGCTTCCCACAGCCATCAGAATAGCACATATGTTCGACGTGCCGATACTGTTGTTGAGGCGCCAACCCCGCTCTGAAGGATGGGGCCTGCGCGCTATATTTCATGGTCATACCCGCCTTGGCCGCCGCCCTCGCCGCCCCGCCGACGACCGCTGGTCGCGCCGCGTCCGGGACCGGCGTCCGCGACCGGAGGCCAGCCAGCACCACCCGTCCCGCGGTCGTCACCACCGCCCTCGGCGTGGCCGCCCCGGTCCGGCCCGGGCCAACGGCGGGTACGCGGATCACCGGTCGGATGGGAGTCGGAGGACCGCGTCCAGGACCGGTCGCCCGCGCCGGCTCCCTGCTCCCACTCGTAGTTCGGCTCTCCGAGGTAGGCATGGTCCACGTAGGCGGGCCCGACTGGCGGCGGGGTCGGGCCGGTCAGCGGGTCACCGCCCGGTCCCCTGTAGCCACCGTGACCGCTGTAATCATCGGAACCGCGGTAACTTCCGAAATTGGGGTGAGAGCGGGAATCGCTGTAACCACCGGGACCTGCATAACCATGCGGATCGGCGTAATCGCGCGGACCGGCGTAATCACCGGGAGCGCGGTAACCCGCCTGATCGGGATAGTCAGCCTGCGGGGGATAGTCAGCCGGGCCGGTGCGGGCGGCGGGACCGGTAGCGCCGCCCGGAGCGGTGCGCGGCGGCCAGGTCCGGTCTGCGGGCGCGGCAGCGTAGCCCGCGCGAGGGCGCGCGTACCCCTCGTCGACCCAGACGTCGGCGCCGTCGTCGGGGACGTGCCCGGCGAAGCCCGGCAGGTCCCCCGTGCGCGGACCGGCGCCCCGGTCGTAGGAGCCGGGCGGCGGCTGGCTGACCCAGCCCTGGCCGGCACGGCGATCCTGACCGGCGTCGGCCCAGCCTGGGGCGGTCCGTGGGCCGCTCCCGTGGGTGTTGGCGCCGGCGCCGTCCCAGCCGTCGTAGGCGTCCGCACGGTAGGCGTCCGCACGGTAGGCGTCCGCACGGTAGGCGTCCGGGCTCCCTGCCGGCTGCGGGTCTTGCCGGCCGCCCGCCGGCTGGCCGCGGCTCGGGCGGCCGCTGCCGTATCCCGCATCGGCGTACCTGGGATCCGTGTACCTGGGATCCGTGTACCTGGGATCGGCGTACCCGGGATCGGCATGCGGGGCGTCGACGAAGTCGTGATCCGTGTACCGGTCGGCGTCGCGTCGGCTTCCGCCGTCGCGGCGGTGGCCGGTGGCGCGGCCGGCCATCCCCGGCAGCTCCAACCAGGTGGTGTCCTCTCCGCGCCCGACTTCCTCGGGCCACCGAGCCTCCTCGGGCGCCGGGCGGGCGTCGGGGACCTTCACCGTCGCCGGTCCGCGGGGGGTGTCCGCCCACTTGGGCCGGGCCCGCTGCGCGGGCTTCTCGACGAACCGGTTCGAGAAGTAGGCGATGAACGTGCTGGCGGCGGCGGCACACACCACCGACGGCCACAGCCCGATCCGGGGCACGAGCTGACCGTTCGCCGCGGAGATGACCGGGTAGTGCCACAGATAGATACTGAAGGTGATCTTGCCGAGGAAGGCCATCCGCGGGCTGCCGAGCAGGCGGACCCAGGCGGTGTCGCGGCGCAGGTCGGCGCTGAGGATGACGATCGCGCCGAGCAACGCGCTCGGGATGTACGCGGCATGGTCGAGCCAGTTGGCGCTGTGGCTGTCCTTGTTCGGCCCGAGGAAGGCAAAGAGGACCAGCCCGATCCCGGCGACGAGGCCGAGGCCGGCGATGCGCAGCCCCACCGTCCAGCGCTCGACGGCGGCCGAGGTGACCGGCGTGACCTTGCTTCCCGACTGCGGGGAGTGCCGGCGGCGGCGTCCGCCCGTGGCCGGATCGGTGACCGGCTCCTGCGCGGCCAGGGCCCGCAGTCTGGCGTCACGCCAGACTGCCAGGAGGCAGCCGATCAGCAGCGGGGCGACGTGCGTGTCAAGCGCCAGGTATACCCGCGAGTGCGGCGCGCCGCCGCTGGCGACGGTAAACGTCCAGATCGCGACGACCACGATCATCGCGAGCAGGATTTTGATCAGATGCGGCCGTAGCCGCTCGGATCGGGTGACGAGCAGGAACATTGCTGGCCACAGCAGGTAGAACTGCTCCTCCAACGACAGCGACCAGACGTGGGCCAGCCAGCGACCGCCTGCGGCCGGGTGCTCGACCTTGTACCAGTTGTTGACGTTGAAGAACGCGGACACCGCGCTGCCGATGTAGTCGTTCCGGAAGGGGACGTCATGCCATTTGAACGCCACCGTGACGGCGAGCCCGGCCAGCAGGTAGACCCACATTGCGGGCATGAGCCGATAGGCACGCCGGACCAGGAATCGACCCAGGGAGACCGTCCCCGTCCGGCTGCGCTCAGCCAGCAGCAGCGCGGTGATGAGAAACCCGCTGAGGACGAAGAAGACGTCGACCGCCACGTTACTGGCATGGATGGCGCCCATGTGGCCGGCGAGGATGATGTAGATGCAGACGACCCGCAGCCCGTCGAGGGCCGGGTTGTAGGCGAACTTCGCGGCGGCGTCCGCGGACGAGGCTCCGGCCGGCCGGGGCGGTACGGACGATCGCACCGGCGGCTGCGGGCGCGGCGGATCCCCGCCGGGATGCGCCCCGCCGCGCCCGCGCCGGCCGCCAGCCCGCACATCGCGCACAGGTGGGTCCGAGGCGTGCGGGTCCCCCCTCCGGGGGTCCCCCGCACTCGGTTTCCCCGTACGCGGGTCCCCGGCGTACAGATCCATTGCCCCGGTGTCCGCCTGCCAGGAGACCGGCGGGCCGGTAACCGTCGCCCGGGAGTCCGCCGTTCCAGCTCGTTCCGGACCACGCCGCATGATGACCGTCGCCTCCTCTAGCGGAACGCCGGCGGTCGGCGTCCGGCTCAGGGGTGACGTGTGGCGCCGGGACGGGCCGGACGCGGTGCTGCGGATCGTGCACCGATCCGCTCGCCCAGCCGGACCAGCACCCGGTATCCGCAACACTGCGCTTCGCCAACAAAGTACGACACACCCCCGCGAACGCCCGCAAGACTAACGGACTAGTAAATCCCGCTCGAGTCGGGTACTCCGTAATGAAAGCGACACCGCCGGCAAGCCACCCACAGTGCATGATTCATTACATAGGAGATCGCCGGGGCGACGAGGCGTCACCGACCGGCCCAGCGATACGGGCCGGCCTGACGCGACCGGCCGCGGACGCCTCAGCCCTCGGGCATCCGCGCAATCACCAGCAGGGTACGAAAGGGCTCGACGACGACACCGTCGGGAAAGGCCCGCAGCATGGTCCGACGCTCGGCGTCAAGAAAGTCGCCGAGACGATCACCGATCGCCGCGACGTACGACTTGGAGCGCAGCCAGGTCAGGTAGTCATCAATTCCGATGCGCCGTTGCCACCGCCCGGTGAGGGTGACGACCTCGCTGAAGTGCCCGGTCCAGCGCAGCTCGTCGGCGAACGGGCGGGAGCGGTATTCCCGCCGGTAGCCGGGGCTCATCCGTTCCAGCCGTTCCTGCTGGCGCTGCCACCAGCGGAACTGCGCCGCGTCGACGTCGTTCCACCAGACGGCGACGGCGCCGCCGGGGCGCAGCACCCGCACGGCCTCCGCCGCGGCGACCGGTACGTCCACCCAGTGCCAGGCCTGCGCGTAGCAGACCAGGTCGGCAACCCCGGCCCGCAGCGGCAGCGCCTCCCCGTCGCCGCGCACAGCGGGTAGTCCGGGGCTGCGGTCAAGCAACCGGGCAAGCATGCTGGGACCGGGTTCCACCGCGACGACACGCGCGCCGCGCGCACGCAGCAGCCGGGTGGCGATGCCGGTACCCGCGCCCACGTCGATGACATCGGCCCCCGCCAGCGGGCGGCCCACAATCCTTTCGATGTCACCGAAGACATGCTCGGGATAGCTCGGCCTGGCGGCGGCATAGGCATCGGCCAGCGGGTCGAACAACGAGCCGGTCGGGGTCCGTCCTCGGGACATGCTCTTATGGTGGCGACTAACCGCCGGCGTGTCAGCCGTAGGTGTGATGAAGTCCGGCGGCGGACGGCGTGGCGAAGTGAAGCCGGGTGAACGCGAGCGCCTCGGCGAGGTCGGCCTCCCGTTGGACGCGCGACTCGGCGCGCCGCGTATTGATTTCGACGACGATCGTGCCGTCGAAACCCCCGGTGGCCAGCAGTTCCAGTAGTTCGGCGCACGGCTGCGTGCCGCGGCCGGGGACGAGGTGCTCGTCCTTGGCCGACCCGACGCCGTCGGCCATGTGCACGTGGACCAGCCGTTCGCCGAGGACGCCGGCCATCGCGACCGGATCCGAGCGCGACACGCTGGTGTGCGACAGGTCGAGGGTGACGTGGGCGTAGTCGTCGTCGACCGGGGACCAGTCCGGCGCGTAGGCGGAAACCTCCCGGCCGCGGGCCCGCAGCGGGAACATGTTCTCGACCGCGAACCGCACGTCGGTCTCCCCGGCCATCCGCTCGATACCCGTCACGAACTCCCGGGCGTAGTCGCGCTGCCAGCGGAACGGCGGGTGGACGACGACCGTCGGGGCGCCGAGCGTCTCGGCGACGGCACGAGCCCGCACCAGCTTCGCCCACGGATCGGTGCCCCAGACCCGCTGGGTGAGCAGCAGGCACGGCGCGTGGATCGCCAGAATCGGGATGCCGTGGTAATCGACCAGCCGGCGCAGCGCCTCAGGGTCCTGGCTGACCGGATCCGTCCAGACCATGATCTCGACACCGTCGTAGCCCAGCCGCGCGGCCATCTCGAAGGCGGACGCCGTGGACTCCGGATAGGTCGAGGCGGTGGACAGCGCTACCCGGGCACTGGGCGGGACGGGTGCGTGGGCCGGGGCGCCGCGCGGGAGGACGACTGCCGATTGAGGGGCCCGAACAGCCTCGGGTGCGGCCGCGGCGGGTGCGGCCGCGGCGGGTGCGGCTCGCTCCGGCGGCACCCGGGCGGGTGCCATCGCGACCGGCGGCACCGGCCACGCATCCTCACGCGACGCCTGCAAACCAACTCCCTGCCGTACGGACCGGGAACCGGCCAGCTCGACCGTTCCCCTCATCCAGGCTAGGCCATCGTCGCGAACCCGCTCGCTCCGATGCCCGCCGAACGAGGGTGCGTAGCCCCACATCGCACGTGACAACGGCAACATCCCGTTATCGTTGCGCTACAACGCTCCCCCCGCAACCGGACATTTACCTTTATTCTCTGTGTCAATCGCCTCCCCCCGCCTGGGCTACCTTGCCTATCCCCCTTGCCTGTCCCCAGGGACACAAGGAAGCCGGACGCCGGGCAGGGCCGGACGCCGGCAGGAGGCTCAGGCCGAGGTGAGCCAGTCGAGACGGCGCAGGATGACGCCCTCCCGCAGCGCCCAGGGGCAGATCTCCACCTCGTCGATGCTGAACAGGTCGAGCGCCTCGGCGGCGACGACGGCGCCGGCGACGAGCTGCCCCGCCCGCGACGCCGAGACCCCCGGCAGCCCGGCCCGTTCCTCGACCGGCATCCGGGACAGCCTCGCCACGACCTCGGCGAGATCCTCGCGGCGCAGCACCCGGCGGGTGTACGGCCCACGGCCGTAGGGCTCGGCGCCGGCGATACGCGCCAGCGAGCGGAACGTCTTCGACGTGGCCACCGCCCGGGTGTGCTCCCCCAGGTGGTAGATCGTGCCGACAACCGGCGCGATCTGCGCCCGCACGTAGCGCCGCAGCTCGGCGAACTCGGCCCGCTTGGGCGGGTCGTTGTCGGCCAGCCAGTCCCGGCTGAGCCGGCTCGCGCCCAGCGGCAGCGAGGCGACGACCTCCGGGTCCTCGTGCATGCCGGCGCCGATCTCCAGGGAGCCGCCGCCGATGTCCAGGGCCAGCAGCCGCCCGGCGCTCCAGCCGAACCAGCGCCGCACGGCCAGGAAGGTGAGCCTGGCCTCCTCCTCGCCCGGCAGGACGCGGATCGCGATCCCGGTCGCGCCCTTGACCCGATCCAGCACCTGCTCGCCGTTGGTCGCGTCGCGCAGCGCCGAGGTGGCGAACGCGGCGAGATCGTTCACCCCGAGGGCGTCTGCCTGCTGGCGCATGTCCAGCACGCAGGCGGTCAGATCCCGCTCGCCGTCGGGCCCGAGCGATCCGTCGGCGTCGAGCAGCTCGACGAGCCGCAGCGGAACCCGCACGCTGGCCGCCGGCTGCGGCTGCCCACCCCGATGGGCGTCGACGACCAGCAGATGAACAGTGTTCGACCCGATGTCGATCACGCCGAGCCGCATCGGACCGGGATGGGGGCCCGCCGGCACGGGGCTCACGCTGACCGCAGGTCGCACGGGCACGGACGGCGGTGAGCCGACGACCACCGCGACGGCCGCACCGATCGGCCCGACCTCCGCGGCATCCCGGGCCTCCACCGCGTCCCGGGCCTCCGCGGCCGCCTCCCTGCCCCCAGTGGAACTGCCGTCCTGCACGGAGTCCCGGCCCGCCGCGGCGTGCTCGGCCCGAGAGGTCATACGGCTGGCGCCGAGCGGGAACCACCCCGTCGGACGCACGCCACCGAGCACCTGAACACCGCCCCCCTCCGGCCGCGACCTACCTGATCACGGCTCGAACTTGTAACCCAGGCCCCGCACGGTCACCAGGTGCCGCGGATTCCCGGGTTCGTGCTCAATCTTCGTCCGCAGCCTCTTGACGTGTACGTCCAGGGTCTTGGTGTCACCCACGTAGTCCGAGCCCCACACCCGGTCGATCAACTGACCCCGCGTGAGTACCCGCCCGGCGTTGCGGAGGAACATCTCCAGCAGTTCGAACTCCTTGAGCGGCAGGGTGACCGCGCCGCCATCGACCGTGACGACGTGCCGTTCGACGTCCATCCGGACGGGTCCGGCCTCCAGGGTGACCTCCGCGGCCTCCTCCGTCTCCGAGCGGCGGCGCAGCACGGCCCGAATCCGGGCCACGAGCTCACGGGCCGAGAACGGCTTGGTGACATAGTCGTCCGCGCCGAGCTCCAGGCCGAGCACCTTGTCGATCTCGCTGTCCCGCGCGGTCAACATGATGATCGGCACGCTGGACCGGCTCCGCAGCGTGCGGCACACCTCGGTGCCGGACAGGCCGGGAAGCATCAGGTCGAGCAGGACGAGATCGGCGCCGCGCCGGTCGAACTCGGCGATCGCGCTGGGGCCGTCGACGACGACCCCCACCTCGAAGCCCTCCCTCTCCAGCATGAAGGACAACGCATCGGAGAAGGACTCCTCGTCCTCGACCACGAGCAGCCGGGTCACCTTTTCGCTCCCCCTGTCGCATCGGACGGTCCGGCCGACCCGGACCGCTTCCTGTTCTCGGCGCGGCGGCGCGCCCCCCCGCCGGAACTGCCGCCGTCCGCGCCCCCCGAGCCGGCTCCACCGGCACCACCGGCACCACCGGTGCCGCTGGAGCCACCGAAGCCGCCGCCAGGGGCGCCGCCGCCGACGTCGATACCGCCAGGATGACCGCTCGGCGCACCGCCCGCGTCGGAAGCCTCGGGCCCGGTCCTCGCCGGAGCACGGCGCTCCCCGAAGGTGAACGATCGCAGCGCACCGGTGAACAGCGGCAGCCGCAGGGTGAACGTGGAACCCGCGCCCTCCGCGCTCCACACGGTCACCGACCCGCCGTGATTGGTGGCGATGTGCTTGACGATCGCGAGGCCGAGCCCCGTCCCGCCGGTCGCCCGGGAGCGAGCCGGGTCCGCGCGGTAGAACCGCTCGAAGACCCGCTCGAGGTCCTTCTCCGCGATCCCGATGCCCTCGTCGGCGACCGAGATCTCGACGGTCGTCCCACTGCGGCGTACGCCGAGCACTACCCGGGTCCCGCGCGGCGAGTAACTGATCGCGTTGTCCAGGAGGTTCGCCACTGCGGTGACGAGCTGGTTCTCGTCGCCGAGCACCCGCAGCTCGCCGTCGCCGATCACCGCGATGGAGATTTCCTGTGCCTGGGCGACGAGCCGGGTGCGGTCGACCGCCTCGGCGAGCAGCCCGGCCGTCGCCAGCGGCCGCAGATCGGGCAGCGGCTCGGCGCCCTGCAGCCGGGACAGATCGATGATTTCCTGCACCAGCCTGGCGAGCCGCGCCGACTCGTGGGTCATGCGGGAGGCGAACCGGCGCACGGCCACCGGGTCCTCACTGGCCGCGGCGACCGCCTCGGCGAGGACGTGCAGGGCACCGACCGGGGTCTTGAGCTCGTGGCTGACGTTGGCGACGAAGTCCCGGCGCACCGCCTCGACGCGGCGCGACTCCGTAATGTCATCCAGGATGACGGCGACATGACCGGACGAATCCAGCAGGCGGGCCCGGGCGCGGACGGCAACGCCCTCCTGGTCGGGCCGGGGCCGGGTCAGCGGCGGCTCGGGCACCGGCGGCAGGTCGATCTGGCGCTCCCGGTCGCTGCCCGCCCCGCGGGTCGCCCGCACCAGTTCGGCCAGTTCCGCCACCGCGAGCTCGTCGGAGTCGACCACGCCCATCCGCCTCGCGACCGTGTTGACCAGGACAACCCGGTCGGTGGAATCCAGGACCATCAGCCCCGTCGGCAGGCCGGAGATGACCCGGCGGACCAGCTTTGCGGGCAGCATCGATCCGCCGTCCGCGCCCCCGTCGGGGCCGGTTGGTGCGCTGCTGCCGGGTACCACCGTCATCGTCCATCCAACGTCTCGGGCCACTCGGTGGGCGGGGGCGGCTCGGTGTGGTGTGGTGTGCGCCGGTTGTCATGGCATCTGCCGACCTGTCACCCACTCGCCGCATGCTAGGTGCCCACATGCCTTCTGGGCATCGCTCCGCAAGGCTCCACCGCCGATGGTTGCCAGTTGTTCATCGGACCTATCGTCGATGTTCACCGGACCGCGAGAGGTGCACATCATCGTCGAGGTTTACCGCGGCACAGCTCCCCCATCGCGATCGCGACGATTCGTCCCAATAGTGCGGTCCGAGCCCCACCCC
>NZ_JANEZT010000165.1 GCF_025403405.1 Frankia tisae
ACTTCTTCTCCAGAACGACGTTGCGACCCTTCGGGCCGAGCGTGACCTTGACCGCATCGGCCAGCTGGTTCATGCCGCGCTCCAGGCCGCGCCGTGCCTCCTCGTCGAAGGCAATGATCTTCGGCATATGGGTGAATCCTCCTGAGGCTCAAGCCTGCGGGGAGGAGTGCCGGCCGCCAGCGGGGCCCAGCAACGAAAACGATGGGCCGAGTCATGGGCCCAGGCACCCGTCGCGCCAGAGGTTGGCACTCGACCTTACCGAGTGCTAATCCCTGTATAGCCCTCGCCGTCTCGGAATGCAACGACGCTGCCACACCGCGAGATCGTCCACCGGCCGGTGCGGTCCCCGGCACAGGCGACGTGGCGGTCAGCTGTGGTGGGCGTCCGAGGTGTCGGGGCGGGAGAACAGCCGGAACAGCACGAACATCGACAGCACGATCACGGCCATGCCGAGCCCGGTCGCGATGAGCATGGCGACCAGGGTGGCTTCGGGTGCCGCGGCCGAGGCGACCGTGGCGTGCCCGACCACCAGGTCCGGGTACTGGGCCGCCGCCCAGCCCCACAGCACCCCGGCGACGGCCAGGCCGGCGACGATCCGCGCGGCGGTGGAGCCGGCCGCCAGCACCAGCCCCCCTGCCACGGTCAACGCACCATGCCGATCACTCCGCCTGCCTGGATCATCCGGACCCCCCTCCGTCACCCGCGCTGACCAAGCCAACCGATCTTCTACGGCTCGTCGAAAGTTCTACCAGCCGGAGAATGGGCCCTCCGGACGCAGAGCGCGCCGGGTCGGCTTCCGGACGGTTCCGCAGGGGGAGAACGGTGGTCGGCGCACGCGGACGGCAGGCTTGGCCAGGCCTCGGTCAGCGAGCGGGCTGGCGGTACTCGAAAACTCAGGAGCCGTACCCTCGGCGTACCTGTACTCGACAAGTTCCGACACGTCGGCGAGCAACTGATCCGGCTCGGTGAGGCTGTCTACTACGGCCCCGGCGGGCAGCACCGGCATCGTGCGGTGGTTCTGGAACCAGGCCCATTCCTTCCTTGGCACGTCACTTGGATTCGATTCGACCCAGTGGATTACCACTCGCCGACAGAGCTTCGCACGCCGCCGGCCAGTTGGAATCCTCAAGGTCGAGCGCATGGCGAAGGTAAGCCGACGTGAGCCGCTGGATCAGGGCGACTCGTTCGGGGTTGTCGTCCGTCGTTTCCCTGGCCTCGTGGCCGGGGATTCCGCCAAGCGAGTGTTCCGCTCCGAACAGGGTCAGCAGGCTCTTGCTGCCCGGACTCAGGAAGTATGGGTCGGCGGACCAGTCCGGTCCCCGCACGGACAGGGCGGACTGGTCCCTGTCCCCCGCGACCACGAGAGCCGGCGTGGTCATCTGCGCGAAGCTGGGGTTCAGGTAGGGGAAGTGCTCGGCGGCGAACGGTGTCAGGTCCGCTCCGCCCCGTCCGGCCGTGGCGAGTAGCACGCCTGCTTTGATGCGCGCGTCGGACAGGTCATCTCCCTTGCCCTCCGGCTCCCTGCCGTCCGGATCGAGGACGCGCAGGCCCAGCAGAATTCCAGCCGTCTGGCCGCCGAAGGAGTGTCCGGCTGCGGCGATGCGGCTTCGATCGAGGCGCCCGCTCAGGCCGGGAACGGCGGCCTCCAGGAGATCGAGATGGTCGAGGATGCGCTTCATGTCCTCGACTCGGAAACGCCAGATCCGTGGTGTGCGGGGATCGTCGGGAGGAAGGTTCAGCGTCCTTGAGTCGAGATGCGTGGGTTGGATGACCACGAAGCCGTGAGCAGCCCAGAAGTCCGCCAGCGGGCCGTAGCCGTCCAACGACGAGCCAAAGCCGTGCGAGAAGACGATGATGGGCAGTTCGCGCCCGGTCGTCGGCGCGGACACTCTCACTCGTAGGTCGTCGCCACGGTCCGGTGCCGATAGCACCACCGGCTTCACCGAGACGATCGGCGAGGATGCGCTGATGGCTACGCCCGTGACCGCCATTCGTGATTCGGCCATGGTGGATCCTCCTTTCAGCTGTCTGCGGTTGATCCGATCGGGTCAGGCGGCGAGCGTGTCGATGGCGCGCATGCCGTCGGCGAGGCTCCGGTCGGCATCGGCACCGAGGTCGAGCGGGATCATCGCCGGGGACTCCCTCGCGAGGGTGAGCTCGACGGTGATGAAGGCGGGGTCGGTGACGCCGAGCGGCTCGAACGCGTGGCGCAGCCAGGGTTCGCGGTGGTCCCAGCCGTGCCGCGGCGTGCCGGGGCCGTAGCCACCGCCGCTCGCCATCACGAAGACGAACCGCTTGTCGCCGAGCCTTCCCATCGTGCGGTCGGGCGAGATGACCCGGTCGAGCCATGCCATGAACCTGCTCGGCGGCCCGAAGTTGTAGAGCGGGAGCCCGATCACGACGGTGTCGGCGGCGACCAGCTCGTCGATGAGCGCCTCGCCGTACACCCGTGCGGCGACCTGCTCCGGGGTGCGATCCGCCGGTGGGACGAACAGCGAGGTGTAGGCGGTCTCGTCGAGGTGAGGGATCTCGTCTGCCACGAGGTCGCGGTAGGTGACGGTGCCGCCAGGGTGCGCGGCGCGCCACTGCTGGGCGAAGTACGCGGACAGCGTGCGGCTGCGGGACCCCTGGGTCCGCAGGGACGAGTCGAGATGTAGAAGGTGGCTCATGGATAGATGTTGTATCACCAATGATTTGTGCTGCACAAATTGATGCGTGGGCGGGCTACGATCTCTGTATGACGCAGCGGCCGACCGGGGTGGACCTGCAGCTCGTGCCGCTGCTCGACTACCTGGCCCGGGTCGGGCGCCGCGCCGCCGAGAACACCCCCGGCGTGCTGCGCCCGCGGTACGTCATCGTGCTGAAGCTGCTGCGCGAGCAGGGACCCGTCGGACAGCAGGGGCTGGCAGAAGCGCTGAGCCTGGACCCCAGCAACGTGGTTGCGCTGCTCAACGAGCTCGAGGAGCGCGAGCTGGTCACCCGCCGCCGCGACCCGGCGGATCGCCGCCGCCACATCGTCGAACTCTCCGCCAAGGGGGCCGACGAGCTCGCCCTGGCATCGCGCCACCTCGGCCTGATCGAGGACGAACTGTTCGCGGCGCTCAGCGCCGAGGAGCGCCAGACCCTGCACGGCCTGCTCACCCGCGCGGTCGGCGCGGCGTTCAAGCCGTGCAGCGCGGCCGAGGTGCCGCCGGACTGCCTCGCCTGAGCGCAGCCCCCCTGGCCTACCCAGCACAGAAACGTGCGGTGGCCGGCCTGGACACCTGGCACCATTCGCTGCATCTCGACCTGTGGTTCTGGCATCCGACGCTGTGGTGGCATCCCCCGGCGGGGGTCGACGTCGCGGCGTCCCTGCCGCAGACGCTGCCCTGGCTGTGCGCCACCTGCCGCCTGCCCTGCTGCCTGCCCACGCGTAGCTCCGACGGCCGTTGGCGAGTCCGCAACGCCTCCCTGCGCGACGGCCGTACCGTCCGGCGCTTCTGCTCGGCGACGTGCCGCGACATCTGGCGGGCTGCCCCCACCAGGCCTCCGAACTCGACGAAGGCGACTTCGACGGCGAGACGATCGTCTGCGCGCGCCACCTGTGGGAAATCGAGATCCGACCCACCTGACCACATCAGCCGCCGCCCAGCCAAGGCGCCCACGATCACCGACTCGGCGTGTACTCAGTCGTTGAAAGTACCGGCGACGCCTCATCCACCACCGTGCTATCACCGGGCGGGGCACACCTTCCGGCATTGTGACGAGATCCCCCGCAAATTGGGGTGAATTCTCGTGGATATCCGCCAGGCGGTGCGTGCACCGTCCGTCGCCCCCTTCTCGCGCGCCCCTCGTGTCCGTCAGGGGCCGGCATGGGTGAACGGCATCCACGGTGAACGGCATCCACATCGCGGGAAATTCGCGATAGGTCTCCCGTAGCTTGTCGACAGCCAGGGCCAGGGCTCGCGCGGATCCCTCCGGTGTGAACCCGCCGGCGCCAGTCAGTTCGGCGTTCTGCTGGTCGGCGGCCACCACAAGGTCGTCCGGGGACCCGCCATTCCCGCTCGCCCCCGGCCGGGATCGAGCAGCGGGACGCGGCAGCGCGTGGCCGACGTCAACGGTGGGCAGGGTCCACCGCGCCCGCGCGGAGCACCAGCGTGATCTCGACGTCCGCGGGATCGCCGGCATGCTCGGCGTGCGCCGCCAACGCCAGCCCGAGCCGGAACAGGCGTGTCGTCAGCAGCGGATGCCCGGTCGGCACGGCGACTACCGAACGTTCGGCCATCGTGATCGACTGTGCGAGGCCCGCCGGGTCGACGGCCAGCTCGAAGCGTGCCCGCAGCGCCGCCGAGAGCGTTCGTGATCGGACGCGCCTGCCGATGTCGGTCATCATCGACGGCCGGTGCTCGTAGTCCGCGGTCCCACGAATCGCCTCGGGCACCGCGTGAAGACCTGCGGGGAGGCTATGGCTTCCTGGCAATGCCGCCGTAGACGCTGACCTGGGCGTCGGTGAGGTTGGCAGGGTCGGGGCCGGTCGGGCGCCAGCGGTGGACCAGCTCGACGCCCGGATCGATCAGCTCCAGGCCACCGAACAGACCCTCCACCTCGGCGCGGCTGCGTAGCCGCACGGTGATCCCCTGCGCGGCGTAGGCGGCGACGAGCTGGTCCCCGGCCGGGTTGTAGTCGGCGGTGCCGTTGGTGAGGATCAGGTAACTGCCCGACGGCAGCGCGTCGACGAGACGACCGATGATGCCGTGCGGATCATCGGTATCCGGGACGAAATGGAACAGTGCGATCATCGACAGCGCGACGGGCCGGGTCAGGTCGAGGGTCTCGCGCAGCTCCGGGGCGGCCAGGATGCTCTGCGGGTCGTGGAGATCGGCGTCGAGATAGGCGGTCCGCCCCTGAGGGGTGCTGGCCAGCAGCGCGCGAGCGTGGGCCAGGACGATCGGATCGTTGTCGGCATAGACGACCCGCGCATCAGGGACGACGGCCTGGGCGATCTCATGCACGTTCGGGCTGGTGGGAATGCCCGTACCGATGTCGAGGAACTGCCGGATCCCAGCCTCCCCGGCAAGGTGGCGAATCGCCCGCACCATGAACGCACGATTCTGCCGGGCCGCAAGCGAGGCATTCGGGAAGGCGGCACTCGCCTGCTCCGCAGCCACCCGGTCAGCCGGAAAATTGTCCTTCCCACCCAGAAAGTAGTCGTAGATCCGAGCCGTATGCGGCCTGTCCGTCCTCAGATCGATCGACGGATGCTCCTCGGCCAGCGACCTCCACCACGACCCGACCTCCACCAGCCCACCATCCGCATCCGCATCCGGGTCCACTGCCACCAGCCCTCCCAAATCAGTTCAATGCCCAGAAATCACCTTATCTGCGACCATTTTCATGCCGTATCGAAGGGTGGATTGGGCGTGCGGGTGACGGTCAGCGGTGACGGGCCGTGTCGGCGGTTCGGGTCGGCGGTTCGGGTCGCGCCCGGCTCTCGGGGCCATTTCCCGGGCGGTGGCGGGCGTCCGATTCCCGGGCGGTGGCGGGCGTCCGACCCAAACCTGGCAGTACTGTGCCAGAATTTGCGGAGTCGCCGTGCCACAGAGAGGATCGGACGTGGCCTCCACGCCTCCCCCGACGCCCCGCAGTTCCGCCCGAGGTTCCCGATGAGCACCCTGCGCGGCGAGCCCCGCGTCGAGGATCTGTCCGCCGGTCTGCCGCCCGAGCGCGAGCAGGTCGTCGCGTCCTGCCCGCCCGTGCCGGCCTGGACCGAGAACCTCCTGTTCACCCCCTACGACCCGACCCACAACATCGGCATGTGGCTGCACCTGGGCACCGTGGCCGACGCCTGGGAGCTGTGGGAGGACCGCGCGCTCGTCACGTTGCCGGACGACGAGGGCGTGCTGTCGATGTGGGCCTACCACCGCACCGACCCGGCGCGCCGCCCGGCCGGTGCCAACCTGCGCTTCGAGTGCCTGGAGCCGTTCCAGCGCTGGCGGGTCGCCTTCGACGGCTTCTGCCTGCGCACGCCGCAGGAGAGCATGCGCACCGGCCTCATCCGCGACGGCGAGAAGGTCCGTCTGCAGCTCGACCTGGACATCGAGTGCGCGACGCCCGTGTGGGACGCGCACTCCGCGGCCGCGGCGGCGACCGGCCGCGGCGGCATGGACCAGCAGCAGTGGGCGAAGGAGCACTACGAGCAGCTCTACCGGGCCCGCGGCACGGTGCGCTGGGGCCGGCGCGAGGTCACCTTCGACGGCACGGGCTGGCGTGACCATTCTCGGGGCCCGCGCGGGGACGACTCGGTCAACGGCTGGGGCGGGCACGTCATCGCCGGCTGCCTGTTCCCGGGCAGCGGCCGCGCCTTCGGGCTGTCCCGCTACTGGTCGACCGACGGAACGGTGACGCTGGAGGGTGGCTACGTCGTCGAAGCCGGCGAGCTGAGGCATGCCCGGGTGGTCGACGTGCCCGGGCTCGACGGGCTGGTCGCCAGCGGCGAGGTGCTGCCGTTCGGCCTCGCCTGGCAGGATCGGCGCCTGGAGCTGACCGCGACCACCCGAACCGGGCTGTGGACCACGTTTGCCGGCGGCCTGCCCTACGGCGTTGCCTCCCCCGGCCGGGCGTACGCTGTCAACTGGGCGTCCTGCGACTGGGACGGCGACGTGGGCCATGTCTACGTCGAGCGCTCTGACCTGCGGGCCCGCTAGCTGTCGGAGACGAGGGGGGCCCGGTGGACGGCACGCCGGTGCGCGACGGCGCGCAGCCGGTGCGGGCCCGCCCCGCCGCGTGGTCCGAGCACAAGGCCCGGGTTCGCCGAGCGCTTGTCGACGCCGCGCTGGAGCTGTTCGCCGAGCAGGGCTACGAGTCCACCTCCACCGAGCAGGTCGCCGCTCGCGCCGGCGTCTCGCCCCGGACCTTCTTCCGCTACTTCGCGACGAAGGAGTCGGTGCTCTTCTTCGGCGAGGACGACTACTTCCGTTCCTTCGTCGGCGTGTACCTGGCCCAGCCGGAGTCGCTGAGCGAGTTCCAGGCGATGCGGGCCGCCTTTGTCACGCTCGCGCCCGGCGTGGCCCGCCTGCGGGAGCGGATCAGGCTTTACCACGTCGCCGTCGCCTCGTCGTTCCTGCTGCGCGGCAAGGAACACGACAACCAGCAGGGCAATCTGGCGCTCGTCGCACGGGCGGTCGCCACCCGTCGCGGCCTCGTGCAGCCCGACGAGAGCTGCGAGCTGCTGGCCGCGATCGGGATCCTGGCCGAACAGCGCGCGATGCAGCGCTGGCTGCAGGGCGCGCCGTCGCGCAGCCTCGGGTCCTACGTCACCGCCGAGTTCGCCACGCTAGCCGATCTCATGGCCCCCGCCGCGCAGTGAGCGGAAGAACGCTCGGACGTCCTCGGCGAACAGCTCCGGTTGCTCCAGCGCGGCGAAGTGGCCGCCGCGGGGCAGTTCGTGCCAGTACCGCAGGTCGTAGTGCGCCTCGACGCAGCGCCGGGGCGGCGTGAAGATCTCCCTCGGGTAGACCGCGACCCCCGTCGGCACGGTGACCGGCCGGTCCGGGGCGTCGAACAGGCCGGCCCGCATCGACTCGCGGTAGAGGCGCACCGACGAGCCGATCGTGCCGGTCACCCAGTAGGTGGTGATATTGGTGAGCAGATCGTCGCGGCTGATCGCCTTCTCCACGTCGCCGTCGCAGTCGCTCCAGGCCCGGAACTTCTCGACGATCCAGCCGGCCAGGCCCGCGGGCGAGTCGGCCAGGCCGTGGGCAAGCGTCTGCGGCTTGGTGCCCTGGATGGCCTGATAGCCGGTCTCGGTCTGGGTGAAGCGCGCAACGCTGTCCATCGCGGCGCGCTCGGTGGCGCTCAGCGCCGCCATGGTGGCCTCGTCGGGCGGCGGCGCCAGGACCAGGTTGAGATGGATGGCCAGCAGCCGGTCCGGATGGTGCGCGCCGAGGAGGCTGGCGGCGATCCCACCCCAGTCGCCGCCCTGGGCGGCGAAGCGCTGATAGCCCAGTCGGGCCATCAGCTCGACGAGGGCGTCGGCCGCCCGACGGATGTGCCAGCCACCCTCGCGGGTCGGCCCGGACCAGCCGTATCCCGGCAGGGACGGGCAGACGACATGGAACGCCTCGGCGGGGTCGCCGCCGTGGGCGGGCGGGTCGACCAACCGGTCGATGACGTCGAGGAACTCGATGACCGATCCGGGCCAGCCGTGGATGAGCAGCAGCGGCACGGCGCCGGGATGTGGCGACCGAGCGTGAATGGCGTGGACGGGCGTTCCGTCGACGGTGGTGAGAACGTGCGGCCACCGATTGATCCGGGCCTCGGCGGCCCGCCAGTCGAAACCGTCCGCCCAGTATTCGCACAGGTCCCGCAGGTAGGCCAGATCGGTGCCGTATTCCCAGCCTGTTCCGGGAATCTGCTCGGTCCAGCGGGTGCGCCGCAACCGGTCGCCCAGATCGTCGAGAACGGCCTGATCCGTGCGGACCGTGAACGGCTGCGGTGAGGAATCGGTCTGCGGCATCGCGGCGCACCTCCTGTTTCCCCGAATGCGGCCCGACGGGGACCACCGGCCAGCCGCGGAGGCGCGCCGGATCGCCACTCGGCGTCGGTCATTTTCTGGCATCTGACTGCCAGCGCTGGAGAGAGGATCGGACTCGGGATCTCCCGACTATGAACGACGACACCGGGCCGCGCAAGGGATCAAACCGGAAGGCCTTTACCGAGGTCAGGGCCGGGTAAGCCGAGCCCTCCCGCATGGACGATCAGGCATTGACTCTGACAGTTCACTGCCATACAGTGCGTCGGCATCATCGCCGGCCGTCGGGTCCGCCGCGATCCCGCCGCCCGCCGGTCGGCGCAGGTGATGACCGTTCCCGCGACCAGCCGATTGGCGGGCGTTCCGGTCCGACACGACATCCGCGGGCGACGGTGGCTCCTTTGTGGTGTTCGGCGAGAAATCTCGCCGAACACGTATTCGTCCCCGCCGCGAGGAGGACACGTTGCCGGAGGTAACGAACGCCAGCTACATCGAATCCGGGCTGCCGACCCGGGACCGCCAGCGCGATCCGGAAAAGACGCGGCGGGCGCTAGAGTCCTGGTTTTCGGCGACCCTGCCGCACCGGTCCGATCTGCGCGTCACCGCGGTGACGCTGCCCAGGACCGGCGGGGTGGCCAACGAGACGCTGCTGTGCGAGACGAGCTGGACCGAGGCGGGGGTGGCCCGCTCGGCGGGCTACGTCGTGCGGGTCAACTCCCCCGACTTCCTGTACAGGGACGCCGACCTCACCGTCCACGCCGAGATGTACCGGGTGCTGGGCCGCGAGCCGGGCATCCCGGTCCCCGCGGTCGTCGGCATGGAGACGGACACCAGCGTCCTGGGCCAGTCCTTCTTCGTCATGGAACGCGTCGAGGGTCGCGTGCCCGGGGACACCCCGCCGTTCCACACCACCGGCTGGGTGCACGACCTGGCCCCGAGCGATCGCGCCGTGCTGTGGCGCAACGCGGTCGAGGTCATGGCCCGGCTGCACCAGGTCGATCCGGCGAAGGTGGCGTTCCTCGACCGTCCGCGCCTCGGCCCCGACGGCCTGCGCCAGGATCTCGCGCACTGGTTCGACGTCGCGTCCTGGGTAGCGCGGGGGCGCACCGATCCGGTGATCACCGCGGCCGAGCGGTGGCTGCGCGCGCACGTCCCGCCCACCCACGTCACCGCCCTGGCCTGGGGCGACTCCCGGCTGCCGAACCTGATGTTCCGTGGGCTCGACGTGGCGGCGGTCTTCGACTGGGACATGGTGTGCCTGGCCGGCGCCGAATCGGACCTCGCCTGGTGGACGGTCATGGACTACAGCAGCACGGAGTCGATCGGCGTCGAGCGATTACCGGGCATCGGCAGCCCGGTGCAGACCGTGCGCCGATGGCAGGAACTCGTCGGCCGCGACGCCGCGAACCTGGACTTCCACCTCGTCTACGCGTCCTACCGGCTGGCCGTGATCATGCAGCGGCTGAGCGACCTGTACGGGGCGACGGGTGCGATGACGCCGGAGACGATCGAGGAGCTGCGCACCAACAACTTCGGGCAGCAGTACCTCGTCCAGATTCTCGACCTTCCGCACCCGCACCCGGTCACCCTGACCTGGCCGGGCCTGGAGATCTGAGGCCGCCGCGCCAGTACCAGGGCTGGAGCAGGGCTGGACCCCACCGGCGCGCGCGGCTACGATTCTGGCAGTCCAATGTCAGAAACTCGCGGCGAGGCAGCGGCGTCGGCGTTGCGTCGAGACGTGGGAACGCGGCGAGGAGGGACAGTGAGTCGTTCGTTAGAGGGCGCGGCCGTCGTCGGGATCGGGCGGTCGCCGTTCGTGCGCTCCTCGGGGCGCACCACGCTGTCGATGGCCGCGCAGGCCGCGCGGGAGGCGCTCGCAGACTGCGGGCTCACCGCCGCGGACGTCGACGGCTTCACCTGTTACTCGACGGGCGACAGCGCCGGCCCGAGCCAGGTCGCCCATGCCATCGGGGTCGACGATCTCGGGTGGAGCCTGAGCGTCCTGGGCGGCGGCAACATCGTCACCTCGACCGTCGCAGGTGCCGCCGCGGCGGTCCTGTCCGGCCAGGCGGAGGTGGTCGTCGTCTACCGAGTGCTCGGCTCGCAGACCCGGTACGGCCGGGCGCTGGAACGGATCGAGGTCGACGGCGAGGGGCAGTTCGCGGGGCCGCACGGCTACCTCGTGCCGCCCCAGTGGTTCGCGATGTTCTGCCGTCGCCACCAGTACGAGTACGGGTCCACCGCGGCGGACCTGGGCGCCATCGCGGTGCAGGAACGCGACCACGCGGTGCGCAACCCGCACGCGGTGGCCCGCTCCCCCATCACCCTCGACGACTATCTGAACAGCCGGTGGATCAGCGAGCCGTTCCGGCTGTTCGACTGCTGCTACGAGATCGACGGCGCGGTAGCCATCGTGGTGACCAGCGCCGAGCGGGCGGCGGACCTGCCGCACCGCCCCGTCCACCTCCTCGGCGCCGCCGACAGCAACCGCTTCGGCGGCTCGGTCGACCAGTGGGACGACCTGAGCTGCATGTACTCCCGGGACACCGCACCCCGGCTGTGGTCGCGCACCGGGCTGCAACCCGCCGACATCGACGTCGCCTGCATGTACGACTGCTTCACCTTCACCGTGATGGCGACCTTCGAGGACTTCGGGTTCTGCGCCAAGGGCGAGGTGGGCGACTACTTCCGCGCCGGCCGGGCCACCTACGGCGGCGACGTCGTCGTCAACCCGCACGGCGGGCTGCTGTCCGAGGGTTACATCCACGGCCTGAACCATCATTACGAGGCGGTCCTGCAACTGCGCGGGGAGGCCGGGGACCGGCAGGTGAGCGGCGCCGAGACGGCGCTGGTCACGTCCGGGGCCGGTCCCTTCGGCGGCGCTCTCGTCTACGGGACGGCGGCGGCATGACCACGACGCACGAGGAGCGCCCCAGCGTGGGGGCCGATCCGCTCAGCCTCCCGCCGCAGCCGGTGCCGGACGCGGTGACCGCTCCCTTCTGGGCGGCCCTGGCCGAGGGTCGGCTCGCCATGTGCCGCTGCGGGGACTGCGGGCTGTGGCTGCAACCACCGCTCGAACGCTGCCGGCGGTGCGCGGGGCCGACCCGGTTCGCCGACGTCGCCGGCACCGGCACCGTCTACTCCTTCATCGTCCAGCACCGGGCGACCGTGCCCGGCTACCTCGACGACCTGCCCTACGTGGTGGCTCTGGTCGAACTCGACGAGCAGGCCGGCCTGCGCCTGCCCGCCCGGATCGTCGGCGTCGACCCGGCGCAGGTGCGCTGCGGGCTGCGGGTGCGGGCGGAGTTCGCCGACCTGCCCGGCGGCGACTTCACCGTCGCGGTCTTCCGCCCGGTGGACGGCCTCTGACCCGGCCGGCCCGGCTTATCGCATCGATGAAAGAGTTTGGGGGCGCACGGTGGATCGCGCGCGCGTGGATCTGCGGCGATAGTGTCGGCTGACATGAGAGCCGTGGGAGTGGTCGAGTTCGGTGGGCCGGAGGCCCTGCGCATTGTGGACGTACCTGAGCGGCATGCCGGCCCGGGCGAGGTCCGGATCCGGTCCGCCGCCGCCACCGTGAGCCCGACGGACACCTTCACCCGCAACGGCAACCGGGCGAAATGGCTGTCCAAATGGGCGCCGCCGTACGTGCCGGGAATGGATGTCGCCGGCGTCCTCGACGAGATCGGCGAGGGGGTGTCGACGGATCTCGCAATCGGCGACCACGTGATGGCGATCGTCATCCCCGCCGCGTCGAACGGCGGCTACGCCGAGCAGGTGGTGGTGCCCGCCGAGTCCGTCGCGCGGGTCCCCGCGGGCGTCGACGACGTGGTCGCCTCCACGCTGCCGATGAACGGGCTCACCGCGCGGCTGGCGCTCGACCTGCTGGGTCTCACCGCCGGCCAGACGCTGGCAGTGACGGGGGCGGCAGGCTGCTTCGGCGGCTACACCGTCCAGCTTGCCAAGGCCGACGGGCTGCGCGTCGTCGCCGACGCCTCCGAGGCCGACACCGAGCTCGTCCGGGCGCTCGGCGCCGACCTCGTGGTGCGCCGCGGCGACGACGTCGCGCAGCGGATCCGGGCGGCGGTGCCCGCCGGGGTGGACGGGCTGGCGGACGGCTCGATCCAGAACGACGCCCTGCTCGGCGCGATCCGTGACGGCGGCGGGTTCGCCGCCGTCCGCCCGTTCCAGGGCGAGACCGAGCGTGGCATCACAATCCATAACGTGTGGGTGCGCACCTATGCGCGCGAGCAGGCCAAACTCGACCGGCTGCGCCAGCTCGTCGAGGAGGGCGCCGTCACCCTGCGGGTGGCGAAGGCGATTCCGGCCGAGCAGGCCGCCGAAGCACACCGCATCCTGGAGAAGGGCGGCACCCGCGGCCGGCTCGTGCTGACCTGGTGAGCCGCGGGTTCGGCGCGCGAAAACAGCCGGACGACGTTCGGCCATCACTCTGACGACGCCGAACTGCAGCGATGGCGGTCCGGCGCCCCGGAGGTGGCCGTCATTTCGAGGTAGGGTTCCGCCGAGGCGTAAACCGGCGGCAGGGACCGGCGGGAGCAGCGTCGAGGGCAGGCACCGTGGTCGGCCAACGTCCTGGTGAGGTGGTTCGCCGGGATCACACCGTTCGAACTACAACCCAATCGCAGGCCACGCCCGAATCTGCCGGCGACCACATCGAATTGACATACACTGCCTGTGCGCAACAGCAGCGGCACCGGTAGCCAATTCTCCCCCGCTAACAAAACAGATCGTCTTTGATCAATGCCAATTACGCGAAACTCTCATAGGGTGGTTGTGCACAGTCGGGGCCTCAACCGTGTCGCCACAGGTGAGCGGAGCTGGGCCTGAGCCTCTCCGCTCACGGCGAGAGAGACCCAGCGCGGCCAGCTGAACATTACGGTGCGTAGCCATCGGCCGGACACGGTGTTCCCGTTTCCGGCGGGCACGGAACCCGCTGATCATGCGCAACTCATTCGCGTGCGGCCGCAACAGCTTGTTGCACTCTGTCCCGGATACGCCCAGCACGGTGTGATGTGTCCACCGGCGGACGCGCAGCCCGCTTCCCAGCTACCGAGGCGAGGAGGACACCTGATGATGTCGACGGGATCCTCCTCCTGGGATGTCGGATTCCGCCGAGGGTGGCTGCCCCGCCCGCACTCGATCACCCACTGCGATGGGCGGATCGCCGCGCGGGTCTTCATGGGCGGTGAGGCACACCGGGAGAGGACCACAGGCACCGCACGCACAGGTCCTCTCCCGGACCCTGCCCGCATGCCGGGCACCAGCACCGAACGCGCGCACCGGGTCTGCATCCGCCGGTCATCCGCCGGTACGGGCCCGACCACCTCATCTCCCACCCCCGCATCGGGCCTGCGATGGGCCGCGTGCGGCCCCCGGTGGACCGTTGCCGCGGGCGGACTGGCCAGGACGGGAGACGAACCCATGGACGGGCGGGTGGGAC
>NZ_JANEZT010000166.1 GCF_025403405.1 Frankia tisae
GCATCCTGACGCCTGACGCCTGACGCCGGCCGGTGGGCCGGTGGGCGGGGGACGGCGCGGGAGCGGAGCGGCAAGGCGATGGCGGACACGAGCGCCCGGATGTTGCGGCTGCTGTCCCTGCTGCAGACGCACCGATACTGGCCGGGCGGTGAGCTCGCCGAGCGGCTCGAGGTCAGCCCGCGCACGCTGCGCCGCGACGTCGACCGGCTGCGCGAGCTCGGCTACCCGGTCCAGGCCACCCGCGGGGTGGCCGGCGGCTACCAGTTGCGAGCCGGCACGGCCATGCCGCCGCTGCTGCTCGACGACGCCGAGGCCGTCGCCGTCGCGGTGGGGTTGCGCACCGCGGCCGCGGGGGCGGTGGCGGGCGTCGGCGAGACCTCGGTACGGGCCCTGGCCAAAGTCGTCCAGCTCCTGCCGCCGCGGCTGCGCCAGCAGGTCGACGCCCTCGCCGCGTATACCGTCCCCGCACCGTGGGACGGTCCGACGCTCGACGCCGGGCTGCTCACCGCGATCGCGCTGGCCTGCCGGGCCGAGGAGGAGCTGCGGTTCGACTACACGGCCCGGGCCGGGGCGCGCAGCCGGCGCCGCGTCGAACCGCATCGGCTCGTCGCCCTCGGCGGACGCTGGTATCTGCTCGCCTTCGACACCGAACGGGATGACTGGCGCACCTTCCGGGTGGACCGGCTCGCCGAGCCCAGCACCACCGGCCGGCGGTTCCGACCGCGCCAGCCGCCCGGCGGGGATGCGGCGCAGTACGTCCAGCGCGCCGTTTCCGGCGCGGGGGGCCGTCATCGGGTGCTGGTGGTCGTCGCCGCGCCGGCCGCCGAGGTCGCGGGGGTGGTGGGCAGCTGGGGCACCGTGGAGGAGGTGGATGACCGTTCGTGCCGGCTGCGGATGGAGGTCGAGTCGCTCGACTGGCCCGCGATGGTGCTCGGCACCCTCGGCGCGCCGTTCACGATCATCGAGCCGGCCGAGCTGACCGACCGGGTCCGGGCCATGGGCGAGTTGTTCATCCGGTCGGCCCCGCCGGCGACCCCGGCCGAGTAGGACCGGCAGGGCGCGGACCGGCACCCGCATCGGCGGCCCGGCATGGGGCCCGACAGTGCAGGGTCCGACCGTGAGAGGTCCGACAGTGAGAGGCCCGCCAGTCTGCGGCCCGGGCGGAACGAGGGCGCGTCAGGCATCACGACCAGGTCCGACCCCTCGCAGTGACGGTCGGCGTCGGGTCGCCGGCAACCGGTTCGGGCGGCATTACCCTGGGCATGACTGACATCTCTGGCATGCTGGACTTCGCCGCAGGGCGCAGTGCACGACAGGCGATGAACGACAGGCGGTGCACGACAGGCCGTGAGTACCAGGCACGGTGCTGGGCCGCGTCTCGTCGGGCCATCAGGGTTGGCCGGTATCTAGGGGTTGGCCGCCATCAGGAGTGGTCGGTCGGACGGGAGGCCGGCATGGTGGGCAGGCACGGCGATAGGGGCGGCGGCGAGCCGGTGGTGGCGGCTTCCCGGCAGGTGGGGGCCTCCGGGGGTGGCCCGGCGGACCCGGACCCGGATGGTGCGGAGGTCGACGCCGGCGGCGATCGTGCCACGCTGCGTCTCGACGGGCGCTCCGGCGGGGTCCACCGGGTGCGCAAACTGGCAGTCCGGATGCTCGCAGGCTCACGGTGGGAGCCTGTCGTCGACGATGTCCGCCTCGTCCTGAGCGAACTGACGACGAACGCGCTGCTGCACGGGGCCGCCCCGGTCGAGGTGCGGATCCATACCGGCGGGGCGGCGCTGCGGGTGGAGGTCAGCGACACCAGCCAGACGATGCCGCTTCGCCCCCCGGCCGGCGGGGACGGGCTGACCGGGCGGGGCATGGCGCTGGTCGCGGCCTCGGCCACCCGCTGGGGAGTCCAGCCGATGGCCACAGGCAAGATCGTGTGGGCGGAGTTCGCCGGGGATGGCGACGGCGCCGACGGGGTCGCCGGCGCGGGCCGGCCGGTCGCCGCAGCCACCGTCAGCCGGACTCCTCCCCGCCGTACTCCCCCGGCACAGCCGGCACGCACTCCGCCGGCACGCACTGCCCCGGCTCGGACTGCTGCCCCAGCTCAGACTGCTGCCCCGGTTCGGACTGCCTCGGCGGGGGACCAGGCGGTCGGGATCAGGGGCATGAGCGGCCTGCGTGGAGTCGGCACGATTGTCCTGTCCGCGACCGGGCAGCCCACGTCGTCACCGGGGCACCTGGTCCGTCTCGGCGACGTGCCCACCGATCTGCTGCTCGGGGCGAAGCACCACGTCGACGGCCTGGTGCGGGAGTTCGCGCTGGCCGCGGGCGGCGCGGCGTCCGGTGCCAGCGCGGCGGTGCCGGAGCGGCTCGCCGAACTGCTGGGGACGGTCACGACGCGTTTCGCCGGGCCCCGCCAGGCGATCAAACGGCAGGCGCTGGCGGCCGCGTCGGCCGGGCGACCGCGCACCCCGCTGGAGCTGGTCCTCCCGCTGAGCACGGCGGCCGACGCCGAGCAGTACCTGGCGGCGCTGGAGGAGATCGAGGACTACGCGCGCGCCGCCAGGCTGCTCACCGTCGAGTCGCCGCCGCAGCATGTGGCGTTCCGGCGGTGGTACATCGGCTCGCTGGTCGAGCAGCTGCACGCCGCCGAACGCCGCGAGGGCACGGTGACGACCCGCAGCTTCGAGCAGTACCTGCTGGACACCCTCGACGTGGTCGTGGCCTCCCAGCGCATCGCGGAGCGTTCCGCCCGCCTGCAGCGGGTCACCGCCGCCCTGGCCCGGGCGACGACCCCGGAGCAGGTCGCCGCCGCCGTCGTCTCGCAGGGCGCGAAGGCGCTCGGCGCCAGCGGCGGCGTGCTGCTGATCCCGCAGGGTGCCGGGCGGCTGGCCATCCCCGGGTCGGTCGGCTACGGGGAGAGCATGATCGCGGCGTTGCGCGCCGAGCGGCTCGACGACCGGCTGCCGGCGACGGATGCGCTGCGCGGCGGCGAGCCGGTGTGGCTGGAGTCGCGCCGCGAGCGCGATGCCCGCTATCCCGACCTCGCCGAACTTGAACCCACGGCGGTGTCGATGTGCGTGCTGCCCCTGTTCGTCGGGGACCGCACCCTCGGCGCCCTGCGGTTCTCCTTCGACCATTCCCGCCTGTTCGACGACGACGAGCGGGCCTTCGTCCAAGCCCTGGCGACGCAGACCGCGCTGGCGCTGGAACGGGCCCGGCTGTTCACCGTCGAGCGGGATGCCCGGGAACGCACCGCGCTGTTCGCCGCCGCCACCGACCTGTTCACCTCCACCTTGGACACCCGGCGCATCCTGGAGCACCTGGTCAGCCTGCTCGTTCCGTCGCATGCGGGGCGGGCGGCGGCGTGCCGGTTCGACGACGACGGCGGCGTGGAGATCGTCGCCTCCAGCCAGGGCTTCCCCGACGGTGGAGGCATGACGCAGGCGCTGCGCACCGGCCGGCCGGCCCGTTCCCCGGACGGCACGCGGCTGGCCCTGCCGATGGTGCTCGGCGGGCGGCCGGTGGCGGCGGTCGGCCTCGGCGCCGCCGAGGGGCGGGCCTACGAGGACGACGAGCAACGGGTGGTCGCCGAGCTCGTCGACCGGGCGACGGTGGCGATCGGCAACGCCCGCCAGTACGAGCAGGAGCGGCGGACCGCGGTCACGCTGCAACGCAGCCTGCTGCCCCAACGCCTGCCCGAGCTCCCCGGGCTCGCCTTCGCCTGGCGTTATCTGCCCGGTAGCGCCGGGGCGCTGGTGGGCGGCGACTGGTACGACGTGCTGCCCCTCGACGACGGCCGGATCGCGCTGGTCATCGGCGACGTCATGGGTCATGGGATCCACGCGGCGGCGATCATGGGCCAGCTGCGCGCCGCGGTGCGCGCCCACGCGGTCGCCCGGACCAGCCCCGCGGTCGTGCTCGCCCTGCTCGACGCCGCGGCCAACCGGCTTGAGCACGGCCGGATCGCGACGGCGGCGTTCGCGCTGCTCGACCCCGTCGACGGCCAGCTCGTCCTCGCCTCCGCCGGGCACCTACCCCCCCTGCTGATCCCCCCGCGGGGGCCGGCCCACTATCTGCTCGTCGAACCCGGGCCGCCGCTGACCGCCGGCCTGCCGGACTACCCCGAGACGAAGCTGACGGTGGAGCCGGGCAGCACCCTGCTGTTCTTCACCGACGGCCTGGTCGAGGACCGCCGCCGACCGGTCGACGAGGGGATGGAGCTGCTGCGGGCGGGAGTAGCGGCGGGGCCGCACGGCACCCCCGAGCAGGTGTGCGACCGGGCACTGGCTGCGCTCGGCCGCGACGCCGACACCGAGGACGACATCGCCCTGCTCGCCGTCCGCCTGGGCTGACCCCGCCCGTCCCGAACCTCTCCGAACCTCTCCGGATCCAGCTGGATCCAGCTGGATCCGCCTCGACGCGAAGGAGCACCCGTGGCCAACAAGCAGCGCATCTCCACCACCCGCCGGATCTCCGCCCCGACCGGGCAGATCTTCGAGCTCGTCACGGACCCCGCCGGGCACGTCAAGATCGACGGGTCGGGCATGCTGGTCGCCGCCGGGGACGCCCGGCGCGTGACGAGCGTCGGCGACGCCTTCGAGATGGACATGGACCGCGAGCCGCTCGGCGACATTCCGATGGGCAAGTACCGCGTTCGCAACGTCGTCACCCGCATCGAGCCGGACGCCCTGATCGAGTGGACGGTCGGCGGCATCGACCGCCCCCCGATCGGCCACGTCTACGGCTACACCCTCGCGCCGGTCGACGACCACACCACCGACGTCACCTCCTACTGCGACTGGAGCGGCATCTCGGAGAAGTGGAAGGCCCGCGTGAGCTGGCCGGTGGTGCCGCTGACGATGCTGGAGAAGTCGCTGGCCAACCTCGACCGGGTGGTCACCTCCCCCACCACGCACGCCTGAGGGCCGCGCCCCCACCATCACCCGGCGGGTTTTTGCGGCGGGATCGCGCGGCGCCGAACCGGCGCATCATGGGGTAATGGTTGGTGTGCGGATGATCCGCGGTTCCGACGATGCGCGGGCCTGGCTCGGCGGCCACGTCCTGCAGCGCGTCGCCGGTCCGGACGGCCCCCGGCGGCGGGAACAGATCTTCGAGGCCGCGGGTGAGCGCTGGTTCGCCGAGGACCGGCCGATCCGCCGCGTGCACGCGGACGCGGCGATGTTCGTCGGCGGGCTGCGCGCGCTGCTGCTGCAGTCGTTGCACCCGCTGGCCATGGCCGGCGTGGCGGGGCACTCGGACTTTCGGCGCGACCCGTGGGGCCGCCTGCAACGCACCAGCTTCTTTCTCGCGGCGACGACCTTCGGGCCGGCCAAGGAAGCCGAGCGGGCCGTCGCCCGGGTTCGCGGGGTGCACCGGCAGGTCCGCGGGGTGGCACCCGACGGGCGCCCCTACGCCGCTGGCGACCCGCACCTACTGCGCTGGGTACACGTAGCCGAGGTGGACAGTTTCCTCGCCGCGTTCCAGCGCTACGGCGGGGGCGAACCACTCGACGCGGACGACCGCGACGCCTACATCGCCGACGCCGCCGTCGTCGCCGAGAAGCTAGGAGTGATCGACCCGCCGCGCACCGAAGTCGCACTCGCCGAGGCCCTGCACACCTACCGCCCGGAACTCGCCGGCACCGCCGAGGCGCGGGCCGCCGCCCGCTACCTGCTGCTGTGGGCGCCGCTACCCCTCGTGGCGCGGCCCCCTTACGGCGCGCTGGCATCGGCGGCCGTGGGTTTGATGCCCGCCTGGACCCGCTGGCCGCTACGGCTGCCGTACCTGCCCGCGGCGGAGGCGACCGTCGGCCGCCTGGCCGGCCACGGCATCGTCTCGGCCATCCGCTGGGCCACCCGCCCAGCGCCGGCAGCATCCGGAACCGGCCCCGACCGGCGAGAGACCTCGTGACCGCCGGCCGGGAAGCGCCGGCCCGAGGCGACGTTTCGTACCGGTGGCGTCTCCCTTTAAGGTGGCGGTCATGAGTTCGACAGTGCTCTCGCCTCCCGCCGCGTAGGGCGGGCTGCCAGGGAAGGCCAACGCGCCGGGGGATGACACCCGGTGCGCAGGTCGTGCTGCCCGCAGAGGGAATCACACGACCACTTCCTCACGCGGAGAGCGCACAGTGCCGAATACTGTTGTCCACCTGCCCGTCGGGCGCGGCCTGCTGTACCTGGCTGTTGCCGGCGCCACCTGGGGCACCACCGGAGCCGCGGTGGACCTTGTCTGCCGCTCCAGTGATCTGGGGCCGGTGGCCGTGTCCTTCTGGCGCTTCGTCAGTGGCCTGTTTGTGCTGCTCGTAGGCCGAGCGGCGTGGCCGTCCCGTTCGGCGAACCGGGCCCACGTGGCCGTGCAGCCCTGGCGCCGACGGCTGTTCCTGCGGGTGGGGACGGGTTTGGGCCTCGCCGTGTTCCAGACCGCCTATTTCGGGGCGGTCGCGACGACGGGGCTGGCAGTGGGCACGATCGTCACGCTGGGAACTGGGCCGGTACTCACCGCCGTAGGCGCGCGACTTGCGTTGGGTGAGCGGCTGGGACCTGGAATCGTGGCGGTGGCCGTGGCACTTGGCGGCCTGACGGTGCTTGTCTTCGGCAATGGGGGCGCAACGGTGCGTCCGCTGGGTGTCGTACTCGCGCTGCTGTCCGCCGCGGGATACGCCATGGCCACCCTTCTGGCCCGGTGGATCGGGCGCGCGGGTGGCGGCGAGGACCCGTCCATCACGACGGCGTGGGCCTTCGGCATCGGAGCCGTGGCTTTGCTGCCGCTGGCCGCGGCAGAAGGACTCATGCCGCACACCACCGACCTCGGCCGGGTGCTGCTGCTCCTCGCGTACGTGGCCACGGTGCCGACGGCACTGGCCTATCCGCTCTACTTCGCCGGCGCGGCGGTCGTGCGCGCCGCCACCGCGTCAGCGGTCATGCTGATCGAGCCGGTGGGCGCCGCCGTACTCGCGGTCACGCTGCTCGGAGAGCAGCTCTCGGCGGCGACATTGATCGGTACTCTGCTGCTCCTGTCCGCCGTCGTCTGTCTGGTGATGGCCGAGGTCCGCCTCGCAGGTGACGCAGGGTCCTAAACGTCCGGCCCGGTGGGGTGCCCCGCTCGCGTGCGAGGGTCAGTGGCTACCGGCGCTCGAACACCCAGGCGGCGGCCAGCGCGACGCCGACCACGACGCCGACGAGCAGGATCCCACCGAGCACGAAGAATCCGACCGCCTTGATCAGAGCGATCGCGACGGGCAGCGCGGCGACGAGCACGAACACGCCACGGGTGCGCACCGGGGTGTTCGCGACCGCAAAGATTTTACGTGGCCCGCTGATGCGGGAGACGTTGAGCTCGTCGGACACCGACGGCATGAGCCGGATCGTCGTCCAGGTCAGCGCGACGAAGGCGACCGTCAGCACGAGGGCGTAGAGGAATCCGAAGGCACGCCCGAAGGCGTCGAACGACGCCCCGGCGGCGATCACCGTGAGCACCAGCGGGATGTACCACGAGGTGGTGCGGTCCTGACGCGCCTGGCTGGCCAGGCGGCGCGCCTGCGCGAACCGTTCGCCGCGCCGGCCCGATCGCCGGTTTCCACCCGGCGACTCGCCGTAGTACCCGTCCGCCATGAGCCCTCGACTCCCCTCCACGGTGAGGCCGCCATGTCCCGCACCATGCATGGAGACGACACTGCACCCCTCGTTATTTTCCCCCCTGCCGGCGTCCTGCGGCATGTGATTTCCGGGGAAGACCACAATCGAAGGGCCCCGAGGCGGCGCCTGGAAACATCTGGAGGCATCTGGAGGAGAGACGGCTCACGAACGACGTGGCCGTTACCGTTGCGGTATGTGCCGCAACATCACCAAGTTGCGGGGACTCGAGCCGCCCGCGACCGCCGGCGAAGTACAGGCCGCCGCCCGCCAGTTCGTGCGGAAGATCAGTGGCCTGCGGCGCCCGGAGGTACGCGCCCGGGTCACCGGCTAGCCGCTATCGGCGCTGGGTCTCGGCGCGGGAGCGGCGGCGGCGGCTGCCGGAGTCGACGAGCCGGTCCGGTGCCTTACCCGCGAGTGCATCGGCGCGATCGGTGGCCACGCTGTCGGCGATCAGCTCCCTGGTGCGGTCCTGCTCCTGGTCGTCGAGGCCGTGCAACAAGCTGTCGAACATGGTCACGTGCTCACTCCACCTGGTTGGCTCCGCGGCGCGGTGCGCCCTCGCTGTCATCCCTTCCCGCCCTCACGTGCATAAAGCACCGAATTTGCTCCGATCTGATGCTGACGACAAATAGGCCTCTGACCTGCATGTTTGTCCCTCATCCGGGGCAGTGCGGCGGTCGGCGCGGGTGTGCGTGGACGCGGTCGCGGGAACAGACACCTCGCGGGGAGGTGAAGGCGGATGACGGTGCGTACGGCCACGTTGCTCGGGCCGACGGCCGAGGTCCCCACCCCGTCGGCGGTGGTGGTCGAGCTGCTCGCCGTGCTGCGCCGGCACCTGCGCATGGACACGGCCTGGCTCGGCCGGATCGAGGGCGACATGCTCGTCATCCAGGCCATCAGCGGCGACGGCGACTCCTTCCACATCACCCAGGGATCCACTGTGCGGCGGCGCAGGGGCCTGTACGCCGGGGTCCTCAGCGGCCAGCTGCCGACACTCATCCCGGACACCCTCGCCGACCCTCGCACCGCCGATTCGGCCGCCGTGCGCGAGCTGGACATCCGTTCCTACGTCGCCGCGCCGGTCATGACCGGCGATGGCACGATCTACGGTGTACTCGGCTGCCTGGGCCATCGGCCCCACCGCGAGCTGCGCGAGCGGGACGCCCGATTCCTGCTGATGCTCGCGGAGATCCTGTGCGACTCGGTATCCGATCTGCACCGGATATGGCAGGCACGCAGCCAGATCTGGCTCGACGTCAGCCGTCTGATCGACCAGGGCGGCCCGGCGCTCGCCTTCCAGCCGGTGTTCGACCTGGAACAGGCGCGGATCGTCGGCGTGGAGGCGTTGTCCCGGTTCCCGGACCCCTGCCGCAGCACCGCACAGTGGTTCGTGGCGGCCGGCGCCGTCGGGCTGACCGTCGAGCTGGAGCTCGCCGCGGTGCGCCGCGCGCTGGGCGCGCTCCCCCGGATCCCCGCGCACATCGGTCTCGCCATCAACACCTCGGCGACCACCCTGTCCGCCGGCCTGGTTGAAATGATCACCGGGACGGACGCGGAACGCCTCCTGGTGGAGATCACCGAGCACCAGCGGATCGCCGACGCCCCCGAGGTCACCCGCGACCTGGACCGGCTACGCCGGCTCGGGGTCCGGTTCGCCGCCGATGACGTCGGTGCCGGCTACTCCGGGCTGGAGCAGCTCGTCCGGCTACGACCGGAGATCATCAAGATGGACTGCAGCCTGACCCAGGGCATCGACACCGATCCGGCGCGGCGCGCGGTCGCGACGGGACTCGTGCACGTCGCCGAGGAGATCGGCGGCGGCGTGGTCGCCGAGGGCATCGAGACGGCCGGCGAGCTGCTCACCACCCGCGACACCGGCATCCGCTACGGCCAGGGATTCCTGCTCGGCTCCCCCACCCCCGTGCTGCGCGACGCCTGCGTCGCCGCCGACGAATGAACATCCCCGATCGCCCGGCCGGCCTCCAGCGCCGCGGGCGGCGCCGCACGGACGCCCTCCGGTGATCGGGGTTGCGGGAACGACGGCAGGACATCACCCAGGGCAGTGGCTCCGCCACCACCGCCACCACCGCCACCACCGGCGGCGGCGCCACGGGCGAGGTGGGTGGCGCCCGCCGAGATGTACAGGCGGATCAGGCTGGAGCGCCCGCTCGACGGCGGCGCGCCGGCCGACAGCAGGCGGCGGCGCGAGCCGCGGCGCGCCGCGGCGGGCGGGGTGGGTCGCGGCGGGTCGCCACCGCGGCGATGATCCAGCCCGACCAGGTGGATGAGCGCGGGCAGCAGCACCACCCGCAGCAGGAGCGCGTCGAGGATCACCCCCACGGACAGCCCGATGCCGAGCAGCTTCATCATCCGCACCTGCTGCGCCGTGAGCGCCATGAACACCGCGACCATGATCATGCTGATCGTGATGATGACACCGCCGATGTCCGCGTGCCGGCTGCTGATCGCGGCCTGGGGATCCGGGGCGTCGGCGGAGCCACGCAGCCGGCTCAGCAGCGTCAGATGCATGCCGATCGACAGGCCGTACACGATGATGAGGATGAGGCCGAGGATGAACGGTTCGATCGGGCCGGTGCGCACGCCGAGCCCGGAGGCCAGCCATCCGTTGCAGAAGACCGAGGTGATGACGCCCAGGGTCGCCGCGAGGGCGAGCATGCTGGCCGCGGTGATCGCCAGGCTGTGCCGCACCGAGCGCAGGCCGAGCAGAACCGCGACCCCGAGCACGCCCAGCTCCAGGATCAGGAAGGCGGGCAGGACCCGGGCGAAGCGGTCCGACATGTCCTCGAAGATCGCCGTCTGGCCGCCGAGGTAGACCTCCAGGGAGGTGCCCGCGATCGCCGCCGGCACCGTGGTGTCGCGCAGCCGGTGCACGAGGTCGCTGGCCGCCGCCGACCGGGGCGGGTCGTTCGGGAACACCTGGATCAGGGCGCTCGCCGCCTGGGCGTTCTGCAGGACGACGAAGGCCCTGTGCACGCCGCGGGTGCCCTCGAGCGCCGTCAGCAGGTGCGCCACGGCGGCGGGCTGATCGGCGGGCACGCCCGTGGCGACGACGATCATCTGCCCGTTGAGCCCGGGGAAGTACTCCTGGCTGATCAGGTCGAAGGCGCGCCGGCTCGTCGTCGACGTCGGGTCGACGCCGTTGTCGGAGCCACCGAGGCGCAGCCCGACGACCGGCAGCGCCAGGATGGTGAGCAGCGCGACCGCGACACCGGCCAGCGCCTGGGGATGGCGCCCGACGGTCCCCGCCCACCACGACCGCAGCCCCGGCCGCACCGGCAGGCCGGTTCCGGTGGCGAGCAGCTTGTTGCGTTCGGCCCAGACCAGCAGGCCACGCCCGGAGATCGCCAGCATCGCGGGGAGCAGCGTGGCGACGGCGAGGATGCTCACGGCGGCGGCGGTGAACCCGGCCAGGGCCAGGCCGTCGAACACTCTCAACCGCAGCGCGCTGGTGCCGAGCATGACCACGGCGAGCCCGAGGCTGCCCGCCAGCGTCGCCCGGCCGGGATGGCGCATCGCCTCGCGCACCGCGTTCTCGGGCTTGTGCCCCTGCCGCAGGCCGCTCTGCGCACGGTTGACGATGACGAGGGCGGAGCCGAGGCTCAGGCCGAAGGCGAGCACCAACGTCAGCAACAGGGCCAGTTGCATGACGTTCGCCCGATGGGAGAGCAGGGTAACCCCGGCGAGGGCCCCCGCGGTCGTCGCCCCCGCGGCGACGGCGCAGACGGTGACGGCCGCCGGCGACCGCACCGTCAGGCAGAGGATGAGCAGCGCCACGCCGATGCCGACGGCGATCGGCCAGGGTGAGATCGTCCCCTGCACGACCACCGTGGTGGCGGGCCCGGTGATCTCGACCTGGAGATCGGGTCCGTCGTAGTCGCGGGCGGTGGCAATCAGGTTGCGCATCGCGGGGAGGTCGGGAGAGGTCGGCGCGCCCTTCATGAGCACGGAGACGATCGCGGTGTGCCCGTCCGCACTCAGGGGGCTGCCGCCGAGCGGAATGGCGCCGATCGGGCTGTAGGGATCGAACACGCCGCTGACGCCGGGAAGCTTGCCGAGCTGCGCGAGCATCGTGGCGACCCGTGCCCGCACCTCGGGCGCCTGCATGTCACCCGCCCGGGCCCGCACGACGATCATCTCCAGGTCCGGCAGCTTCTTGTCGGGCATGATGTCGGCCACCAGGTCCATCGCCTGCTGCGATTCGGCGCCGGTAACACCGAGATCCTGGCTGAACCGAGCGCCCTTCTCCTGGGAGACGTTCGTCGCGGCGATCAGCCCTATCAGCCACACCGCGACGACCAGCCATCGGTACCGCTGGCACCAGCGGACCAGTAGCGTCACGGCACACTCCTCGGCAGGGGCCGCTATATGGCCCTTTTAGGTTAAATGTCGGTTTCGTATGCGGGGCCAATCTGGCCCAAAGACATGCACGGCGTCAACGTGCAGCGGACCCGCAACAGCGAGATTTGGCACTCCGGTGGGGTGCCGGCTACGTGTCCGCGGGATCACAGCACGTCCGGGGGAATCGCCCGCGCCCAGTCACACGACAGCCACACCCAGAACACCCGGTCGCACGGCAGCACCGCCGCGGGTGGCCGCCAGAGTCCGGGGCCGTGACTGCTGGAGGTTATGTGCAGTCTGGGCGCCGTAGACCGTCATTAAGCTCCTGCACTTCGGCGCCCCAGCCAGGAACCAAGATCGCGATCTGCCGGAAGCCAGGCCGGCGGCGGCCGGCGGCGGCCGGCGGCGGCCGGCGGCGGCGGCGGCGGCGGCGGCCCACGGCGGCGGATTCCACCGCCTGACAATCCGTTACCGTGACGGGAGACCTTCTCCGGTCAATAGTAGGTTGTGTACAGAGCATATTGGCGACAAGCCGTCTCGTCATCGCTTGTTCACCCGTTCTCCCAACACTCTTCCGAATGCTTGGCTGAAATATGTGCGGAAAGCGCCCGCGATCCGCGTGAATTTCGGTCCCGACCCGAAACCCACCACCCGGGCCAGCGGGGCCGGCGTTTTTGTTCGTCAGATGTGTGCCCGCGACGTGTTCGGTCCGGTAGTAGCTGGTCAGCATGTGCGTGGGACTGCCTTTTCGCGGATCAGGCGTGCACGTTGTGTACACGTCGGCGCTCTGGTCCACAAGGAGCGCTGCTGCGACGTCGTGTGCGGCGGGAACCCGGTGGGCCGTCTGCGTCTGGTCGTCGAGCTCCCAGGTCCGGCCGGACGCGACCTGGCCGGGCGCGACCCGCCGGTCGGGCGACCCGGTCGGGCGACCCGGTCGGGCGGCGAACGCGTCCAGATCGGCGCCCCGCCGCTTCGCCTTGTCGTAGCGGTCGGTCCCGAGTCGGCGAAGGGGTGGCCGGGACCGCACCTCGCCTCGGACGGCGGCAGCCTCCCCCCACGCCCGCGGCTGACCGCGCCTCTGGCGCATCAACCATCCCCGGGCCCAGCAGGTCCTCACGCCTGCGGGCAACCATCGGCAGCCGGACCGGGCCTGCCCACCTCGCCGGCTGATCGTTGGATTCTCCAACCCACCACGACTAGGCTCCGCTCCGACGATGTCAGTTGTGTTTTCAAACTTAGCGCGAAGGAACAGAGAGCATGGACGACAGCGCCGCTGCAGCGCGCCGATCCGGGCAACCACCGGCGATCTCCCCCATCTGGGACCGCCCATCCGCCCGCCGGCCCGCCACCATCAGCACTACAGCGGGCACCACCACGACGGGCGGCACCACGACAAGCACCACCACGACAAGCGGCACCGCGACGGGCAGGAAGGCGGGTAGCGGCGCGACGAGCGGCGCGCCGGCTGGGCGGTTCGGGCGGGTGTTCGCGGTGGTGGCGGCCGGGGTCGCCATGTCGAACCTCGACCTGTTCATCGTCAACGTCGCCCTGCCGGACATGGGCCGGCACTTCGACGGGTCGTCGCTGTCATCGCTGTCATGGGTGCTCAACGGGTACGCGGTCGTCTTCGCCGCGCTGCTCGTGCCGGCCGGGAACTTCGCTGACCGGACCAGCCCGCGCCGCGCCTACCTCGTCGGCACCGGGATCTTCGCGCTGGCCTCCGCGCTGTGCGCCGTCGCCCCCACCGTGTGGTTCGTCGTCGCCGCCAGGGTGCTGCAGGCGGCGGGCGCCGCCGTGATGACCCCTTCCTCCCTCGGCCTGCTGCTCGCGGCGGCGCCGCCCGCGCGACGCGGGGCGGCGGTGCGGGCCTGGACGGCGGTGAGCGGGCTGGCGGCCGCGCTCGGACCCGTCGCGGGCGGGTTGCTGACCGAACTCGACTGGCGGTGGGTGTTCCTGGTCAACCTGCCGGTCGCGCTCGCCGTGCT
>NZ_JANEZT010000167.1 GCF_025403405.1 Frankia tisae
GGCCAGGGGAGCGCGGGGTCGGTTCGCAGGAGCGGGGGCTCGGTTCGGGAGCGGGGAAGAACGAGCGGTGGATCATGTCGGCGAGGGCGTCATGCAGCGCGTCGTCCTCGTCGGGGCGCCGCGCGATCCTGCCGCGGGCGTCGGAGACGATGTGCGTCCACTCCACGATGCAGATCACGGCGACGGAGAGCACCCGGGTGTCCACCCCGCCGGTGTCGGCGCGGGCCAGCCGCGGCGGCAGGCTCGCGGCGAGCACCTGCAGGTACTCCTCGGACGGGTTCTCGACGGCCGCGGTGTCGAGGGACGGGCTGTCGACGACCGGCGCCTCCGTCGCGGACACCGGCCATTCCGCGAACACCGGTGAGTGCTGGCGCAGCACGGCGCCGAGCTCGTCCAGCCAGGCCCGGAACACCGCGAGCCCCGCCGGTCCCTCGCTGAGCACCGGCAGGCGCTGGAAGTGGTCGACCAGGTCGACGCCGAGCTCCTCGAAGAAGATCCGGAAGACCTCCAGCTTGCCGCGGAAGTACTGGTAGAAGGCGGCGTCGGAGCGGCCGGTGGCCTCGGCCACCGCCTGGACGCTCGTGCCGTGGTAACCGCGCTCGGCGAACAGCCGCCGCGCCGCGGCGATGATCTCCTGGCAGGCGCGGGCGCCCTCCGCGCCGATCACCTGGCTGGCCGGATACGGGGCACGCCGGTGCCGCGGCAGCCAGGCGCCCCCACCGGGGGTGTGGCCCTGGCCGCCGGGGCTGAGCGGCTCCCTGTCGGGGGTGAGCGTGTCCCCGCCGGCGGTGGGAGAGTCGGCGCCCGCGGCGTCCGTGCGCGGGCGAGGCGGGGAAAGCGGTTCGGGCGTCGGCAACCCGGCCTCCCCTCGGCCTCGGCGCGACGAGCGGTTCCCGGACGGTGACTCCGGCATCGCGTTGCGTGTGCAACGAGTGTATGTGGAGGTGTATTCCGCCAGGTGGGCGGGCGTCCGAGGTGCAGGTGGCCAGGCGTCCGAGACGTGGCACCGGCGATCCGGACCCTCTCCGGGGTTCCAAAATGACAGGTGTCTTACTAGTGTGGTGGCTCACAGGCGGCCGGTGCTCGGGGGGAGCGCGGGCCCCGCCGGCCGGACCATCCGCGCCGCCCGACCGGACCCCGCCCCCGCGGACCACCGGTCCGTGGCCGACAGACGTGAGAAGAGAGCATTCATGGGTTTGCTGGACGACCGGGTCGTGTTCATCACCGGTGCGGCGCGCGGACAGGGCCGCTCGCATGCGGTGACGTTCGCCGAGCAGGGGGCGAACATCGTCGGTGTCGACATCTGTCGCGACCTCCCCGCCGTGCCCTACAAGCTGGGCACCGCCGACGACCTGGCCGAGACCGCCCGGCTGGTGGAGAAGGCCGGCGGGCAGATGCTCACCGCCGAGGCCGACGTGCGTGACCGGGCCGCGCTGCAGGCCGCCTTCGACGCCGGGGTCGAGCGGTTCGGCCACATCGACACCGTCCTCGCCAACGCCGGGGTCATCCTCAGCAACAGCGCCGAGCGTGATGCCGACGAGGCCCTGCGCCTCGGCATCGACATCATGCAGATCGGCGTGTGGAACACCTTCCAGGTCGCGATCCCGCACCTGATCGACCGCGGCGAGGGCGGCAACCTCGTCGCCACCAGCTCCATGGCCGCGCTGCTGCCGCTCACCGACGGCCGCGGCGGGTCCGACGCCTACGGGATGGCCAAGAACGCCGTCATCGCGCTGGTCCGCTCGTACGCGAACTGGCTGGCCCCGCACCGCATCCGGGTCAACGCGGTGGCGCCGACGAACTGCGCCACGCCGATGGTCACTGAGAACCCGGCGCTGTTCGGTGTGATCGAGGCGAACCCCAACCTCGTCAACGCGATGCAGACGATGCTGCCCGACCTGCCCATCATCGAGCCCGGCGACGTCAGCCAGGCCATCCTGTTCCTCATCTCCTCGGCGGCCCGCTCCTTCACCGGCAGCCTGCTCAAGGTCGACGCCGGCATGGACGTTCGCCGCTAGCACGGCGACGGCCAGCCCCGGCCGCCCGCTCACCCGATCGGATCACCGCCCCCCGGCGTGGTGGAGGCGGAGGACTTGCGGAGGACCCATGACGAGCGCGACCCCCACCACCCCCACCACCCCCACCGTGGTCGGCGAGGCCCGGATGCTCATCGACGGCGAGCTGGTCGAGGCCACCGGCGGCGCCGTCTACGACAACATCAACCCGGCCACCGAGCAGGTGCTGGGCCAGACCAGCGACGCCGCCGCCGCCGACCTGGACCGGGCGATCGCCGCGGCGCGCCGCGCCTTCGACGAGTCGGCCTGGTCGACCGACCGGGACCTGCGCCGCCGCTGCCTGGCGCAGCTCCAGCAGGCGCTGGAGGGCGAGCGTGAGCAGCTGCGCGCCGAGCTCGTCGCCGAGGCCGGCGCGCCCGTCGCCGTCACCGGCATCGCCCAGCTCGACTGGCCGCTGGCCGACGGGCTGCGCGGCCCGCTGGAGCTGATGGACAGCTTCCCCTGGGAACGGTCCCTGCCGGACACCCAGCTCTTCGGCCCCAGCCACCGGGCGGTCTGGCAGGAGCCGGTCGGCGTGGTCGCGGCGATCGTGCCGTGGAACTTCCCGTTCGAGGTCACGATCAACAAGCTGGGCCCGGCGCTGGCGACCGGGAACACGGTCGTGCTCAAGCCCGCGCCGGACACGCCGTGGAACGCCACCCGCATCGGCCGGCTCATCGCCGAGCAGACCGACATCCCGCCGGGCGTCGTCAACGTGGTGCCCTGCTCGGACAACGCCGTCGCCGGCCAGCTCCTCGTCGACCCGCGGGTCGACATGGTGTCGTTCACCGGGTCGACACCGGTGGGTCGGCTCGTCGTGGAGAAGTCCGCGGCGACGATGAAGCGCACCCTGCTCGAGCTCGGCGGCAAGTCGGCGATGATCGTTCTCGACGACGCCGACCTCGCCGCGGTGCTGCCGCTGGCCGGCTTCGGCGCCTGCCTGCACGCCGGCCAGGGCTGCGCGCTGCTCACCCGGGTGCTGCTGCCCCGCGACCGCTACGCCGAGGGCGTGGAGATCCTCGGCGGTGTGATCGGTGCCCTGCCCTACGGCGACCCGACCGATCCGGCGAACCTCGCCGGGCCGCTCATCAACGCCCGCCAGCGCGAGCGGGTCCTCGGCTACATCGAGGCCGGCCGCGCGCAGGGGGCGCGGGTCGTCGTCGGCGGTGGGCGGCCCGAGCACCTGCCGCGCGGCTACTACGTGCAGCCGACGCTGCTCGCCGACGTGGACAACACGATGACCGTCGCCCGGGAGGAGATCTTCGGGCCGGTGGTGTGCGCGATCCCGTTCGACGACGAGGCCGACGCGGTCCGCATCGCCAACGACAGCCCGTACGGCCTGTCGGGCGGGGTGTACTCGGCGTCGGTCGAGCGGGGCCTCGGCGTCGCCCGGCGCATCCGCACCGGCAGCATCAACGTCAACGGCGGGATGTTCTACGGCTCCGACGGCCCGTACGGCGGGTACAAGATGAGCGGTCTTGGCCGGCAGGGCGGCCTGGAGGGCTTCGCCTCCTACACCGAGGCCAAGACCGTCGGCTACGTCGGTGCCTGACCCGGCGGCCGCCGCCGGCGTGCCTGGCCCGGCGGGCAGCCCCGGCGTGCCTGGCCCGGCGGGTGGCGCCGGCGCGGGCTGGCTGGAGCGGGTGCTTGCGGTGCACGCGGGCAGCGCCCGCCCGGCGGTGCTCGACGCCGGCGGTCCGGTCAGCGGCGCCGAGCTCGTCGGGCGGGCGACGTACGCCGCCGAGTTCCTCACCGAGCTCGGTGTGCCGGCGGGCACGCCGGTTCCGGCGCTGCTCACCAGCAACCCCGACGCGCTGGCGCTGCTGCTCGGCGGGGCGGCGGCCGACCGTCCGGTGGCCCCGCTCGGGCCCCGGCTGACCGCCGCCGAACTCGCCGGCCCGGTGCGCGCCGCCGGCGCCGGTGTTCTGCTCACCGAACCCGCCTGGGCCGCCGTCGCGGCCGAGGCCGCCGCCCTGGCCGGGGTGCGGGTGGTACCCGTGCCGGCGCTGCGGGCGTCGGGCGCGGCGCCGCCCGGGCCGGGCGGGCCGGTCGCGCTGTACCTGCACACCTCGGGTACCACCGGGGCGGCCAAGCGGGTGCCCGTCACCCAGGAGGTGCTCGCCGCGCGCACCGAGCTGCTGTCCGGCCTGCTCGATCTCGGCCCGGACAGCCGCCACGCCACCGGCTCGCCGCTGCACCACATCGGCGGGCTCGGCAACACGCTCGTCGCGGTGACGGTCGGCGCGACCGTGCTGCCGACGTCGCGCTTCAGCCACCAGTGGTGGGCCGGCCTGCGGGAGCAGGGCGCCACGCACTGCCAGCTCGTCCCGACGATGATCGAGATGCTGCTGGCCGAGGGGACCCTCGACGCGGTGCCGCTGCGCACCCTGATCTACGGTGCGTCGCCGATCAGCCCCGAGACGCTGCGCCGGGTGCAGGCCGTGCTGCCCGGGGTGCGCCTGGTCAACCTGTTCGGTCAGACCGAGGGCAGCCCACTGACCTGCCTGACCCCCGCCGACCACGACCGGGCCGCGGCGGGCGTCCCCGCTCTGCTCACCACCGTCGGGCGGCCCGTCCCCGGGCTGCGGCTGCGCATCGACGACCCGGACGACGCCGGCGTCGGCGAGGTGTTCGCCGCCGCGGCGCACCTGAGCGTGCACGCCGCCGACGGCTGGCTGCACAGCGGCGACCTCGGCTTCCTCGACGACGACGGCTACCTGCACCTCGTCGGCCGGCGCAACGACATGATCGTGCGCGGCGGGGAGAACGTGTACCCGTTGGAGATCGAGCACACGCTCGTCGAGCATCCCGGGGTGGCCGACGCCGGGATCGTCGGGGTGCCCGATGCCCGGCTGGGGGAGACACTGGCCGCCTTCGTCGTCCCCGCCGATCCCGACCGCCCGCCGCCCGCCGACGAGCTGCGCAGCTTCGTCCGCGACCGGCTGGCCGGGTTCAAGGTGCCCGCCTACTGGTACGTCGTCGACGCGCTGCCGCTCAACGCCGCCGGCAAGCTCACCCGCCCCGCCCTGCGCGCCCGCCACGAGGCGGCAGCCGTCCCGACCGCAGCCGTCCCGACCGCAGCCGTCCCGACCGCAGCGCCGACCGCTGCCAGCTCGTCGCCGTAGCGCGAGGGCGGGTGCGGGCCGCCGGTCGGCGTCAGGAGCCGGTGCCGCCGGGCAGCTCGTGGCCGCAGAGGTTCTCACGGACGACGGTGAAGGCGTCCCCGGCCCGGTTCGCCTGGACGAACGACCAGCAGGTTGTCTGTTGGCCCCGGTCGCGGGCCAGGTCCATCGGCTGGATGAGCCCGCCGGCGTTGTAGTTGTGCACCGCGTTCAGGGCGGTGACGAAGCCTTCGCGGGTCGGGCACGCGCCGGCCTCGGTCAGCCCGCGCAGGAACAGGTCGGTGTCGATGTAGGCGATCATCGCCAGTTCCTGCTGCGGGTTGGGGACCTGCGGGGCGTAGCGCGCCATCGCCGTGCGGTACTGCTCGATCGCCGGGCCGCCGGCCTCGAACGGGCGGTAGAACACCGGGACGGTCACGCCGGCGAGCGCGCCGCCCGAGTCGTGCAGGAGCTGGGTGTCGTAGCCGCTGACCGACAGGACCGCGCGCAGGTTCACCCCGGCGGCGCGTACCGCGGTGAGAACCGCGGGCAGGTCGGGGGCGTTGATGACGGTGAGCAGGGTGTCGGCGCCGCTGCCGGCGATGCGACGGGCGACGGACACCAGGCTGTCCGCGTTCGCGGTGTAGGGGATCTCGTCGACGACCGGGATGCCGGCGGCCCGCGCGCTCTGGGTCATCTTGGCGCTGGTGTTGCCGACCCCGGCGGACAGCGCGGTGCGCAGCAGGACGGCCTTCGTCGCGCCCTGCGAGCGAAGGAACGTGCCGTAGGTGTCGGTCGCGGCGCCGGTGGTGGAGGAGAACGAGAACATGCTGCGGTGCTTCGCCCAGGCATCGCCGGTGGCCAGCCCGCCGACCGGGACGCCACGGTCGGCGAGGTACTGGGCGCTGCCGTCGGCAGCCAGGGAGTACTCCAGGACGCCGAAGACTCCTTGCTGCTCGACCAGGTCCCGGGCGGCGACCCCGTTGGCCGCCGGGTCGCCCTGGTCGTCCCGCCAGTCGTAGACGATCTTTCGTCCGTGGATGCCGCCGGCGGCGTTCGCCAGGCCGATGCGGGCATCGACCCCGGCGCGGGTGGCGGCCAGCGAGGCCGCGGTCGGCCCGGAGTCGGGATAAAGAAGCCCGAGCCTGACCTCCGATGAGGTCACGCCCGGGCTGTCACAGGATGCCGCCGACGATGCCGTCGCGGACGAGCACGCGCTCGCCCCCGCGGCGAGTAACGCCAGCATCGCGGCGGCGCTCGATAACGATAAGGAATAAGAACGACTACGCATCGTGAGACCCCGTGGGAACGTCATGGAACAGAGATGAGGGAACTGCTGGGAAAGAAGTAAGGCAACGGACGGGGCCTGCGGGGCGGTCGACGAATGCGTCTCGCACCCGTCTGCACTCTCGGCGCCGGGCCCCCGGCGGATGGTGCCACCGCCGCCCCGGGTGGCCATGGATCATCAGCCGGGGCGGCGGGTGCCAGGCGGACCTGGCGCTGGTCTCAGCTCTCGTAGCGGGGCGTGCCCCGGTAGCCGAAGAACCGTTCGAAGTTCTCATCGTTGATCGGCCGCCGCTGGTTGCGCTCCTGGGCGTCGCGCAACGCGGCGAGCCGCGCGCGCTCCCGCCCGACGCGCTCGGCGTCCGCCGGTTCGGCGCCTTCCAGCTCGGTGACCAGGGCGCTCTGCGCCTCGATCTCCTCGGCGAGGCGAACCGCCACCTCGCCGTAGGTGAGCAGATCCTGGTCGTCTTCGTCCTCGCGCTGCGGGACGGCGGCGGGGTTGGTTCCTGCGTCGGTCATGCGTACACCGTCCTTCCTGCTGTCCTCGCGGGGGACTGTAGCCCCCCGCGCCGGCGGAGCTCCACCTTTCGCCCGCCGATCCTCAGAGCTCGATGGACACCCAGCCGGCGCCCTCGGACGACCGGTGCGCCGCGTCGATGATCTCCAGGCTCAGCAGCCCGTCGGTGAACGTGGGGACCGGAGTGGGCTTGCCGTCGAAGGCGGGCAGCCAGTCCTCGAGCATCAGCGCCATCGCCCGGCTGCCATGCCCGGCCAGCCCGTCGGGCAGGTGCTGCGGCGCGGCGGGCTCGCGCTCGACCGGGGCCAGCGGCGCCAGCCCCTTCTCGCTCGCCGGGCCCGCCTGGTAGACGGTGTGGCGCAGGCTGCCGTCGGCGACGATGGTGCCGTCCCCGCCCAGCAGCTCGAGGCGGAAGTGGTCGACGTTCGCGCCGATCGTGGACAGGCTCAGGATCGCGATCGCGCCGGAGGCGAGGCGCAGCAGCAGCGCGGAGGTGTCGTCCGCGGTCACGGCCAGTTCCCCGCCGTCGGGCAGCGCCCGCGTCGGCACCGAGCTGCGCACATCGGCGCACACCGCCACCGGCGGCCCCAACAGCGAGCACACGAAGTCCAGGTCGTGGACGAGCATGCCGGCGAGGTAGCCGCCGCCCTGGGCACGGTCGTACATCCAGGCGGCCTGCAGGGGCCGGCTGGGATGCCAGTAGGAGGCGCTGCGGCTGACCCGGGCCACGTGCGGGGTGCCGAGCAGCCCGTCGCGCACCCGGTCGGTGATGGCCAGCCACTCCGGGTTCCAGCGGTTCTCGAAGCAGCAGCCGGTCGGCCGGCCCGACTCCTGTGCCGCGGAGACCAACTCCCGCGCCTGCGCCGGGTTGGCGGCCAGCGGCTTCTCGCACAGCACCGCCTTGCCCGCGTCCAGCGCGGCGAGGGTGATCTCGTGGTGCAGCGCGGTCGGGGTCGCGACCGAGATCAGATCAAGGTCGTCGCGGCGCACGAAGGACTGCCAGTCGGTCGAGGTGTCCTCGATGCCCAGCCGGGCTGCCACCTTCCCGAGGCGCTCCGGCGTCCGCGCGCACAGGGCCACCGGTTCGTAGCCCTGGGCCGCCCGGTAGGCCGGGGCCTGGACGATCGCCCCCCAGCCGACTCCCACAATGCCCACCCGCAGCGTCACAGGACCACCCGCGCTGTCATGTTGCCTCCCAGGGGACGGCCACTCTGCCGCCCTGCCGCATCGTCGCGTTACCGCATCCAAAGTTCAATTAGTTGGACACTAATGCGGGACTACTGGGAAGGGCAACGGGGGCTCGGCCGGCGGCGCCGCGCAACTGTATTCCTCGCTCTGGTAATCGGCAGGCTGAGCACCGCCGGCGGGATCGTCACGTCGGGTCGATATCCCCGCAGGCCCGACACGATCGCCGGTGGGGCGCCACGAGCGGGCCGCCTGGCCGAACAGCACCCTACACTTGCCTGCGGGAGTGCCCTGCCCTGCGATCGTGCCGGGTGGGGAAAACGTAAGGGGGCGCCGGGTGGTGGTCGGGCCCGAGCGCGCGCTGATCCTGCCGTCGCGGCGGCGGGATCCCTATCCGGTCAGTCCCGTGATCGGCCCGGAAGGGGAGCGGGCCTGCGCGGAGATCGTCGCGGCGGCCCGTGCCCTGTTCGCGCGGCGCGGCTACCACGGGACCAGCATCTCGGCGATCACCGAGGCCACCGGTCGTTCGGACACGGCTTTCTACCAGTACTTCCCGAGCAAGATAGCTCTGTTCGCCATCTTCTATGAGCAGCTCGGGGCAGATCTTGTCCGCCACTTCCACCGCCAACGGGTCATCGAGCCCGGACCGGCGGGGCTGGCCGAGTTCCGCGCCTGGCTCGGTGGTCTCGACGAGGTCCTGCGCCGGCACTCGCCCGTCTTCGCCACCTGGCCGCTGATCGCGGACGAGGAACTGGAGCCCGAAGATCCCTCCGAGCGGTACCTGCACGTGCTCGCGGATGCGATGCGGCCCCGGCTCGCCCTCGCCGGCACCGGTCCGGTGGACACCCGCGTCATCGCGATCGCAAGCATCAGCCTCATGCAGTGGACGCACGTCGTCTTCGCTCCACGCCGCCCCGATGTCCGCACCTCCGAGGCTTCGGTGCACGCCGCGCTCGCGACCATCATCCACTCGTCGTTGTTCCCCCGAGACGGCGGCCCCACGGGCGCGGCGGGCGCCGTCGGTGCCGGTCCGCCCTGGCCCGAACTGCTCCTCGAGCGGAGTACGGACCGCACAGATCCGCTCGGGGCCTGGCGCGAGACGGTTCCGCTCGGCCTTCGCCGGCAGGTCACCCGGCGGTCCGAGCCGACGATCCGGCGCATCCTGGCCGCCGCCAGGAAGGCGTTCGAGCGTGGCGGGCTGGCCGGGACGAGCGTCGACGACATCACCGCCGAGGCCGGCGTCGCCCACGGCACGTTCTACCAGTACTGGGAGGACCGGTCTGCGATCTTCGCGACGTTGGCCCACCAGGCGGCGGTCGACCTCTGCGCCCATCTCGATGGCCTGCTGCGGGCCGAACACGCCACCGACGTCCTGACCTGGATCGACCGCTGGTTGGACGTCCTGCGCCAGCACGGCCCCACTTTTCACGTGTGGACGACCGGGGTTCTGCCGACCGTCCAGCTGCAGCTGCTGAGCCGCCAGATGCGGTCCTACCTCGACGAGGTCACCGCGCGGCTGCTGGCGCGGTGGGCGCCGCGGCGATCACTGGACCCGTCGGCGGCCGCCGTCGTGCTGTGGGTTCTGCTCGGCGAGTTTCCCTACCACGCCTGGCAGCGCCATCCGGTGCTCGACCGCGACGACGTCCACCGTTCGCTCGCGCTCCTGCTCGTCGGCGGTCTGCTCGGCGCACGCACGCCGTTGCCCGCCGGTGGGCCGCCGCGCTGAGCGGGGGGAGACCACCCCAGGGAGACCACACCAGGGGGATGCCTCCGGGGTCAGGCCTGCCCGGCGACGGCCGTGCAGAACGTGACCAGATGCTCGCGTTCCACCGCGTCGGGCCCGGTACCGGTCGCGACGTGGCGTTCGAGCGCGCCGAGCACGACGTCCAGCATCGCCTGCGCGTCGAGCTCGGGGTGGGGCCGCCCGGCGGCGGCCAGCGGCGCGACCAGCAGTTCGCCGAGCTGGTTGTCGAGGGTCGCCCGCCCCGGGCCGGAACCGCCCGACCGCAGCGTCAGTCGACTGATCGCGATGCTCTGGGTGGCCACCTCGGGCAGGGTGAGCTGCGTCAGCAGTCCCTGCACCCAGGCGGTGATCTGATCGGCGGGGCCGGTCTGCTTGGCCATCTGGTAGCCCAGGTAGGAGCGAACCCGCAGGACACCGCGCTCCATCACGGCGTGCATCAGCTCGTTCTTGCCGGCGAAGTAGCGGTAGAAGGTCTGGTTCGAGGTGCCGGCCTCGGCGACGATGTCGCTCACCCGCGGCTCCGCCGGTGCCACCCGGACCGCCACCCGTAGCGCGGCGTCGAGGATCTGCCCGAGTTCGTCGAGGGCGTCGCGCTGGTGGCGGCGCAGCGCTCGATCGACGGCGGCGCGTACGGACGCGGGCGCTCCGTCCCACTCCAGTCGGGTCGACTCCATGGCTGCAAGTGTGCCGTGCGAGGTGCGCGGCGCGGGGCCGGATCGGGCCATCTCTCAGAATCTGGTTCTGGACTGGACAGAATGCTATTCTGGCGCTCGTCCCGCTCCCGTCGACGAGGAGGTCCGGATGGGGAACCCGATCCAGCCAGCCAGCCAACCCGAGCCGGGGCCGAGGGTGAGCGCGGGCGCGGCCCTGCCGGGCGTGGGGCTCGACGCCGCCCGACTGGCCCGCTGGCTCGACGCCGAGCAGGTGCCCGGTGTCGGTGAGCTGCCCGTCATCGACCGGCTCACCGGCGGCTCGCAGAACGAGCTGTACTCCCTGACCCGGGGGGGCGAGCGCACGGTGCTGCGGATGCCGCCGCCCTCGGCGAGCGCGTCCCGGGTCGACGGGCTGCGCCGCGAGCTGCGGCTGGTGCGTGCGCTGCGGGGGACCGACGTGCCGCACGCCGAGCTCGTCGCCGGGGACGTCACCGGGGACGTGCTGGGAATGCCGTTCTACGTCATGCGTGCGGTCGACGGCTGGAGTCCGACGGGCTCCTGGCCGGCGCCGTTCGACACCGACCCGACCGCGCGCCGCGGCCTGGCGTTCGAACTCGTCGACGGCATCGCGAAGCTGTCCCGGGTCGACTGGCGGGCCCGCGGCCTCGAGGGGTTCGGCCGGCCGGAGAACTTCCACGAGCGGCAGGTCGACCGCTGGCTGACCTTCCTCGGCGCCTACCGCTTCCGCGAGCTGCCCGGTCTCGACTCCGCGGCCGACTGGCTGCGGGCGAACCGTCCGGCCGGTTTCGAACCCGGGATCATGCACGGCGACTACCAGTTCGCCAACGTGATGTTCCGCCATGGCACCCCGGCCCGGCTCGCCGCCATCATCGACTGGGAGATGACCACGATCGGCGACCCGCTGCTCGATCTCGGCTGGGCGCTGCTCGGCTGGGACGGCGAGCAGCCGCGCACCGAGGGCTTCTACCTCGACGTCTCCGGCATGCCGCGGCGCGCCGAACTGCTGGAGCACTACGAGCGGGTGAGCGGCCGCTCGACCGAGGACATCGACTACTACCTGGTGCTGGCCAACTGGAAGCTGGGCGTGGTGCTGGAGAAGAGTTATGCGGCCCTCGCCGGCGGTGGGGCGGTCGACCCCAAGGTCGAGACGTTCGGGCCGCTGGTGCTGCAGCTGCTGGCCACCGCCGCCGACCTCGCCCGCTCGCTGCCGGCCCGGAGAGGCTGACCATGGGATACGCAGACACCCTGTTCGATCTGACCGACCGCGTCGTACTCATCACCGGCGGCAGCCGTGGGCTCGGCCGGGAGATGGCCTTCGGTGCGGCGCGCTGCGGGGCCGACGTCGTCATCGCCAGCCGCGACCTCGACTCCTGCAAGGCCGCCGCCGCGGAGATCGAGGCCGAGACCGGCCGCAAGGCCCTGCCCTACGCGGTGCACGTCGGCCGCTGGGACGAGCTGCCCGGTCTCGTCGACGCCGCCTACGAACGGTTCGGCAAGGTCGACGCGCTGATCAACAATGCCGGGATGTCGCCGCTGTACGACACCCTCGGCGACGTCAACGAGAAGCTGTTCGACGCGGTCGTCAACCTGAACCTCAAGGGTCCCTTCCGGCTGTCGGTACTTGTCGGCGAACGGATGGTCGCCGCGGGGCGCGGCTCCATCGTGAACGTCAGCTCCACCGGTTCCATCCGGCCGACCCCGGCGATCCTGCCGTACGCCGCGGCCAAGGCCGGACTCAACGCGCTCACCGAGGGCCTCGCGCTCGCCCTCGGCCCGCATGTGCGCGTCAACACCCTCATGTCCGGCCCGTTCTACACCGACGTCAGCCGGCACTGGGACCTCGACGCCGTCGGCGAGGCGACCCAGGCGCACGCGCTGCGCCGTGCCGGTGACCCGCCCGAGATCGTCGGCTCCGCGCTGTACCTGATCTCGGATGCGTCCAGCTACACCTCCGCCGCGACCCTGCGGGTCGACGGCGGTATCCCCTGAGCCGACACCGTCCCCTGAGCCGACACCGTCCCCTGAGCCGACACCGGCCCGAGTAGTGGGAGGAAAAAAGTGCTGGGAGGAGAAAACCATGGCATGGGACTTCTCGACCGATGACGAGTTCGAGACCAAGCTGACGTGGGTCCGCGCCTTCGTGCGCGACGAGGTGGCGCCGCTCGACGTGCTGTTCCCGGGCTGCGAGTACCTGCCCCTCGACGACGAACGGCGCAAGATCGTCGACCCGCTCAAGCAGCGGGTGCGCGACGAGGGCCTGTGGGCGCCGCACCTGGGCCCGGAGCTCGGCGGGCAGGGTTTCGGCGCGGTGAAGCTGACCCTGCTCAACGAGATCCTCGGCCGCACCGACTGGGGGCCGATCGTGTTCGGCACCCAGGCACCCGACACCGGCAACGCCGAGATCATCGCCCGCTTCGGCACGCCGGAGCAGAAGGAGCGCTACCTGGCGCCCCTGCTGGCCGGCGAGATCTTCTCCTGCTTCTCGATGACGGAGCCGCAGGGCGGCGCCGACCCGCGGGTGTTCACCACCCGGGCCCGGCGCGAAGGCGACGAGTGGGTGATCGACGGTCGCAAGTACTGGTCGTCCAACGCCGCGGTGGCCTCGTTCCTCATCATCGTCGCGATCACCAACCCCGACGTCCCGGTGCATCACGGCGCGTCGACCTTCCTGGTTCCGCGGGACACCCCCGGAGTGGTGATCGAGGACAGCCACCACGTGTTCGGCGCGCACCACCACGAACCGGGCCACTCCCTGGTGCGCTACGAGGGGGTGCGGGTGCCGGCGGATGCGATGCTCGGCCAGGAGGGACGCGGCTTCGAGGTGGCCCAGTCCCGGCTGGCCGGCGGCCGGCTGCACCACGCCATGCGTGCGATCGGCGTCGCCCAGCGGGCCATCGACATGATGGGACAGCGCGCCAAAAGCCGCTTCACCCAGGGCAGCTCCCTGGCCGACAAGCAGTTCGTGCAGGGGTTCATCGCCGAGTCCTACACCGAGCTGATGCCGTTCCGCCTCGCCGTGCTGCACGCCGCCTGGCTCATCGACACCCAGGGCGAGCATGCCGCCCGCACCGAGATCGCGGCCCTGAAGGTGCTCACCCCGAAGGTCATCCAGTCGATCGTGCTGCGGGCGATCCAGGTCCACGGCGGGCTCGGCATCACCGAGCAGCTTCCACTGGTCGACATGTTCACCACGGGGCTCGCCCTCGGCCTCGCCGACGGGCCCACCGAGGCGCACAAGGTCAACCTGGCCCGCCAGCTCCTGCGCAACTACGAGGCCGGCGACCCGGCCTGGCCCGAGGAGTTCCTCGGCCGCCGCCTCGCCGCGGCCCGGGAGAAGTACGGCGACCTCGTCTCCGCCGTCCCGTCGGTGCCCGACGGGCCGCCGGGGGTCTGA
>NZ_JANEZT010000168.1 GCF_025403405.1 Frankia tisae
GCCCTGGGACCGTCGGGCGGCGGCCAGGTCGGTGGGGTCGGCGTTGGGTGAGGGTCCGGATGGAAGCGGTCCGAGGGGGCGTGGGAAGCGTCCGGTGCGGGTGGTTCGTGCTCATGCTCGCGCCTTTGGGATTTGGCCGTTGGTGATCCGCAGCTGTTTCCCCTTTGGTGTCGGTTCCTGCGGCTGATTCACCTCGCCGCGTCGGCGGGTACGCCCGCGGCGGCCCTGTGACGGTGGGCCAGGTCAAGATCCTTTCTCTGGCGGTGAGGCCGGCTTCCTACCAGCGCAAATGCCGCTTTTCTCGCGATCCAGGCGCCCTGGCTGCGGTGCGGCCAGCCTGGAATGATCTCCTCGAGACCCCACTTTGGTGCCATACCGGTGGGGGTGCTCGACATCGGGCCCGCGGATGGGGCGCCCACGCCGCCTCGAACGTCGTCCGGCAGGCAGTGACGAGGAGTGAGCATCGGCGGGAGCCGATGGCAGTGGCCCGCGAGCCCGGCGGGCCGCCCGGCGGTTGATTTCCCGGCCCGGGAGGTCGAGAAGAGTGGCCTAAATACCGGAAGATCGTCTGGGTTTGGACGACCATTTCCGCCTGGGTGGGCTACCCCGGGTGGTCCGGGGCGGACGATGCCCCCTGGTCGCCGGCCGGCCAGCGATCTCAGTGGCCGTCGTCTGTCAGCTCCTGGCGGCGGAAGGCAAGGTGAACCGATTGCGGCGGCCGATGAGGTACCGGTTGGCCCATCGTTGATCGGCATCGCTGTGCGTCCCGCCCCTTCGGTGAGTTGCTCGGTGTGCCCACGAGTTCAGGTCCGGCCCGGCGATGTGCGCCCGGTTATTTCCGGGCGGCATGAGATCCGCCCTGTACAGATCGGCTTAACACCCGCTACTCTGATCGGGCAGGGCGTAGCGGGTCCCTTTGTCGGTGCGACGTCTCGCAGGGGGTTGCGCTGGGAATTTCCCGGGCGCGGTTCCCTTCGGGTGCGTCGCCGTGACGACCGGGACGCCGTGGTTCGAAACCAAATACGCCACTCGGGGGAGACTGGCGGCGCCCCCCCCACGCCGTCAGTCTCCCTCTTCCGCTGTGGGTGTGCACCTGCGCGTGAGCGTCATCGCCCTCGCCGGAGCCGCCTCATCGGTCGAGGTCCTGATAAATTGGCAGGATGTTGGCCACCCTTCGAGGGGGATCTTCCGATGAAGGTGGCGGGGTTGGCGCCGCTGGGCGCGCCCGGCCCGCTGCCGCCTCTCGCCCAACCGGCACCACCTGCGGGATCCCCTGCCCTGGCCGGGGCGGCGAGGCCGCGGTGACAGCCCGGTGACCGCCCAGGTCTCGCCCGACGGGGTTCCGCTCGAGGAGCAGGCCGGGGTCGGCGGTCCCGACGCCTTCCAGCGCCTTTACACGCCCCACCGGATGGCCTACATCAAAGGTGAAGGTCGCGGGCGCGACGATGAATGCCCCTTCTGCTCCATCGTCGACATGTCCGACGAGGACGGGCTGGTGGTTGCCCGCGGGAAAGCCGTCTACGCGGTTCTCAACCTCTATCCATACAATGCCGGGCATCTGCTGATCGTGCCTTACCGGCACGTCGCCGACTATGCCGAGATGGGTTCCGAAGAAATCGTCGAGATGGCGTTTTTCGTGCAGCGTGCCCTGCGTGCGCTGCGTACCGCCAGCGGGGCCCACGGTTTCAACACGGGCATGAACCTCGGGCACGTCGCCGGCGCCGGAATCGCCTCCCACGTGCACCAGCACGTGGTGCCCCGGTGGGGCGGCGACACGAACTTCATGCCCGTGGTGGGGGTGACCCGGGTGCTGCCCGCCCTGCTCGGGCAGACCCGGGAGATGCTCGCCGACGCCTGGGCAGGCGCGGCCCCGGCCGAGTAGGCCGCTGCGGCGAGTAGGCCGATCAGCCGATCAGCCGATCAGCGAATCGGTGAGCTGCGGTGGCATCGGCTCGAAGCCATGCGGCTCGCGGTGGAAGCTTCCTGTTCCGTGGCTCAGCGAGCGCAGCTCTATCGCGTACCGGGACATCTCGCTTTCCGGTACCTCGGCATGGACGACGGTGCGCGTTGCGGCGAACGAAGGTGCGCTGCCCGGCGCCGGCGGGACCGGATCCATGCCGACGACCCGTCCCCGTCGGGTCGACAGGTCGCTGACCACAGTCCCGACGAATTCGTCGGGCACCGACACGTCGACGGCCAGCACCGGCTCCAGCACGACCACACCGCCGCTGCGCACGGCGTCGCGCAGCGCCAACCCGCCGGCGATCTGGAACGCCAGGTCCGAGGAGTCGACGCTGTGCGACCTGCCGTCGACCAGGCGCACCCGCAGGTCGGTCAGCGGGTGACCGGCCCGCACCCCCTGGGCCATCTGCGCCCGGACGCCCTTCTCCACCGAGGGGATGAACGAGCGGGGGATGGCGCCGCCGACGATCTCGTCGACGAACTCGAATCCGCTGCCCGGCGGGAGCGGCTCGACCTCGAGCTGGCAGACGGCGTACTGGCCGTGCCCACCGGACTGCTTCACCTGGCGGCCCAGCCCGTGTGCGGGCGCCCGCAGCGTCTCCCGCAGCGGGATGATCGCCGCTACCCGGTCGACGGTGGCGCCATAGCGCTGGGCGAGACGTTCGAGCACTGCGTCCGCGTGCGCCTCGCCCATGCTCCACAGGACGAGCTGCGCGGTCTGCGGATCCTGAACCACTCGCAGGGTCGGATCCTCGATCGCCAGCCGGGACAGCGCGGTCGACAGCCGGTCCTCGTCAGCGCGGCCGCGGGCTCGGATGGCGACCGGCAGCAGCGGCTCGGGCATCGCCCAGGCGGGCAGGTGCCGCGGATCGTCGAGGCTGGACAGGGTGTCGCCGGTCTCGGCGGTGGCGAGCTTCGTCACCACGCAGATGCCGCCCGCGGGGCAGTCCGGCACGCTGTGCAGCGCCGAGCCGTAGGGCCGGGACAGCGCGCCGACCCGCTCGTTGTCGTCATGGTCGGCATGGCCGCCCGCCGCCCGCCCGTGCCCACTGACGTGGACGGGGTCATCCGGGCGCAGCGTTCCGCTGAAGACCCGCACGACGGACATCCGGCCCACATACGGATCGGTGGTCGTCTTGACGACCTCGGCGACCAGCGGCCCGGCGGGATCGCCGGTGCCCGGAGCGCAGGCGGTGCCGTCGGGCCGGGTCAGCGCCGGGAGGGGATGCTCCGCCGGCGCGGGGAAGCCCTGGACCAGCAGGTCGAGCAGCTCCGTCGAGCCGAACCCGCCGGTCCGCGCCGGGATCCGGTCGCCGGTGCCGTGGTTCGCGTCCTGGTCGGTGCGCAGGCCGACCGGCAACACCGGGAAGAACGTGCCACGGGCGACCGCGGTCTCCAGGTCGGCGAGCAGCAGGTCCGGATCGGGGTCGGCGCCGGACAGGTAGCGGTCGAGTAGCGTCTCGTCCTCGCTCTCGGCGATGATCCCTTCGACGAGGGCGGCACGAGCGGCGGCGTGGCGCACGTCGGACCGGTCGGACCGGTCGGACTCGGCCGTGGACTCGCGCCGCCCGCCGGGGCCGTACTCGACGGTCCGGCCGGTCAGCAGCCCCGCCAGCCGCACGGTGCCGTCCGCCGTCCGATGGGGCAGCCAGGCCGGCAGCACACCGGTGCCGAAGGCACGTTGGCACTCCTCGACCGCCGCGGTGAAGTCGGCGCGGGCATGGTCCAGGTGGGCGATGGCGATGGCGCGTGGCATGCCGACCTCGGCGCACTCGGTCCACAGCAGGCCGGTCGCGCCGTCCACGCCGTCGACGGCGCTGACGACGAACAGGGCGGCGTCGGCGGCGCGCAGGCCCGCGCGCAGCTCGCCGATGAAGTCCGGGTAGCCCGGGGTGTCGAGCAGGTTGATGGTGAGCCCGCGGTGGCTGACCGAGCACAAGGAGAGACTGACCGACCGGGAGGGCCGGTGATCGGGGTCGGCGTGCCCGACGTAGCTGGTGTGAACGAGCTGATGGTCGCCGTTCTGGCGCTCGGGCGGCCCGGCGGTGGCGAGCAGCCGGTCCACCAGGGCCGTCTTGCCCGCGCCGGTGTGCCCCACCAGGACGACGTTACGTACATCGCACGAGGCTGTTGACATCCTCGCCTCCTTGATCGGCAGGTGAGATCCTGTCCGTAACGGCAGAGTGCTCCCAGGTGACGTGGGGCACAAGCCCGAGTGGAGCCGTGGTCGGGAATGCACGGATCGTGGCGGCGGTACTGTGAAGACCGGCCGAAGCCGGGTATACGCGGGACGACGGGACGCCACATGCTCGCTAGCAAGGCACGACCGCAGATCCAGAAGGTGCTCGACCCGGTGAGCCAGTGGGCCGCCAGGTCGTCGATATCGCCCGACGTCGTGACGATCATCGGCACCATCGGAGTGGCGGGCGCCGCGCTGGGGTTCTTCACCCGGGGGGTCTTCTTCCTCGGCACGGTCGTAGTCACTCTGTTCGTCTTCTCGGACCTGATCGACGGGGTGATCGCCCGAGCCCGGGGCATCTCCTCCAAGTGGGGGGCCTTCCTCGATTCCACCTCCGACCGCGTCGGCGACAGCGCGATCTTCGGTTCGCTGATCATCTGGTACGCCGGCGCCGGCGACTCGCTGCCGCTCGTCGTCGCCGCGCTGGTCTGCCTGGTGGCGGGCTCGATCACCTCCTACGTCAAGGCGCGCGCGGAGGGGCTCGGCTTCACCTGCAACGTCGGCTTCGCCGAGCGCGGCGAGCGGCTGCTGATCCTGCTGGTCGCCGCCGGCCTGTACGGCCTCGGCGTGCCCTACCTGCTGCCCGCCGCCCTGTGGTTCCTCGTCGGCGCGACCACGCTCACCGTCGTCCAGCGCGTGGTGCACGTGTACCGGCAGTGGTACCGCGCGGGTGACCCGCCGGCGCCGCCGACGTCGACCGCGGCCCCCACCGTCCCGTCCGGGGCCATGCCATCCGGGCCCGCGCGGCGGCCGTGACCGAAGGGCGACTTGTCGACCTCGGCTATGCGCTGGGCTGGCGCGGCGTGCGACTGCTGCCGGAGCCGGTCGCCGCCGCGGCGTTCCGGCTCGGCGCCGACGCGGCGTACCGGCGCGGCGGGCGAGGGGTCCGCCGGCTGCGGGCGAACCTGGGCCGGGTCGCGCCGGCCGGCACCGACCTGGACCGGCTCACCCGGGTGGCGATGCGCTCCTACGCGCGCTACTGGCTCGAGGTCTTCCGCCTGCGCGAGCTCGGCACGGAGCGGATCGTCGGCCGGATGCGGGTCCTCGACGAGCACCTCCTGCGCGAGTCACACGCCCGCGGCGCGGGCACGATTCTGGCGCTGCCGCACATGGGCAACTGGGAGCAGGCCGGCGCCTGGCTTGCGGCGACGGGCGTCCCGTTCACCACGGTCGCCGAGCGGCTGCAGCCCGAGTCGCTGTTCGAGCGCTTCGTCGCGTTCCGCTCCGAGCTCGGGATGGAGGTCATCCCGCTGACGGGCGGCGAGAGCCCGCCGTTCGACCTGCTCGCCGACCGGCTGCGGGCCGGCGGGATGCTGTGCCTGCTCGCCGACCGCGACCTGTCCCGCACGGGCATCGGAGTGCGGTTCTTCGGCGCCGGGGCCACGATGCCCGGTGGCCCCGCCGCGCTGGCGCTGGCCACCGGGGCGACGCTGTTGCCGGTCACGCTGTGGTTCGACCGGGACGGGTGGAGCGCGCGGATCCACCCCGCGGCGCGGCCGAGCGACGTCGCGACGATGACCCAGGACCTCGCCGACGCCTTCGCCGCCGGCATCGCCGCCCATCCCGCCGACTGGCACATGCTCCAGCGCGTCTGGCGCGACGAGGCGTGACCCCGCCCGGTTGCCCCACGGCGGCGCCGTGAAGATCGGCCTGGCCTGCCCCTACACGTGGGATGTCCCCGGCGGGGTCCAGGTCCACGTGCGCGACCTCGCCGAAGCCCTGCTCGCGGCGGGGCACGAGGTCTCGGTCATCACTCCGGTCGACGACGAGCAGACCCTGCCGCCCTACGCCGTCGATGCCGGCCGGGCGTTGCCGGTGCCCTACAACGGCTCGGTCGCCCGGCTGCTGATGGGCCCGGTCTCCGCCGCCCGGGTCCGCCGCTGGCTGCGCGAACACGACTTCGACGTCCTGCACGTACACGAGCCCAGCGCGCCGAGCGTCAGCCTGCTGGCCTGCATGCTCGCCGACGGGCCGATCGTGGCGACCTTCCACACCGCGAACCCCCGCTCGCGGTTCCTGACCGCCGCGCAGGGGGCGCTGCAGCCGTCCTTCGAGAAGCTGCGTGCCCGCATCGCGGTCTCCGAGGCGGCGCGGCGCACGCTCGTGGAGCATCTCGGCGCCGACGCCATCCTGATCCCCAACGGGGTCGCGGTGCAGCACTTCGCGGACGCCCGGCCGCTGCCCGGCTACGACGACGGGCGGCCCACCGTCGCCTTCCTCGGCCGCATCGACGAGCCGCGCAAGGGCCTCGACGTGCTGCTGGCCGCGATGCCGCAGCTTGCCGCCCGGATCGACGACGTGCGCCTGCTCGTCGCCGGGCCCGGGGACGCCGCGGCGGTCCGGGCGCGGCTGGACCCGCAGCTGCGGTCCCGCGTCGAACTGCTGGGCCTCGTCTCCGATGCGGACAAGCCGCGGGTGTTCGCCTCCGGCCAGGTGTACTGCGCCCCGAACACCGGCCAGGAGAGCTTCGGGATCGTGCTGCTGGAGGCGATGGCGGCCGGGACCGCCGTGGTGGCCAGCGACATCGACGCGTTCCGCCGGGTGCTCGACGACGGTCGCGCCGGGCGGCTGTTCGACGTCGGCGATCCCGCGCGACTCGCCGCCACCCTCGCCGACGTGCTCACCGATCCAGCGGGGGCCGCCGGGCTGGTCCGCCGCGGCTGGGCGGTCGTCGAGACCTACGACTGGCGAACCATCGCCGAGCGCATCGTCGGCGTCTACCAGATGGTCTCCGGAGACCGTCGGGTGTCGCTCGCGTCGACGTAGCCGGGCGGTACCGGCGCCAGGTCACATCCGTCCGTTGGCTACGCTGCGCGAGATGACCGTCCTCGTGGTGGTCGTTGCCCTCGTGGTGGCGATCGCGACCTATCTGACCTGGCTGGCCCGCCGGCTCGACCGGCTCGCCGCCCGGGTGTCGGACGCCAGCGGCGGTCTGATCACCCAGCTCGTCGCCCGCGCCGACGCCGCGGCGCAGCTCGCCGAGCGCTGCGGTCTCGATGAGCTGGCGGCCAGCGCCGCCCGCGCGCGGGCGGCCTACCCGGCCCTGCTCGTCGGCGCCCCCCTGAACGCCGCGGTCGAGCTGACCGAGAACGCGTTGAGCCGGTCCCTGCGCTCCGTCGAGGTCGCGGCGGCCGGGCAGCGTTTTCCCATCGAGCTGCACGCGGTCGACTCCGGGGCAGCCCGGGTGGCGTTGGCCCGCCAGTTCCACAACGACGCGGTCCGTGACCAGCGGGCGCTCGCGGGCCGCCGGGTGGTCCGGGTGCTCCACCTGTCCGGGCGCCGCCCACCGCCCGGCTACTTCGAGATCGACGACGCGCTGCCCCTTCGCGAGGAGCCCTGGCCGCGTCTCGTCGAGGGCTCGGTGCGGGGCGCCGACGCGCCCGGGCGCGAGGACCGGCCGAGCCACGACGGGCCGCTCGGCCACGACGGGCCGCTCGGCCACGACGGGCCGCTCGGCCACGGCGACCGGCCGGGCCTGGCCTCCTGACTTGCCCGGTCGGCGCGGCCTGCGCCGTACGATGGGGAACCGACCTACCCGCACGGGAATCACCTGGCTGGGTATCCGACATGCAGGTGTGCCTGACATGGCGGAGCCGGCCGGCCGTGGTGCCCGACTGGAGTGAAAAGAGACGGCACATCATGTCCCAGGGCCAGACTGCCGCCACCGCCGGCCCGGCGACCGACTCCGCCCGGCATGCCGGCACCGCCCGCGTCAAGCGGGGCATGGCGGAGATGCTCAAGGGCGGCGTGATCATGGATGTGGTCACGGCCGAGCAGGCGCGCATCGCCGAGGACGCCGGCGCCGTCGCGGTGATGGCCCTGGAGCGGGTGCCCGCCGACATCCGCGCCCAGGGCGGCGTCGCCCGGATGAGCGATCCGGACATGATCTCGGAGATCATCGAGGCGGTGTCCATCCCGGTCATGGCCAAGGCCCGGATCGGGCACTTCGTCGAGGCCCAGGTGCTCCAGGCTCTCGGAGTGGACTACGTCGACGAGTCCGAGGTCCTCACCCCGGCCGACCCGCACCACCACATCGACAAGTGGTCGTTCACCGTGCCGTTCGTCTGCGGGGCGACGAACCTCGGCGAGGCGCTGCGCCGTCTCGCCGAGGGGGCGGCGATGATCCGTTCCAAGGGTGAGGCGGGCACCGGCGAGGTCTCCAACGCCGTGGTGCACATGCGTACCATCCGCGCCGAGATCGGCCGGCTCTCGGCGCTACCGGCGGAGGAGCTCTACGCCGCGGCCAAGGAGTTGCGCGCCCCCGTCGAGCTGGTCACCGAGGTGGCTCGGCTTGGCCGGCTGCCCGTCGTGCTGTTCACCGCGGGCGGTATCGCCACCCCCGCGGACGCGGCGCTGATGATGCAGCTCGGCGCGGACGGGGTGTTCGTCGGCTCCGGGATCTTCAAATCGGGCGATCCGGCGCGGCGCGCCCGCGCGATCGTCGAGGCCACCACGATGTTCAACGACCCGGACGTCCTGGTGAAGGTGTCGCGGGGCCTGGGCGAGGCGATGGTCGGCATCAACGTCGCCGAGCTCCCGTCGGCGGCCCGGTACGCCGACCGCGGCTGGTGAGCGGTCCGCGGATCGGCATCCTCGCGCTGCAGGGGGACGTGCGGGAGCACGCCCGGGCGCTGAGTGACGTCGGCGCGCGGCCGGTGGAGGTCCGCCGTACGGCGGAGCTCGCCGCGGTGGACGGTCTGGTCCTGCCCGGCGGCGAGTCCACGACGATCGGCCGGCTGCTGCGGGTGTTCGAGCTGTTGGAGCCGCTGCGGGCGGCGGTGGTGGCGGGCCTGCCCGTGTTCGGCTCGTGCGCTGGCATGATCCTGCTTGCGCGGGACGTCGTGGATGGCCGGCCGGACCAGCCGCTGATCGGTGGGCTGGACATGGTCGTCCGGCGCAACGCCTTCGGCCGGCAGGTCGACTCGTTCGAGGTCGATCTTGACGTCGACGGCGTGGAGGGGCCGCCTGTGCACGCGGTCTTCATCCGAGCACCATGGGTAGAAAAAGCGGGCGATGCGGTCGAGGTCCTGGCTCGTGTCGCCGAGGCGCCGGTGGCGGTCCGTCAGGGCCCGTTGCTGGCCACCGCGTTCCATCCGGAGCTGACCGGTGACTCCAGGATGCACCGGCTATTCGTCGACATTGTGCGATCTTCCGGATCCGGTCGGTGATCGCGAGTAAGAGGGGCAGGACATGAGCGGTCACTCGAAGTGGGCGACCACGAAGCACAAGAAGGCAGTCGTCGATGCGCGGCGAGGCAAGCTTTTCGCCAAACTGGTCAAGACGGTGGAGGTCGCCGCCAAGACGGGGGGCGGCGACCCGGCGGGCAACCCGACGCTGGCCGACGCGATCGCCAAGGCCAAGTCGCAGTCCGTGCCGAACGACAACATCGAGCGGGCGGTCAAGCGGGGGTCCGGTGAGCTCGCCGGCGGGGTGAACTACGAGAACATCACCTACGAGGCGTACGGGCCGAGCGGTGTTGCGATCCTCGTCGAGTGCCTCACCGACAACCGTAACCGGGCCGCCTCCGACGTTCGCGTGGCGATCACCCGCAACGGCGGCACGGTGGCCGATCCCGGTTCGGTGTCGTACCTGTTCAACCGCAGGGGCGTTCTGCTGGTGACGAAGTCCGCCGGGCTCACCGAGGACGACGTGCTGCTCGCCGTGCTCGACGCGGGCGCCGAGGAGGTCAACGATCTCGGCGACGCCTTCGAGGTCATCTCCGAGGCCACCGACCTGCACACGGTGCGGGTGGCCGCCACCGACGCCGGTCTGGAGATCACCTCGGCGGACATCTCCTGGCTGCCGAGCGTGAGCGTGCCGCTGGACGCCGAGCCTGCGGCCAAGGTCCTCAAGCTTCTCGAAGCGGTCGAGGACCTCGACGACGTCCAGAACGTGTGGTTCAACGGCGACATCTCCGACGACGTCATGGAGCTCGTCAGCAGCTGAGCGGGGCGCCGCCGCGCCGGAGGCGATCTGTTGGGCGTGTCGTGGATGTCCTGTTGCGCCAACCGATCTACCATCGAACAAGTGTTCTTGCGGGTGAGTGGTCGGGAGGGTGGATGCGGGTTCTGGGCGTCGATCCGGGGCTGACCCGGTGCGGCCTGGGGGTTGTCGACGGAGCCCCTGGTTCCCGCGTCCGCCTGGTCGAGGCGGGGGTGGTGCGCACCCCGGCCGGCGCCGAGGTGGCAGACCGGCTGCGGGCCGTCGCCGACGGCATCGACGCCTGGCTTGATCGCACCTGCCCGGAGGCGGTCGCGGTCGAGCGGGTCTTCAGCCAGGCCAACGTGCGCACGGTGATGGGCACGGCTCAGGCCGGTGCGGTGGCGATCATGCTTGCTGCGCGGCGCGACCTGCCGGTGGCCCTGTACACGCCCAGCGAGGTCAAGGCCGCGGTCACCGGCAGCGGGCGGGCCGACAAGGCCCAGGTCGGGTTCATGGTCACCCGGCTGCTGGGGCTGACCGAGGTGCCGCGGCCGGCCGACGCCGCCGACGCGCTGGCGCTGGCGCTCTGTCACCTGTGGCGGGGCCCGGCGCTTGCCCGGCTGCGCTCGGCGGCGCCCGCCGCACCCGCACGCCGCCCAGCGAGGACGTCGTGATCGCCTCGCTGTCCGGCACCGTCAGGGCGCTCGGGCCGCTGTCCGCTGTCGTCGAGGTGGGCGGCGTCGGCCTGCTCGTCCAGTGCACCCCGGCGACGCTGGCCCGGCTGAGCGTCGGTGAGCCGGCCAGCCTCGCCACCACCCTCGTCGTGCGCGAGACGGAGCTGACCCTCTACGGTTTCGCCGACACCGATGCCCGTGACGTCTTCGAAATCCTGCAGTCCGCCGGCGGGGTGGGGCCGAAGCTCGCCCAGGCCGTCCTCGGCGTGCATGATCCGGACACGGTCCGCCGCGCGGTCGCCGAGGAGGATCTCGCGGCGCTCACCAAAGTCCCCGGGATCGGGCGCAAGGGCGCCCAGCGGATTGTCCTTGACCTGCGCGACCGCCTCGGCCCGCCGCGCGGCTCCCCCGTGCCCGCGCCCCGGGCGGCGGCCGGCCTCCAGGCCGACGGGCGTAGCGCGGGCGGCGCTGACGGGGTCGCGGACACCGTGCGCGAGGCCCTGACCGGGCTGGGCTATTCCGCGCGGGAGGCCGACGACGCGGTGTCGCGTGCTCTGGCTGTGCTGGCCGCGTCTCCGGACGGCCCGGACCCGTCGGCCGGCGCCTCGGCGGCCGACACCGCGCCCGATGCGCCGACGCTGCTGCGGGCCTGCCTGGCCGTGCTGCGCCGATGACCGCGTCGGTGGGAGCTGGGCCGGCTGTGCCCGGGGCATCGGGGAGTGGCGCATGAGCGCCGACGGCCTCGTCTCGGCCGCCGCGAGTGCCGAGGAGCAGGCGTTCGAGGCCGGGCTGCGCCCGCGTACCCTCACCGAGTTCGTCGGCCAGCGCAAGGTCCGGGAGCAGCTTTCGATCATGTTGGAGGGCGCGCGGGCGCGCGGGCGCCCGCCGGACCACGTCCTGCTGTCCGGCCCGCCGGGCCTGGGCAAGACCAGCCTCGCGATGATCATCGCGGAGGAGTTGGCGGTGCCGCTGCGGATAACCAGCGGCCCGGCGATCGAACGGGCCGGCGACCTCGTCGCGATCCTCACCGCGTTGTCCCCCGGGGAGGTGCTGTTCCTCGATGAGATCCACCGGATCGCGCGTCCCGCCGAAGAGCTGCTCTACGCCGCGATGGAGGACTTCCGGGTCGACGTGATCCTGGGCAAGGGGCCGGGGGCGACCGCGATCCCCCTCGACGTCGCGCCGTTCACGCTGGTCGGCGCCACGACCCGGTCGGGGCTGCTGACGGGGCCACTGCGCGACCGGTTCGGTTTCACCGCCCACCTGGACTTCTACTCGCCGGACGAGCTCGCCCGGGTGTTGACCCGCTCGGCGGGCCTGCTCGGCGTCAGTCTCACGGAACAGGGCGCGACCGAGGTCGCCGGGCGCTCCCGGGGTACCCCTCGCATCGCCAACCGGCTGCTGCGCCGGGTGCGCGACTACGCCGAGGTGCGCGCCGACGGGGTGGTCACCCTGGACGTCGCCCGGGCGGCACTGCGGATCTACGACGTGGACGGGCTGGGGCTCGACCGCCTCGACCGGGCCGTGCTGGAGGCGCTCGTCGGTCGCTTCGGCGGCGGCCCGGTCGGGCTCACCACGCTGGCCGTGTCGGTGGGGGAGGAGCCGGAGACGGTCGAGGACGTCGCCGAGCCGTTCCTGCTGCGAGCCGGCCTGCTGATTCGTACCTCCCGCGGTCGGGTCGCCACCGCGGCGGCCTTCGAGCACCTCGGACTCGAGCCGATTGCCGAGCCGCTCGGCCGCAGCCAGGCCCCGCTCTTCCCGGCCACCGCCCCGATCCCCGACGGCGCCCCGATCCCCGACGGCGGCTGAGCGGCGACCCACCAAGCAGCCTACTGCTGCCCACCGCTGCCCACCGCGCGACGCCACGGTGCCGGTACAAAGCGGACACTGCAGCCCTGCCCACCGGCGGCATCCGTTCGATACGTACGATCGCCGCAACACCTCAGGAGGGCAGGACGTGCACGGACTTGTGACGGCGGCGACGGCGGCCAACGGTAACGGCGGCAGTTCCATCGGCAGTTTCCTGATCCCGCTGCTTCTCGTCCTGGCGGTTGTCTACATCTTCTCGCTGCAGCGCCGCCGCTCGAAGGCCCAGCAGCAGCAGGTGTCCCAGATCCTGCCCGGTACCCTCGTGATCACCACCGCCGGGCTCTACGCGACGGTCGTGGAACTGGTCGATGGTGACGTCCTGCTGGAGATCGCCCCCGACGTGGTCTGCCGGTTCACCCGCAGCGCCATCGCCCGGGTGATCAGCACTCCGGACGACGACGAGGCCCAGGACGGCGGATCGGTGGACGAAGACGAGCTCGACGGCCCGGCCGGCCTCGCGACCCACGCCGGGGAAACGCCTCCCGAGGGAACGCCCGGCACGGACAGCGCCGCCGGCGAACAGGGCCTCGGCGGGCCGTCCTCGGTCGGCGGTGCCGACGGTGCCGAGGGTGAGGGCAGGGGGGTGCCAGGCCCGCCGCGCAAGGAGTTGTAGCACGTCGGCGGCCCGCCGATGCGTTACCGCCGGGGGTTTGGAACGTACCCTCAGTGACATTCGTTCGGGTACGTTAGGCACCGCCGGTCCGGGCAACGGCGAGACGAACGAGCGCCGACATCCGGCGCGTGAGGAAGGGACTCGCACGTGGCACGCGGCTCGGCACGGGCATCCGCGGGAGGCTCCGTCTGGACCCGGCTGGGGGTACTCGGTGGTCTACTCGTCGTCCTCTACGGCCTGATGGCCGGCACCGGGAACTGGACCCCACGGCTGGGGCTCGACCTGCAGGGCGGTACGAGCGTGATCCTCACGCCCCGGGCAACCACCGGCAGTGCCGTCGACTCCGGCGCGATCGACCAGGCGGTGGACATCATCCGTCAGCGCGTCGACGGGCTGGGCGTGGCCGAGTCCGAAGTCCACCGCACCGGCAACCAGATCGAGATCTCGGTTCCCGGCCGTGGCCGCAGCGACGTGGTCGACCTGGTCGGGCAGACCGCCGAGCTGCGGTTCCGCGAGGTATACGAGGCCGCCGCGGCGACGCCGGCCCCCTCGCCCGCCCCCAGCGGCGCGGCGGCCTCGTATAC
>NZ_JANEZT010000169.1 GCF_025403405.1 Frankia tisae
CCCCAGAAATGACAAAGCCGGCGTGGGGACGCCGGCTTTGTCATTTCTGGGGGGTGCGGGCGGCAGCGCCGAGCCGGCCGACGACGGCCATCCACCGGCCGCGGACCCGAGAGGCGAGCAGCGTCCGCAGATCGACGGGGAGCTCCCCGTCGGGGTCAAGCGCCGCGGCCCAGTAGTCGACAGTTCCCGGGCCGGCGGGGGGTCTGCGGGGGGGCGGTGCGGCAGCGGGCGGCATGGCGATCACGCTGCCTGACCTGCGCGGCCAACGAATCGTGGCAGCGTTCGTTGACCGCGATCGGCCTCAGACGGCATCCGTGGAGATGGCCGTCCGGATGGCGGCGAGGTCGCGGCGCAGTGTCCGGGCGGCCTGGCGCAGATCCGTCCGGGTGAGGGCGGGCAGACCGCGGGCGGTCATCTCGCTGTTCAGCCGGCGGGCGGAGGCGTCGAGGTGGCGCCCGGAGCCGGCGAGCAGGTCGGCGACCTCCAGCCCCGGATAGCGGGCGAGCACGGCGCGGAGAGCGTCCCGGCGGAGTTCGGCGCCGCGCTGCTGCGCGCCCGGGCGACGCTGTCCCCCACCGGCGTACGCGAGGCGCTGCGGCGGGGCCAGGCCCACCGCAGCCCTCGCCCGCGTCACCACCGCGCGCCGCAGACCGGCCGCCTCTCGCTCCGCGGCCCCTTGCACCCCCGGGCGGTACCGGACGGACAGGCCGTCGGGGGCCGCGCTGTACGGGGTCACAGGCTGGAGCGCCTCGGTGAGGAGCCGGGGCGGCTGCCACAGGTCGACGTCCGCGGCGAGCAGGGCCGCAAGGGTGATCCGGTCCCCGGTCCAGGACGGCTCGATCGGGCTCCCAAGGCGGGCGAGCGTCGCGGCCACATCGTCCGCCAGGCAGATCAGCCCCGCGAGCTCGTCGACCGCGGCCCTGCGGGCGTCCATGCTCATCGACCGCCACGGCCACAGGTTGCCGACGAGAGATCCATCCGGGGCGATCAGACCGACGCGATACAGCGGGGCCAGAAGGGGCACCGTCAGGGCCGGCTGGCCGAGCAAACTCCCTACCGTCACGAGGTCCAGGAGCGGGCGGGCCTCGCTGATCACGTAGGGCGTCAGCGGGTAGCCCACCCAGGAGACTGCGGTGGCGAGGGCGGACTCGACCACCCGGGGCACGGTCGGGCCATCGACCCAGGTCGTGACGGACGTGACGCCGGGGTCACGGGCGGGCGGAGTCATGCGGCGTCCCCGGTGCCGGAGGCCTTCCGTCTCGCGCGGGCCTGCGACGAGCGGAGGGCCAGCGTTGCCATATGGGCCCGGTGGAGGTGTTCGGCCCGACGGTTGATCTCGGCGCCGTCCAGCTCGGGATGCTCCGCGGCCACAAGCCGCTGCCAGTAGGGGCGCTGCGCGGGGGTGGCCGCACTCGCGGCCCGGGTGCGCTCCCGGGGGTCGTGGTGAGCGTGGGAGGTGTGCGCGGCGATCTGGGCGCGTAGGCGACGCTGAGCCGCGGTGAGGGGCTGGCGGGCGGTCATCGGCCACCGTCACGGACAGTAAATGACATCGATGTGATTTTGGCGTCACACACCGATTCGCGTATCATATTGTAGTGGTTTCCTTTGGCGAGGGAATCGCGAGTTACCTTCGGGTGATTCGGCGATTGGTCGGTGCTACCAACACCGGCCTTTCGTCGTTTACAGGGTGGAGACCTCCGCTGCGTCAGGCCCGCCGCGCCGTTTTGCGGCGTTCGCGCTTCGGGCCGCATGAGCCGGCGCGAGAGCTGCGCGGCGCTGCTCGGCGGTGAGCTTTGACCAGCGGCTTTCGTTGGCTCGAGTCATTGCCTGGGCAGTTACCCACCGACAATGATCACACCAACATACGGCCTTTGAGGGCATGCGGAATCCATTCGATTGGAACCCGTTAAAGGATACGGAGAATACCGCGCGGAATGCGAACGATCCGCGGATCGCCATTGTCGTTTGACAGTGGCCACGTTACACGGGCCAGGGAGCGAGGGGGTGGCAAGACGGTCTGCGGAGAGTGGCCATCGCATCCAACTTTCTATCAATACATTTGATACTGCGATCGATCTCTTACCGTCCGTCGACACTTGCAATCGATTGCTTACCATTGGTCAAGCAAAAGACAACGGGAGGCCACAGAGATTAGGTCGCGAAGGTGGTCCTTCGGCGTGTTGGCCTATATCGAGCCCTTCGTCCTCGTCGCGGGACGCATGCAATCGATCTCAAGCTGCTAGCAGGTTGAATACGTCACATCTTCGCCAAGTCGAGGACGGAGCGCGTCAACATGCAGGCGGCCCTGCGCCCCGCAGGTGCGCGAGATGCCCCTACGTCCGCCGGGCGGACCTAGCCGATGCGCTCTCCGCCCGCGTGAGTTTAGGGCTATCCGTGTGTCCATCCTGCTACGGGCAGTAGCTTTCGAGGAGGCTCGAAAGATGTGGCCCGCAGGCCCGCGGTCGCTGCCCGTGGCGTATGCCGTGGATACGCCACGGCGGGGTCCGATCTGGCCCGGACCCTTCACCTCGGGTTCATCGGGGTCTTCAGCGGCCCGGTAGACGCTGCGAACCCGCTCGTAGGTGGACGGGGAGATGCCGAGCTCACGGGCGACGATCGTGGAGGGGTTGCTGGCGGCAACTTCCGCATCAGCTGATGCGGAAGTTGAGCGGAGATCGTTCCTTGCCCCCTGCCGCTCCCGAGCCTTCGGTGCCTCCAGCGCCTCGAGGGCCATGCCCAACGACATCAGTGACGAGTGGATCGAAACCCACCGCTATTTCGGCCTGGAAATCCTCGCGAAAGTCGACGCGGGGAACACGCCGGCCGACACACCCGAGATCAGCGTGACACCCGAAGCACTCACCGCCTAAACTAAACTTAGGATCACGCGGAGTCACTCTCCGTACACCACGCCGCTGGACGTGACCCCGGACCCGGGGAGCACCCAAGCCGGCCGCGTTCGACGGCGTCCGTCCGGTGGACGCCGCGCCGTGCCTGCGGTCCGAGCTCGGGGCTGTCGACGCTGGACGGCATCGCCGAGCTACGAGCCCGACTCGCGCGGCCACTGCGATGACCGGCCGCGCGATGGGTGGGGATGGGTGATCGTTTAGTCAGCGCTCAACTTTTCGACTCGCGGTCGGCGGCGACCTGCGTCTTTGCAGGTCAAGCACGTTGGTGGCCCCGGAACGCCTTACAAGCGAGTGGTCGCAGGTTCGATCCCTGCCGCGCCCACGCGCTGGCTCCGCCTGCTCGCTGATCTTTGATCAGGCTCGCCGCCGGCCGTTATGTCTGTTGGGGGGCCGAGCCCCCCATGCCCCCACGGCGGCAACCGGGGCGCTCGAAAGTCGTGAATCGCCGCAGCTGTAGCAACGGGTGTAGCAACGGGCCTGTGGCCATCGTGGGGAGCATCTGGGGTCGCGCGCCGGCACACCCGCCGGGTTCGACGCATCCTTCCCAGTTCGAGCTACGGCGGCTTACTCGAGGTCGCCCGTATCCGACGGCTCGAAGGCCGCGCGGACTACATCGCCGGGCTGTGGAGACCTGCGTGCACGGTGCGGCGGACCGGGGGACTCGCGGTGACCGCCACACGGTGACCAGGCTGGCTGGTCGGGGAGGTTGGCACGGGAGATCTCGCCGGTGAGCGTGGCGATTCCTGGCCGCCGCAGACTGACCCGGGCGGTCGTCAGCATCGCTCTCATGGTCGCCGCCGGCGCGCTGGTCGTCGGCGGTCAGCCCCGGGCGCAGGCCGCGCACATAGAGCGGCCAGCGCCAGTCGATATCGGATCGGTCGAGAACTTCGCGGTGCTTGCCGCGGCGACGGTCACCAACTCCGATGCCAGCCACATCGTCGGTGACATGGGCGTGAGTCCAGGCACCGCGGTGACCGGGTTCCCCCCGGGCACCCTGGACGGGACAATGCACGGCGGCGACCCGGTCGCCGCCCAGGCGCAGTTCGATCTGAACATCGCGTACAACGACGCCGCGGCGCGCGCCCCTACCGTCTTCGTCTCCGGCGACCTCGGTGGTCTGACACTCGCCCCGGGCGTCTACAACTCGATCTCCTCGCTCGGCCTCGCCGGCCACTCACCCTCGACGGCCAGGGTCACCCCAATGCGGTCTTCATCTTCCAGGTGGGAAGCACGCTCATCAGCGGGGCGGACGCCCGGGTGGCGCTCGTCGGCGGAGCCCGGGCGTGCAACGTCTTCTGGCAGGTCGGTAGCTCCGCCACGCTGGCGGCGAACTCGGTAATCGCGGGCAATGTCGTGGCCGATCAGTCGATCACCGCAGCGGCGGGCACCAGCATCAACGGCCGGGCACTGGCCCGCAATGCCGCGGTGACCCTCGCCAACAACGCGATCACCAAGGCCGACTGCGACCTCCCGGGCACGCTGGAGATCTCCGCCCCGACCGGAGTGGTCAGCCTGGGCGCCGTGCCCCTGAGCAGCGCCCAGGTCTCGGGTCGGCTCGGGACCGTCACGGTCACCGATGCCCGGGACATCGACCCCGCCGGGTGGATCGCCACCGTCAGCAGCACCGGCTTCGTGCCCGGCCCGAGCAGCATCAGCCCCTCGAACGCCTCCTACAGCCCCGGCGAGGTGACGTTAACGGGTGATGACGTGGTCCTGACGGCGACCGATGTCCCGGAGCTGTCAGACCCTGGCGGAGTCGTATCAGCTTGAGAATGTGATCGCGGGTGGCGCCCCACCTCGAGTGGCGCAGACAGGGGACGTCAAGCGGTGGTCAGGAATTCCAGTAGGTGGACCAGATGTGGTTGTCGAAGCCGATGACGAACAGGTCGAGATTGCCGGGTGCTCGTGACACGGCGGCGAGTTGTTGTTTGTCGCGGTCGAAGACGGCGTTTCCTGGTAGTGGGAACCAGTCGGGTGCCCAGCCGGTTCGGTCGTTCCAGTAGGTGGACCAGATGTGGTTGTCGAAGCCGATGACGAACAGGTCGAGATTGCCGGGTGCTCGTGACACGGCGGCGAGTTGTTGTTTGTCGCGGTCGAAGACGGCGTTTCCTGGTAGTGGGAACCAGTCGGGTGCCCAGCCGGTTCGGTCGTTCCAGTAGGTGGACCAGATGTGGTTGTCGAAGCCGATGACGAACAGGTCGAGATTGCCGGGTGCTCGTGACACGGCGGCGAGTTGTTGTTTGTCGCGGTCGAAGACGGCGTTTCCTGGTAGTGGGAACCAGTCGGGTGCCCAGCCGGTTCGGTCGTTCCAGTAGGTGGACCAGATGTGGTTGTCGAAGCCGATGACGAACAGGTCGAGATTGCCGGGTGCTCGTGACACGGCGGCAATCTGCTGCTTGTCGCGGTCGAAGACGGCTTTCCCTGGCAGCGGGAACCAGTCCGGCGCCCAACCCTTGCCACCGTAGATCTGCCGGATACCCGCAATGTCGTCGACGGTCAGCTCGCGGCGGATCCCACCGTAGTAGGCGTACATGACCGCCGCCGGGTCGGCGGAATGGTCGAGGCCGATGCCGTGCCCGATCTCGTGAAGGGCCACCGTGAGCAGGTCGGTGCCGCTCGCCGGAGTGTCGGTCGTCCAGGTCTCGGCCTCGTCGAAATGCAGGTCGCCGGCGAACGAGCCGCCGCCGGGCGGGGGGGAAAAGCAGTGGGCGAGCACGCCCGACGGCCCGTCGAAGGCGTTGGTCTTACCGTCGCCGTGCTCACCGGAGAACCACCCGATCAGGATGTCGCCGCCGGTGGTCACCTCCTGGAATGTCAGCGGCACGACGGCGGACCAGCGCTGGAACGCGGCCTTGACCGCGGCCTGCGCGTCCGTGGCCTGAAGGTCCGAACCCGAGTTTTCGAACCGGTAGGTGATGGTTGACTTGTCCCAGTGGCTACCGGATACCACGAAGGGCTGCGGGCCTTCCCCGGGTACCAGGTCGGGAACACCGCAGCGGCGCCTGCCCATCAGTCCGAGTGTCTTGGGGCCGACCACTCCGTCGGAGACGAGACCGCTCTGCTTCTGGAACAGCCGCACGGCTTGTTCGAGTGTCTCGTCGAAGGACTGCTCGTCCGCGATCGCGGCCGCAACCGCCGGTTGCCAGGTTCTGTACTCGGCAAGACCCTCGTTGGGAAAATATCCGAAACGCTGCAGATAGTTGTAGAGTCTCTGGACGTCGGTTCCTGTGCTTCCTAGCAAGAGCTGTCGGGCCGGAAGGCGGTCCGGAAGTGTCATTTTTCCCCGTTCCTGAGCGCGGCCGGTGCCGCGACAGCCTGATCTTCAGCGGCCTGTCGGTAGATGTCAAGTCAAATGAGACAGTTGGTAGTCTCGGTTGGCTTGGGACTTGCGACTGGCTGGTTGATCCATACGATGTCGGCTAGGGTCTGTTAGGGCAGTCATTCGTCGATCGTGGCGATGGTGTCTGTTGCTTTGTAGCGAACGGAGAGTTCGTCGTACTGAGCCGCGACAGCCCGGTGGCGCTTCAACCGGTTGATGCCGCACCCCACGGCGTGGCGCTGCTTGTAGGCGTCCTTCCTGAACCACGACGTGAAAATCATCGACGTGATCCACCTGCATCCCGCGACGACGGCCTTCCCATGTTGATGCGTCTCGCGACCGCCGGCGATGTTCCCGCCATCCGCGACGTGATCCTCGCCCGCAGCGCGTGGCTCGAAGATCGCGGCTGGCCGGCCTGGCGTGCCGAGGCCGACAGCCTCGCCCAGCAGGCCGACCACACGCCGACCACCGACAGCAGCATGTGGGTGCTCGGCGACGACGGCCGCATCGTCGGCTGCACCACCGTGCAGACCTCGGCGCCACCGTGGGGATGGATCGACCAGGAGTTCGCCGAGCCGGCGTCGTACCTCTACACGACCTGCACCGATCAGACCTACGAGACGATCCGACCTACGAGGCGATCCGACCAGGCACGCTCATCGCCCGATGGGCCGTCGACCACGCGGCCCGGCTGGGTCGCAGCTGGGTCCGTCGCGGTTGTGCCTTCCCCGGCCTGGTCGACTACTACCAGCGGCAGGGCTGCACTCTCCAGCACGCGGTCCCGCGCACCCACCGCACCGTCTACCTGCTGGCACGACCCGCCGAGCTCCTCCCCAAGCTGCGCATACCTTGCAGCGGTACCCTGCCCCGGCAACCCGGCAACCCGGCAACCCGGACGCGTGGGCGCCCGGGTACGAGGGGACCGGATTCGGAAAAGCGTCCGCTGCCGGGAACGCCGGATGAGCGTCGGCAGGGCCTGGTCTGATCTTGGAAATGGCGGGCGGAAATCCTGGCCGACGGAAGTCGACGGAAGTCGGCGGAAGTCGAGGACATCACACATGAACGAAAGCGCGGGCCCTGAGAGCGAAGCCCCTACCCATGTCGTCGACGCCTACGAAGGTGCGCTCCACGCGATCCGGGATCTCCGCGAGCACGGCGTGGTGATCGTGGACTTCCGGGCAGCGGAGGAGCCGATGCGCGCACGAATCGCAGACCTTCTCAACGGCGCCGCCCTGGCCAGCGGAAACTCGCCCTTCAGGCTATCCGACAACCTTTTCTTCCTGACGAGCGGAAGATCGCCAACTCGGGCGGAAATCAACAGATACCGAGATTCTGCTCGATGACCAGGCACTCGTAGGTCGCCCGGAGTAAACGCCCGCCACTGCGGCCCGGGAATTGCCGTCGCCGTTTTCGATCTGGCTCACCCGCCCCGGGAGACGCCCATCACGTCGGCCATCTGGTGCTGGGTCAACCCGAGCCGTTTACGCTCCTCGGCAAGGTGAAAAGCGCTGACCCAGGCTTCGGTACGCGCCCGCTCGACGGCGAGCGCCTCATCGTCGCCGTCGTGCAGGTCGGCGCGAATGTCCGCCCAGTCGTGAAACTCGGTCATGCGTCATCGTGGCCCCGGCCGCGCCCGGTTGGTGGCGCGGGCGGCGAGGTCGCGGCAGACCACGGCGAAGTCGAGTCCGGCGGCGTGCAGGCCCATCGGCCAGGTGCTTGTGTCGGTCATGCCGGGGGCCACGTTCACCTCCAGGAACTGCACGTTTCCGGCCGCGTCGACGATCATGTCGGTGCGGGACAGGTCCCGTAGGCCCAGCACGCGATGTGCGGTGATGGCGGTCTCGGCGGCGGCGCGTAGCACCGCGTCGTCGAGGCGAGCCGGGGTGAAGAAGGCGGTGGCGCCCGCGGTGTACCGGGCCGCGTAGTCGTATACCCCTGCGGCCGGCTCGATCTCGACGGCGGGCAACGCGACCGGCCCGGTGCTGTCGCTGTCGCTGTCGCCGTCGCCGAAGTCGATGACGCCGACGGCGATTTCGACCCCGCTGACGGCTCGTTCGATCAGCGCCGAGTCGTGGTAGCCGAAGCAGGCCATCAGTGCCTCGGCGAGCCCGCTGGCGTCGTCGACGCGGCTGACCCCGAACGCCGATCCGCCCGCGCGGGGCTTCACCACGACCGGTAGCCCCAGCCGGGCCACGATCCGTTCGATCAGCGCGGCGGCGCCCAGGTCGTGGAACGCCGCGCGGGGCAGCGTCACCGCCGCCGGTGTCGCCACCCCGGCGGCGGTGACGGCCGCCTTCGCCGTCGCCTTGTCGAACGCCACCCGGCAGGCCGGCGGCGCGGCACCCACGTAGGGCAGGTCGTAGAGGTCCAGGACCTCCCGGATCGTGCCGTCCTCCCCTGACGTGCCGTGCAGCACGGGGAACACCACGTCGGGCGGGTCGGCCGCCAGCGCGGGCAGCGTCGCGGCGTCGACGTCGGCCAGGTCGGCGTCGACACCGATGCGGGTCAGCGCGTCGCGTAGCCTTCCCCCCGAATGCAGCGACACCTCCCGTTCGGGCGACAGCCCGCCGGCGAGGATCAGCACACGGCCCAGATCAGTCATCGTCGCGTCCTTCACGGTGTCGGGCACATCATGGACGGTCGGCGACATCATGGCCGGGCGGCGACGGTGTCACGGGCGGCGACGGTGTCACGGGCGGAAGGTGTCATGCAGGTCCAGCTCGTCTCGGACGACCCTGCCCAGCCTGCCGACCCCGTCGCGGATGCGATCAGGGGGCGGGTAGCAGAACGACAGCCGCATGCTGTTGCGACCCGACCCGTCGGCGTAGAACCCGGCCCCGGGAACGTAGGCGACCCGGGCGGCGATCGCCCGCGGCAGCATCGACCTGGTGTCCATCCCGTCCGGCAGCGTCAACCAGACGAAGAACCCGCCGTCCGGGCGGGTCCAGGTCGCGCCGGCGGGCATCGACTGGGCCAGGGCGTCGAGCATGGCGTCGCGGCGCTCCCGGTACATCTCCCGGAACACCTTCACCTGCTCGGCCCACGGCTGGGTCGCCAGATACCGCTCGACCACCAACTGGGTGAACATCGACTGCGACAGGATTGCCGACTCCGCGGCCAGGACGAGCCGGGCCGTCACCGGCGCCGGGGCAAGCGCCCACCCGACCCGTAGCCCCGGCGCCAACGTCTTCGAGAACGACCCCAGGTACACCACATCGTCGGGGGCATCGGCGCGCATCGCCCGCACCGGCTCACCCGTGAACGACAGCAGGCCGTACGGGTTGTCCTCGACGACCAGCACCCCGGCGCGCCGGCAGATCTCGATCACCTCGGCCCGCCGCGGCGGCGTCAACGTGATTCCCCCGGGGTTCTGGAAGGTCGGCACCGTGTAGAGCAGCTTCACCCGGGCGCCTTCGGCGGCCAGCCGTCCCAGCGTTTCCGCGAGCGCGCTCGGAGACAGTCCGTCGGCGTCCATCGGGACGTGGACGATCCGCGCCTGGTAGGCCGCGAACGTGTTGATCGCCGTGACGTAGGTCGGCCCCTCGGTGACGACGACGTCGCCGGGATCGACGAACACCCGGGTGAGCAGGTCCAGCGCCTGCTGCGATCCCGCGGTCACCACCACATCGTCGGGACGGGCGTCGGTGATGCCCTCCATCGCCATCACGTCGCAGATCCGCGCACGCAGATCCGGATCGCCCTGCGCCGAGCCGTACTGCAGGGCCACCGCCCCCCGGCTCAGCACCAGCTCCGAGACGGTCGCCGCGACCGCCTCCATCGGGAGCGCGTCGACCGCGGGCATACCCCCGGCGAGCGACACGATCTCGGGACGGGAGGCGACCGCGAACAGCGCCCGAACCTCGCTCGCGATCATCCCCTGGGCGCGCTCCGCGTACCGATCCCGCCACCGATCCCCAGTCACGCCCCGCGACACTACCCGCCGTGCCCGGGCCCCCGCACACCCTGACGCCCGGGTCGGGATGTCGAACGTAGAGATCACGCCCAAAGGTGTGTGATCTCTATGTGGGCTCGGTGAGGTGGTTGATCGCGCTGCCGCGGACGGCGGCGCAGATCTGGCGCCACGTCGCAGCCGGGATCTTGACCTGATGGCTGCCGAGGTAGCCGTAGCGGAGATGGACGTGTCCGTCCCGCTCGGCAGCGAGGCCGCCACCGGCGGCGGTCCAGGGGGTCCAGGCAGCGTTCAGTCGGCGGAACGCCCCCCGGTCGCCGGCGCGGATCTCCGCTCGTAGCGCGGACCAGACCGGCCCGGGTATCCGCAGGTCCGGGCCGGGGGAGGCGGTGTAGTTGATGGCGACGGTCTCGCCGTCGCGGGCGAACGCGATATCGGGGGCCGCACTGGGCCGGCGCCAGATGAGCTGGTCCGGGGGGCTGGCCATCATCGCTCCTGCGGGGTGGGGGTCCGGCGACCCGCCGGTGCCGGATGATCCGGGTTCCTTGCCGACAAGTGGCAGTCTGTGTATGTGACCGGGTGACTGCCATGCGTGCGCATGATTCGTGCTGTGCTGTGCCGCGCTGTGCGCCGCTGTGCCGTGGGCCCGGCGTCAGCCGCACGGGGAGGAATGGCTACGGGTGGACGAGGACGAGACAGGCGCGGCGGCGCTGGGCCGGCGGATCCGGGCGCGCCGTGGCCGGATGAGCCAGGACACTCTGAGTAGACGGATCGGTTTCCACCGCACCCGGATCTCCAAGGCCGAGAACGGGGACGTGCCCTCCGCCGACCTGTGTGCCGCACTCGACGACTACTGGCAGACCGGCGGGGAGCTCGCCGGATGGCAGGCCCGGCTCGAAGCGGGCAGAGGCGGTGGCGGGGCGGCCGAGACCGACCGCAGGCAGGTCTTCGAGCTCTCCGCGGCCGGGCTGATCGCGGCGGACACCTACCGGCGGCGGGCCCGGCTCAACCCCGACGCGCTCACCCTGGCCGAACTCGATGATGCGGTCGACGGCCATGCGGCGGTGTTCACGACCACCCCGCACGCGGTCCTCGCCCCACGGGTGTACCGCACCTGGCAGTCCGCCGAGCGACTCCTCGACGCGGGTGCCAAGTCCAGGGCGCAGGTGAATCTCACCCAGATCGCCGGTTACTCGGCGTACATGTTGTCGCGGCTGGCCTTCAATCTCGGCGATCAGGCCGCCTCGCGGCGGTTCGTCGCCCAGGCCGGTGATCACGCCGACCAGATCGACGACCCGGTTCTGGCCGCGTCGATGGCGGCGATGTCCTCCACCCTGGCGTTCTACAGCCATCAGTACACCGAAGCCGTCGAGATCGCCCGCCGGGCGCCCGATCACCCCTACACCCGGGCCAGGCTCGCCGCCTACGAGGCGCGGGCGCTCGCTGCCCTCGGCGACCCCACCGGCACCCGCGAGGCGCTGAACCGGATGCGGCGCGCCGTGATCGACGTGCCGGCCCGGCCGGGAAGCTCGCCGTTCGGGCCGGCCACGGCCGAATCCTTCACCGCCGGCGTCCTCGCCCGTCTCGGCGCGGGCGACGAGGCGGAACCGCTCGCCCGCGCCGCCGTCGACGCCTTCGACCGAGAACGGGCCGTCGGCTTCGAAGATCATGGTCATGCCGTCGTGGTCCTCGCGACCACCCTCGTGCGCCGCGGGCGTCCCGATGCGGCCGAGGCGGCCCGGCTCGGGATGCGTGCCCTGGCGATCCTGGCCGCGAGCCCGACCTACACGATGATCAGCCGCGCGGGACGGCTCGCCACCGATCTCGCCGGGCATGGCTCCCTGCCGGAGGTCGTCGACTTCCGGGAACGACTCACCGCTGTTTCCCGTCCCGCTTTGATGGACGGCTGACCCTCGATATCGGCGAGTCGCTCCCTCCCGAGTGGAGGCCGCGCGGCGCCGGCCCCGGTGAGCCCGTCCTGGATGGTAATCCGTGCTGCCCGAGCTGTTGGTTGCGCGTTCAACGCCTGGTCGTCGGCGTGCAGGAAGATCCGCGAGGAATGTGAATTCGCCGCCGCCTGTCGGTGACCCTACACAAGGAGCAGCTGCTTTGCATAAATACTCGCGTAGGAAAGTGCGATTCGCCGTTGCCGCAGTTCTGGCCGTCGTCGCCGTCGGCCTTTTCGGTATGCCGGCGGTGGCGCAGGGGCCGGCGGACGTGCGGATCAACGAGGTCGAGTCGAGCGGTGGGTCACCCGGGGACTGGGTGGAGCTGGCGAACATCGGTTCGGCAGCCGTGGACATCTCCGGCTGGGTGGTCAAGGACAATGACAATTCTCATGTGTTCACAGTGGCGTCGGGTACGTCGCTGGCGGCCGGGGGGCATCTGGTTCTTGATGTCGATCCGGTGTTCGGCCTGGGGAGTTCCGATTCGGTGCGGCTCTATCAGCCGGGTGGCACGACGCTGGTAGATTCCTACACGTGGACCTCGCATGCGTCGACGACCTACGGGCGCTGCCCTGACGGCACGGGTTCGTTCACCACGACCGCCTCGTCGACCCGTGGCGCGGCGAACGCCTGCCCCCCCGCCGCGTGGCCGGGCGGCTCGGCCGTCTCCGTCGCGGACGACGCGAACGTGTTCGGCACGAACCTCAGCGGCCTGTCCTTCCAGAGCTCCAGCGTGCTGTGGGCGGTGAAGAACGGTCCTGGCACGCTCTACCGCCTCGTGCCGAACGGTGCGAAGTGGCAGCCCGACACGACCGGCGGCTGGTCCGCCGGCAAGGCGCTGCACTACGCAGGCGGGACCGGTGATCCGGACGCGGAGGGCGTGGTCACCACCCCTGACGGCGTGATCGTTTCCACGGAACGCGACAACAACAATAGCAACGTCAGCTCGCTGAAGGTCCTCCGGTACGACGCCTCCTCCACGGCCACCTCGCTCAATGCGACCGCCGAGTGGAACCTCACCGCCGACCTGCCTTCCGTGGCGGCCAACAGCGGACTCGAGGCCGTCTCGTGGATTCCCGACTCGTACCTCACCGCACACGGCTTCCACGACGAGCACACCAACACCGCCTACGACCCGGCCGCCTATTCCGGTCACGGCAGCGGGCTGTACTTCGTCGGGCTTGAAGCCAACGGCACCGTCTACGCCTACGCGCTCAACCAGAGCGGCGGCGGGTACACCCGGATCGCCACCGTGGCGAGCGGCTTCGCCGCGGTCATGGACCTCGAGTACGAGCCCGCGACCGGTCATCTGTGGGCGGAATGCGACGACACCTGCCAGGGTCGTACCGCGACGCTCGACATCAACGCCGCCGGCCGGCTCGCCGGCACCGCCGTTTACGCCCGCCCCACCGGAATGTCCAACTACAACAACGAGGGATTCGCCATCGCGCCGCCGGGGACCTGCTCGGCCGGGCACAAGCCGGTCGTCTGGTCCGACGATGACAACGACTCCAGCCACGCGCTGCGCAGCGGAACACTGACCTGCACAAGCTGACCTGCACAAGCTGACGCCACGGCTGGGGCGGGCGGTACTGTAGGGCCCGCCCGCCCCAGCACCGAATGTCATTCGCAGGCGATCCCGTCGTTGTCGCGGTCGAGACGTGCGGCATAGCCGGGGTCGCCACGGTGAAGGGGAGCCACTCCGGCGGCC
>NZ_JANEZT010000016.1 GCF_025403405.1 Frankia tisae
GGACCAGGAGGCAGGGCATGACAAACAGAACCGACGACCGCGACCACCTGCGCGGCGACCAGTCGGGCGCGGCCGCGTTCTCGGCCGCCTTCCACGACGTCGTCGCGAATGTCGAAAAGGTCATCCGGGGCAAGCGAGAGGCCGTCGAGCTCGCGACGATCTGCCTGTTCGCCGAGGGGCACCTGCTCATCGAGGACGTGCCGGGCCTGGGAAAGACCTCCCTGGCCCGCAGCCTGGCGGCCTCGGTCAACGCCGGCTGCCACCGCATTCAGTTCACGCCGGACCTGCTGCCGGCGGACATCACCGGGACGATGGTGTACGACCAGCGCGCCAACGAGTTCGGCTTCCGCCCCGGACCCGTCTTCGCCAACCTCGTCATCGGCGACGAGATCAACCGTGCCTCGCCGAAGACGCAGTCGGCCCTGCTGGAGGTGATGGAGGAGGGCCGGATCACCGCCGACGGCACGGGCTATCCCGTTCCCCGCCCGTTCATGGTCGTGGCGACGCAGAACCCGATCGACATGGATGGGACGTACAGCCTTCCCGAGGCCCAACTGGACCGGTTCCTCATGCGGCTGCGGATGGGGTACCCGTCGATCGATGCCGAGCTGGAGATCCTCGAAGGCCGGCAGGTGGGACGGCGAATCGAGGATCTGAGGCCGGTGATGCGGGCGGAGGACGTGGTGGCCCGCGCGGCCCAGACGTTCGCCGTCCACGTCGCGCCGGCGCTGCGCCGCTACCTCGTGGATCTGGTGACGGCCACGCGGGCCATCCCCGACATCGTCCGACTGGGGGCGAGCCCGCGGGGCAGCATCGCTTTGCTGCGCGCCGTCCAGGTCCGGGCCGCCGCGCATGCCCGGGTGTTCGCCACGCCCGACGACGTCAAGGCGGTGGCCGGCCCGGTCCTGGCGCATCGCCTGGTCCTCAGCCCGGAGGCCGAGCTGCGGCGCGTCATCGCCGAGGACGTCGTCGACGAGATCCTGCAGACGGTGCCGTCACCGCGCCGGCTCGTCGGAATCTGATCGTGGCGCCCCTCGACGACCGACCCCGTGGCGGCGGCCGGGCCGACCGCCGGCTGCCACCGGTCATCGACACGGACACCGCGACCACGGCGCTGTCCGTCTCGGTATCCCCGTCTGCGGTCTCCCTCGCCCGGGGCATGCGACGACGGACGGCCCGGCCCGCGCCGGCCCGGCCCGAACCGGGGCCGGCCGTGCGCGGGCTCGGGGAGCGTCATCGCCCACCGGTCCCGCCGCCGGCCGCGGCGGGCGGGCGGAGCGCCCCGACGAGCCGGCGCGCGGCCCCGTCCAGTTCGGACGCCGGTGAGCGGATGCGCTTTACCCCCATCGGCCCGGCCCCCTCAAGGGCCGTACCCGCGGGGCCCGGCCGGGCCGGGGCGGCCGGATCGGATCTGGTCACGGCGGACTGGCCAGCGCCGGACCGATTCGGACCCGTCGCGTCGGATCTCGTCGCGTCGGATTCCCTCGCATCGGATCCCGTCGTGTCGAGCTCGGGCGCGTCGGGATCCGGACGCGGGGCGCTCGATCGGTCTGGGCCACGAGGCGTTGCAGCTCAGGTGGACCAAGGGTGCCCGCCGGATGATCGCGGCCTCGTGGGGAGCGGCGAATCGCCGGGAAGGGCGCGCCTGGGGGTCACCCCGCTGGGATGGGGGATGTGCGTCACCGTGGCAGTCCTGCTGCTGGGTGCCCGGATGCTGCGATACGCGGAGCTGGCCGTGTTGGGCGGGGCGGGGGCCGCGGCGATGGGTCTTGCGGCCGTCACGGCCGTTCGCCGCCCGCGGGTGTCGGTAGCGGTCCGCGTATCGCCCCGACGGGTCACCCGAGGCGAGCCTGCCACGCTATCCGTCACGGTCCGCAACCTGTCCAGGTGGCCCTCTCCGTCGTTCATCCTGCACCTGCCGCACGGCCCTGCCGCCGTCCGTCCGGATCGGCCGGTGCCAGCAGCCCCCCGTGCCGGGCGGCTGCTGGCCGCGTCGGACCTGGTGGAAACCTGGTGGGAACGGCGTGCGCCGGGCGGTACCGCCCGCGTACATCCCCTTTCATCGGACGGGCTGGACTCTCCGGGCGCAGTCGTGTCCGTCTCGGTCCCCCGGCTGGCCGGCTCGGGTCACCGGACATTCGAGTTGGCCCTGGACACCAGCCGGCGCGGTGTGATCCGGCTGGGCCCCGTCGAGGTGATCAGATCGGATCCGTTCGGGCTCGCCCGGCGCCGGCAACGGCTGCCGGCGGTCGACACCCTGCACGTCCGACCGCGGACCCGGCCGCTGGTGCCCCTGGCCTCCGCACCCTCGCGTGACCCGGACGGGCAGACCGGACGGGGGTCGACCGGGGGACTGGAGATCCACACCCTGCGGAGGTACGCGCCCGGTGAGGATCTCCGCCTCGTGCACTGGGCGTCCAGCGCGAGAGCGGGCGAACTGATGGTCCGCACCCACGTCGATCCGAGCGAGCCGGCCGCCACCGTCGTTCTCGACAACCGACCAGCCGCCTACCCGCCCGGCCGGGTCGGCGTCGCCACGTTCGAGGAGGCCGTGGACATCGCCGCCGCCGCGGTGATGACCTGCGCGCAGGAGGCGTTCGGGGTCCGGCTCGTGACGACCGCCGGGCTGCGGGTGGCGGGCCGGCGCCGGCGCCGGGACGCCGACGTGCTGATGGACGAGCTGGCGGGCGTTCGGCTGGATGACACCGCCTCGCTCGATGTCGTCGCGACGCTGCGGCGCGGCGGGCTCGGCACGCTGGTGCTCGTCACCGGCGGTTTCGACCGGCAGGCGCTGGCCGCACTCGCCGCGGTGGCCCATGCGTACGGGCGCGTCGTCCTGGTCCGGGTGGGCCCCCGCAGCCAGGCCGCCGCCCGGGCCGTCGACCGGCGCGACTCCTCCGACCGGGCCCGCCTGCGGACCGCGTCGCCCGGCCGGGTGGTGGGAATCGGCGTCCTGGGCGGCACCGTTCCCACCAGCGGTACACGTCTTGACGGGACCACCCTGCGGGCGGCCGGCCGGCTGACGGTGATCGACATCCCTGACGCCGACGCACTCGCCGACCACTGGCCGACCGGTGAACGGAACCCGCGATGGCCGCGGGGAACCCCGCGGACGGGCCGATGACGACGGATACCGGTGGACCTCCCGACGAGGCCACGCGTTCGGCGGCCGGCGCGGGCGGAGGACACGTCGTCGGGGGCGGCCATCCCCTTCGCCCGGAGGAGCCGGTGCGGGCTCGCCTGGCAGCGCTGGTGGTGGTGGCGGGACTCGCATGCGTCGGCGGGTTCGGGTTCCGCCGGGTCTTCACCATTCACGATCTGCAGGTGATCATCCCGGTCGCTGCGGTCGTGCCCGTGATCCTCACCGCGGCGCTGGGTGCGCGACGCCGGCTGTTGCCACTCGCAGGGACGGTCGCAGCCTGGGGCGGGGGGTTCGTGATCTGGGCCGCCTGCACGGTCGGGGCCGGCGCTGGGGGGTTCTGGGCGCGGCTGTCTCTGGTCCGTTCGGGTGTCCTCAGCGGATGGGCGCGGCTGCTGGACACGGCCATCCCGGCGCCGCCCGACGGGGCTCTGCTGCTCGTACCCGTGGCGCTGACCTGGCTGGCCGCCGCGGTCGGCGTGGAGCTCGTCATCCGCACCAGAGCCCGGCTCCTGCCCGCGTTGCCCGCCGCCCTCGTCCTGGTTGCCGCGGTCGCCTACGCAGCTCCCATGCCGGGATCGGACGCGCCACTCGCCGCCGCGTTCGCCGCGTTGGCCGCGGTCCTCGTCCGGGTCCGCGGGAGTGGTCGGTCCCGTTCGCCGGGAGGGCCCGCAGTGGCCTCGGCCGGCCCAGTCGGGCCGGATGGCGGCATGGGGGGGCAGCCAGCGTCTCCCCGATCCGGGCCAGGTCTGCTGCCCGTGGCCGGCCCGCGGGGCTTGACTGCGTTTCGCCACGCGGTGCGATCGACCGTCGCTGTGGGCGTCGTCGTCGGCGCCGGTCTGGCACTGGCGAGTGGTGGCCCGAGCGGGCTGGATGGGAAACCGCCCGTCGACCCGCGTGACCACCGCACGATCGCGCCGGTACCGCTCGCCGCTCTCAACCCCCTGAGCCGTCTCGCCGGCTGGACCGCCCATCCCGACCAGGTCCTGTTCCGGGTGGGTCTGACTCCGCAGCCGGCGGGGCCGGTCGCGCTGCGGCTCGCCGTCCTCGACTCCTACGACGGCGCCACCTGGTCCATGAGCGGCCGTTACCTGCCCGCGGGACGGGAGATCGGGGGACAGGCCGGTCGCGTCGCGGATCGGGGCGGTGCTCACCCGTCCGCACCGGTCACCCAGGACCTGACCATCGCCGACCTCGGCGGAGATCTCGTGCCCGCCCTCGCTCGGCTCGGCCAGTTCACCGTGGTCCCCACCGCCGGCGCGGAATCGGCCCCTCCCGCCGACCAGGGTGGCTCCACGGCGACTGCCGAGAAGTCGGCGGGCCGTTTCGCGGTCGATCCCGACGACGGCACACTCGTGCGAACCGCGTCGCTGCACCCCGGCAACCGGCTGCGCCTTGTCTCCACCCCGCAGACCGCCATGACCGCCGACAGGCTGCTCGCCCTCACCGTCTCCGCGACACCGACCAACGCCCCCTACCTTGCGCTGCCCGACGACGTCCCGCCGGTGCTGCGGGAACTGGCCTCGGTCGCCACCGACGGCGGCGTGACGCCCTACCAGCGGGCCGCCCTGCTGCGCCAGTACCTGATGGCGACCTTCAGCTTCGATCCCACCGTGCCCGCCGGGCATTCACTCGCCCACATCGATCACTTCCTCGGCCAGACTCGACGCGGCACCTCCGAGCAGTTCGCGACGACGTTCGTCCTCGCGGCGAGGCTGCTGGGTCTGCCCGCCCGCCTCGTCGTCGGATTCACCGCCGCTGATCCGCATGCCGTGACCCGCACGATCCGTGGCGCGGACGCCCTGGCCTGGGCGGAGATCAACTTCGACGGCGCCGGCTGGCTGCCTTTCTTCCCCACCCCCCGAGCGGGGGACGCACGCGGTGCAGCGGTGGCCGGCTCCACGCAGGGCGAGTCCTCCGCACAGACGTCACTGGTGGAGGAGGTACTGCGCACCACCGTTTCCGCGCCGCCCGGTCAGGCGGATGCCACCGGGCCGGGAGACCTCCCGGCCCGGTCCGGTGACCGGTGGCCGGGATCCCCCGGCTGGACGGCGGTCGTCCTCCGGACGGCCGTGGCCGCGGCAGTCGCTGCCCTGCTCGGCTGTCTTCTCCTGGGCTGGCTGCTGCCGATCGCACGCCACCGGCGGATACGACGGGGCGGAAACGGCAGCAGGGCGCGGATCGTCGCGGCCTGGCAGCGGGCCATCGAGATGTTCGCCGACGCCCAGCGGCCGATGCCACGGGCGGCCAGCCCGAGCGAGGTCGTGCTTCTCGCGGCGGACCTGCTCGACGACGCCGGCCGCACTGCCCTACGCGGGCTGGCCGATCTCGCCACCCTCGCCCTGTTCGACGACGGCACCACCGGCCGGTGGGATGAGGCTTCCGGCCGGCGCGCCGCCGACGAGGCGTGGCGACTGCTCGACGGGCTCGAACGGGCGGTCCGCCGCGTCGTCTCACGCCATCGCCGGCTCGGCCGGCGGATCTCGCCACGGACGGTCCGCGCCGAGCTGCGTAGGCTGCGCCGGACAGCGCCGGCTCCCCACCGCGCCGCTCACCGATCGGCGGGGCCAGGCGAATCCGATGTCCCCGAACGGGCCATGATCGGCGGGAACTACAGGTAGCCCGAGCAGGTCGGTACCCCCGCAACGGGCTTGTTGCCCCCACCGCCGCTCACCGCGGCGGCCGGCAGATATCCCCAGCCCTTGCGGTAGCCGGCGAGGTTCGCCCGGGGGCATCGCCCTGGGTGTACAGCCCACCAGGTATTCACCCTGCCGTGGATCACCGGACCGGGCCGGACGATCACGCTACACGGGCCGTCCCCGAGGATTTCGTCGGCATCTGGGCGAGGCGGGCGAGTCCGTCCGCACCGGTTCCGCTCCTGACGGGCGGGTAGTCCTCACACGGGCGGCCGGTGGGAACGGGCCGTGCGGGCCGAGGTGCGGCCGCGACCATGGCCGATCGGGCCATGCTGATCGCAGTCGGAGACAGGAGGAGGCAGGTATGGCACAGGCGATGAAGGGACGGACGAGGCCCGCCGGCGCGGGCACCTCCAACGACGAGATGGCCAGGCAGGTCGCCAGCCAGACCTCGTCGGACCGGGCCGCCGAGGAGATCTTCCGCCGGGAGAAGGACGGCGCGCTGACGGACACCGAGGCAGCCAAGAGCGAGGTGTTGCGGCACTGAGCTGCCACCACCGGGACGCGTCGCCACCTGGCCCGGGACGGGCGTCACGGTCGGTGCCGGGCCTGATTTCCGTGCGGGGCGTCGGCGGTTCCCGTATGGATGAGCGATGCAGGAGAACACCGCCGAAGCGGGCCGGCCCTTCACCGCCGACGGCACCCCCGAACCGGTCTGGCGGGCCTGGCAGCCGGGATGGGCGGAGCTCGACCTGACCGCCGTGCCGCCTCGCGTGGTCGTCGTGGCCCCCCATCCGGACGATGAGGTCCTCGGCGTCGGCGGCCTGCTGGTCAGCCTGCACGCGCTTGGCGCCGCGATCACCGTCGTCGCGGTGACAGATGGGGACGCGTCTCATCCCGGCTCGCCGACGATCTCCCCGGCCGAGCTGGCCCGTCGGCGGATCGTCGAGCAGCATGCGGCACTGGCCGAGCTGGGGCTGGCGCAGGTGCCGGTGCATCGGATCGGGCTGGGAGACGGACGGGTCGCCGGGCATGAGTCGGAGCTCGCCGAGCAGGTGGGGCCGCTGCTCACCCCCGACTGCTGGGTACTGGCCACGTATACCGGGGACCGCCATCCGGACCATGAGGCAACGGGGCGTGCGGCGGTGCTGGCGGCGGAACGGGCTGGCGCACGGCTGCTCGAATACCCCGTCTGGACCTGGCACTGGGCTGTCCCGGACGACCCCAGGGTGCCGTGGGCGAGGGCTCGGAGGGTGCCCCTGCCCGTCTCGGTGCAGGAGGCCAAACGGCGGGCCGTCGACTGTTACCACACTCAGATCGCCCCGCTGTCCGACGACCCGGCGGACTCGACGGTTCTCGGGGCCCAGGTGCTGGACCGGCTGCTGCGCCCCTACGAGACGATCTTCGTCTAGCGCGGGGCGTACCGGCACAGGGCGTCCACCGGAGGTCATCCAAGGCCGGCCCGATCGGCCGATAGGTGGCCGGGGATCGCGATCGCGGCTAGTCTGCGGGCAACGAACTGCATATTGCTGCCGCTCACACCCGTGCGGGAGAGTCCCGGGCCACGATCTGCCGGGACGCCGAAGGAGCAAGCTCTCCCCATAAACTCTCAGGCCCCCAACCGCCGGGTCAGGCAACTCTGGAAAGTGGACATCCCGGTGTCCCGCCGACGGTGAAAGCCGCGGCCGTCGTCCGCGGGTCCTCGGCTTGGACCCATGGCGGCGGCGCCCGGTGAAGCTCTCAGGCCAATGACAGAGGGGGAGGCCCGCCGCGGCGTCGGCCCTGTTGTCGTCGTCGCCCGACCTCCGGAGCGCCCAGCATGCATGACGGCACAGATCACGAAGACGCTTCCGCCACCGCCGTTACCACCGCCGCCGCGCCCATCCGGCCGGCGGCGCCGGCCGGATGGGCGGCGGGTGATGACCGTCCGTCACTGCCGGCTGCGGCGTACCCGCAGTTCGTTGATCGTCACATCGGCCCGGACACCGAGGCCCAGCGGCTCATGCTCGCCGCGCTCGGGGTGGAGTCGCTGCGGGCGCTGACCGATGCCGCGGTGCCGGCCGTCATCCACGACCGCACCCTCGAGCTGCCCGCCGCGCTCGACGAGACGGCGGTCCTGGCGGCGCTGCGCGCGCTCGGTCGCGACAACCGCCCGGTGCCGTCCATGATCGGCCTGGGGTTTCACCCCGCGGTGATGCCGGGTGTCATCCAGCGCAACGTCCTGGAGAACCCCGCCTGGTACACGGCTTACACGCCGTATCAGCCGGAGATCTCCCAGGGCCGGCTGGAGGCGCTGCTCAACTTCCAGACGGTGATCACTGATCTGACCGGCCTGGCGGTGGCCGGAGCGTCCCTGCTCGACGAGCCGACCGCCGCGGCCGAGGCGATGCAGATCGCGCTGCGCACGGCGAAGGGGTCTCGGACGACGTTCCTCATCGATGCGGACACGCTCCCGCAGACGATCGCGGTTGTGGCGACCAGGGCGGAGGCGCTGGGCGTGACCGTCCACGTCGCCGACCTGTCCGGCGGCCTGGTGGCGGGCGATCCCGCGGCGAACGGTGCCGCCGGAGTGCCCGCGGAAGTGCTGGACTCGGCGTTCGGTCTGCTGCTGTCCTATCCGGGGCCGGGTGGGGCGCTGCGCGACCCGCGGTCGGTGATCGTCGAGGCACGCGAGCGGGGGATCGTCGTCACGGTCGCGGCCGACCCGCTGGCGCTGGCGCTGCTGCGCTCGCCCGGTGAGCTCGGCGCCGACATTGCCGTCGGCAGCACGCAGCGGTTCGGGCTGCCGCTGTCGTTCGGTGGACCGCACGCCGGATATCTGGCGGTCCGCAAGGGTCTGGAGCGGTCCCTGCCCGGACGGTTGGTCGGGGTGTCGGTCGACGCCGATGGGGCGCCCGCCTACCGGCTCACCCTGCAGACCCGCGAGCAGCACATCCGCCGGGAGAAGGCGACGAGCAACATCTGCACGGCCCAGGTGCTGCCGGCCGTGCTCGCCTCGATGTACGCCGTCTACCACGGTCCGCAGGGGCTCGCCGGGATCGCGCGGCGCATCCACGGCCTTACGGTCCGGCTCGCCGCGGGACTGCGGGCCGCCGCGGTGCCCATCGGGGCCGACGCCTTCTTCGACACCGTCGTTGCCGCGGTGCCCGGCCGGGCCGCCGAGGTGGTGGCCGCGGCGCTGGCGCACGGCGTCAACGTGCGGCTCGTCGACGGCGACCACGTCGGGGTCTCCTGCAACGAGACGACCGTGGAGGCGGACCTGCGGGCGGTCTGGGCGGCATTCGGGGTGCCCGTGCCGGCGTCGGCCGAGGTGACGGGCCCGACTGCCCCGACGGCGCTGCCCGGCGAGCTGGTGCGTACCGACTCCTACCTGGAGCACCCGGTTTTCCACGAGCACCGGTCCGAGACGGCGATGCTGCGCTACCTGCGCCGGCTGTCCGACCTCGACCTGGCCCTCGACCGGGGCATGATCCCGCTGGGATCCTGCACGATGAAGCTGAACGCGACCACCGAAATGGCCGCCGTCACCTGGCCGGAGTTCGCCGACATTCACCCGTTCGCCCCCCTCGACCAGGCCGGCGGATACCTGACGATGATCCGGGATCTGGAGGACTGGCTGGCCCGGATCACCGGATATGCGGGCGTTTCGGTGCAGCCGAACGCCGGCAGCCAGGGGGAGCTCGCCGGCCTGCTGGCGATTCGCGCCTATCACCGCGACAATGCGGTGCCCGGCGCCCCGGTCCGCGACGTCTGCCTCATTCCCTCCTCCGCGCACGGGACGAACGCGGCGAGCGCCGCGATGGCCGGAATGCGCGTCGTCGTGGTCGCCTGCGACGACGACGGGAACGTCGATCTCGACGATCTGGCGCTCCGGGCGCGGGCGAACGTGGACGTTCTCGCCGCGCTGATGGTGACCTATCCGTCGACGCACGGAGTCTACGAGGAAGGCATCGGGCAGGCGTGCGCGATCGTGCACGAGGCCGGCGGGCTGGTCTACGTCGACGGTGCGAATCTCAACGCGCTCGTCGGGCTTGCGAAGCCAGGCCAGTTCGGCGCCGACGTCAGCCATCTCAACCTGCACAAGACGTTCTGTATCCCGCACGGTGGTGGCGGTCCCGGGGTCGGCCCGGTCGCGGTCGGCAAGAAGCTGCTGCCTTACCTGCCGAACCATCCGTTGCGGGCGGAGGCCGGGCCGGTGAGTGGGGTCGGGCCCATCTCGGGATCGCCGTGGGGCTCCGCCGGAATCCTGATGATTCCCTGGGCGTACATTCAGATGATGGGGGCGGACGGCCTGCGTCAAGCCACCTCGGTTGCCGTTCTGAACGCCAACTACATCGCCCACCGCCTTCGTCCGCACTATCCGGTTCTCTACGCCGGGCGCGGCGGACTGGTCGCGCACGAATGCATTCTTGACCTGCGGCCGTTGACGAAGGGCACCGGGGTCACCGTGGACGATGTGGCCAAGCGGCTCATCGACTACGGTTTTCACGCGCCGACCATGTCCTTCCCGGTGGCCGGCACCCTGATGGTCGAACCGACCGAGAGCGAGGACCTGGCCGAGATCGACCGCTTCTGCAATGCCATGATCGCGATTCGTGCGGAGGCCGACAGGGTCGGCGACGGTACTTGGCCGCGTACGGACAACCCGTTGCGCAACGCCCCGCACACCGCCAGCATGGTCACCGCCGATGAATGGCCGCATCCTTATCCGCGATCCGTCGCCGCCTACCCGGTCGCCTCGCTGCGGGCCGCTAAGTACTGGCCGCCGGTGCGCCGGATCGATGGGGCGTACGGCGATCGCAACCTGGTCTGCACCTGCCCGCCGGTCGAGTCCTTTGCCGTGCGGTCGGAGGACGGCCCGGTGCTCGTCGCCGCCGGTTGACGCGGCGGGCCGTCGCGGCATCGGCGCTATGACCCGGTCGACTGCGGAAAGTGACGGGAGAGCGGTCCGGACTCTGGTAGTCCGGATTGCGCCGAACCGGAAGGACTAATCCCGGCGGCGAGGGCCCCCCGCCGGGGTCACCCTTCCTGGGCGTGAGGGTTGGGTAGTGCGAGTCTTCCGTTGCGGCAGAATTCGACGGGCCGGCCGCTGGTAGCGGCGAGAAGGTGGTACTACCGCTATTGACCGTTGATCAGGTCCCCCTAATAGTGGGTGGTCGGCTGCCGTGGTGGGGTGTGGGCACAATTCACTCCGGCAGATCACTGGTGGGGCAACGGAAGGTTGTGGCGGATGGATCCTCGGGTGGAAAAGCAGCTGACTCAGCTCCGCCGGAAGGCGGTCGATTCAGGCCTTGGTCCGGCCTTGAAGCTGGTGCGCGACAACATCGTGCCGACGGCCCGGCGCAATCGTAATGACGACCGCCACCTGGCATTGCTGCTGTCGTTTGTGTTGCGGGAGAACTCGAACTGCATCGACGTGGGCGCCCACCGGGGAGACGTGCTCCGGACGATGCTGCGACATGCCCCGCGCGGACGGCACATCGCCTACGAGCCGCTGCCGCACATGGCGGCGTCGCTGATGACCGACTTCCCGATGGTCCAGGTGCGCCAGGCCGCGCTGTCGGACACAGCCGGGATGCTGCCCTTCACCTACGTCCGTAGCCGACCGGCGTACAGCGGGCTGCGTGACCGGGTGCCGGACACGGAGGACGTCGAGCAGATCGAGGTGAAGGTCGAGGTCCTCGACGAGGCGTTGCCCGCGGACTACCGGCCGGCCCTCATCAAGGTCGACGTCGAAGGCGCCGAGTACGGAGTGTTCCGCGGCGCCCAGAAAATGATCTCCGTCAGCCGACCGCATCTGGTGTTCGAATTCGGCGCCGGGGCGCGCGACTACGGCACGACGGCGGATGAGATGTACACCCTCGTCGACAGCGATCTGGGGCTGCGGATTTTCGACCTCGACGGCGCTGGTCCCTACACCCTGCCCACGTTCCGGGACACGTTCGAGACCGGTCGCCGCTTCAACTTCGTCGCACATCCCTGACGGTCGTCTGCCGGGGCTGTTCGTCCCCCGCCTGCCCCGTGGCGGGCCGGCGCGCCTTGTATGCGGGGCACGCGCCCGACCATGGGAAGCCGAGAACAAGAACCGGACAAGAGTTCTTACGAGGGCTCAAACAACCGTGTACGAAGAGCGACGATTCGGTACGGTCTCGGCAGGCCACGGTGATCGACCCATCGGAGCCATCCGGACGCCAGCGGTGCCGCCGCAGCTGCCGGATCCGCGGATGGATCGCCAGGAGGCATCGGCCGTACGCGGCCGGTACCCGCGCCACCTGTCCGGTCAACTGAGAGGCTACTCATGGCCCGGTCCCCCCGGAGTGGCTGTTCGCCGCCAGCCGTTCTCGCATCGTCAACGAATCCCGCGTTCCGAACCACTGGGTGATGCCGGCCCCACCGCGGCGTGCCTGGCGGGGCTGTGGCTGGGTCGTCTGTCTCGGTGCTGCGCTGGCCGCGGCCGTCGGATCCGTCCTGCCGCCCATCGCAGGCGTCGGGCTCGACGTCCGGATGGCGTTGTACCTGCTGGCGGACCTGGTGGCCGCCGTTGCCCTGCTCGTCGTTCCGCGAGGTCTCGCCCCGGTCCCGCGGCGTGGCTGGATGCTCCTCGCGGGCAGTCAGGTTCTCTCGGCCGCAACCGACGTGGCCCTCTCTATCTCCCTGCGCACGTCTTCGGCCACAGTTGGTGTGGCGTTGACGGACATTGCTCTGCTCCTCCGGTATCCGCTGCTGGTCCTGGGCCTGGCGGCGCTGGTACGGGCGCGCGGTCCCGGGCGGAACGCGGCAAGCCTGCTGGACATCGCGATGTTCCTCGCCGCGGCCGCCTTGCCGGCCTGGGTGTATCTGGTGGCACCGGCGGTGCGGACCGGGGGTGCTCCGGGGGGCGGGATCGTCCCGGCGGTGTGCGCGGCGGCGGGTCTGTTGGTCGTCGGTGTGACCGTCCGAATCGCGTCGGGCGATGGCGAGCGCCCGGCCACGTTGCTTCTCCTGGCGGGCGGGGTGCTCGTGAGTGTGGTGGCAGACGCCGTCGAGGTCTGCACTCGCATCGGTGACGCCGTCGCGAGCAACGTGGGCATCGGCGGTTCGGGCGGCACGGCGATCGATGGCGGGGATGCTGCCCGGATGGTGAGCGCCCTGCTCCTCGCCGCTGCCGTACTCCATCCCTCGCTGGCCCGATCGGGCCAGTCGGCGGTGGTGCCGGCGGTGCCGGTCCGTGACGGGTTGCGGGTGGCCGCATTGTGCGGCGTCGGACTGGTCGGGCCGACGGTTCTCGGGGTGCAGGCTGGACACGGCGATCTCCGCGACGTCCGCGTGATCGCGATGGTGAGCGCCGGGATCATGCTTTTGATCATCGCTCGGATGGCCCGGCTGGAGGCCGAGCAGCGACATCTCGCGATCACAGATGGCCTGACCGGGCTACGGAGCCGCCGATATCTGGAGGCCGAGATGCGGGTCGTCGCCCGGCGGGCTCGTCGGGTCGGATCGAGGATGGGCCTGCTCCTCGTCGACGTCGACCACTTCAAGTCCGTGAATGACCGGTTCGGCCACCCGGCCGGCGACCAGGTGCTCACGGAGGTGGCCAGGCGGCTGCTCACGGTGACCCGTCCGGGGGATGTCGTGGCCCGCTACGGGGGGGAGGAGTTCGCGCTGCTTGCGAAAGACGTCCGGGGCGACGCACTGGCAGACATCGCCGAGCGGCTACGGCTCGGGGTGGGTAGGGAACCCGTGGAGGTGACGCCGCCGGTGTCGGACGCGGCAGCCTCCGCCGGCTGGTCGGCTGCAGCCGCCGACAGATCGGCCCCGACCGTCGGCGCGGGCGCGGCGGCGGTCGGTGTCCCCGCCCGGCCGGGCGGTACCGAGGGCGTCCGGCCGCCCGTCGGGACGGACCCGCAGGGGCACGGCGCGGGCGACCGCGCGGGGAACGCCGCTCCCGGCAGTGGTGATGCTGGCGGTGGTGATGCTGGCGGTGGTGATGCTGGCATGCCGCTGGGGGGAGTCGCCCTACGAACCACGGCGGCGACGACTCGCGCGCCGGGCCGGCGAGGCGCGGCGGGCCGGCTTCGGAACACCGCGGGCGCCGGGTCGGTGCCGGTGACGGTGACGGTCTCGGTCGGCGGCGCGGTCCTGCCCGACGACGCGGACGATGTCCGCGCGCTGGTCGAGGTCGCGGACCGCGCTCTGTACGTCGCCAAGGAGACGGGCCGGAACCGGGTCGCGATCGGTCCGGAGGGGACGGCACCGGCGGGGCGGGCCCCGGCCGCGACGCCGGCACCCGCTCGGCCGGCCTCGCCTCGTCCGCGACCGGCCGGACTGTCGGCGGTCGGTCGCCCGGCCGTCGGTCTGCCGGCCGTCGGTCTGCCGGCCGTCGGTCTGCCGGCGTTCGGTCTCTCCGCGCTCGACTCCGTGCCATCCCGTCGCCTGCCGATGGAAGGGGCCGCTGGTGATCGTTCCGCGGCCGGCGGGGCCGCGGTTGATCCACTCGGCCTCGGCCCGCCCATGCTTCTGCGGGCAGCCGTTGATCCGTTCGGATCGGTGCCCCCGCTCCGGCCGAGTGGACCACTTGGTGCACTCGGCGCGCCCGCGTCCGGGTGGGGCGGGTGGTGGGCCGGTGACGACGGCGAACAGGCCCGATCGGGCCCTGCAACCAGCGTCGATCCGGACGGCACACCGGCCTCGTCCACCGAGCCGGTGGCGGCAGACGTGGCCGCCTCGGTGGTCGCCGCCGCGGTGGCCGCGGTACTGGCCGCGGAGCCGCATGCGCTGGCCGGATGCCTACCCGACGGCATCGAGCGCCTGCGCCGGATCGCCGAGCAGGTCGACGCCTGCCACGCACCGCGAGCGGACGGCCGGGCGGTGGGGCGGTGGCTTGCCGAGGTCCTCACCGTGCTCGGCCATGCCGCCGTGACGCGGCACCGGGCCCGCCTGGCAGGGCGGCTGCACAACGTGGGCAAGATCCTCCTTCCGCCGCATGTGCTGGCCCGACCGGGCCCCCTGGATGCCGAGGAGTGGCGGCTGATCCGGATGCACCCGCTGATGGGCGCGAACCTGCTGGCCCAGGTGCCGGGTTTGCAGATCGAGGCGGAGATCATCGCCCAACAGCGGGAGTGGTTCGGCGGAGGCGGCTACCCCAGTGGGATCGCCGGGTCCGGGATCCGGATCGAGGCACGAGCCCTGGCGGTCTGCACGGCCTGGGCGGCGATGCGCGGTGGGCGAGGCGGGCGGGATCCCCTGAGCGGGCCAGCCGCCCGCGAGCAGCTGCGGGTGGGGCGCGCCACCCAGTTCGACCCGGTGGTCGTCGACGTCTTTCTCGCCCTGGAGTCGGACCGGCGAGTCGGACTGCCCCATCCGGGCGACCGACTTGTGACCACCCCGGCCGCGCGGGCGGCCGACCGGCCGGTGCTGGACTCGCCCGGCCGCACGCCGGTGTCCCGGCTGTGAGGCTGACCGGGCGTGACTTCCCTTCGACTTCTTCACCGATGGTGCGGTGGGCCGATGCCGGCCTGGCATCGGCTGGCCCGGCAGCGGGTAGTTCTTTCCTGATGGGTCCGAGAGTAACCGCTCCGGGCGCTTGGTCAGATACTCACCGTGACCATTTGGGCCAGTAGTGCGGTTCGGGTACGGCGCGGTGTGTTCGCGTTCGGTCCCGAAAGTGGTGGTTGATACCCGTCCGGAAAGAGGGGGAGTGACGGATAGAGCCGCAACACCGATACTTTGACGCTCCAGCACCTGGCATGTGTCGGATCGGTCGTGCTCCGCCAGACCGCGAAGAGGACGCGGCGAACCCGAGCGCGGGGGAGGTACCGGAATCGACCCGGGCGGGTGGGGCGTTGCGAACGGAGGTACGCAATCATGCGGACAGCGACACGAGGGGGAATCACCACCCGGTCCGCCTGATACCGACTCCGCAACGCCCGTAGCAGATCCCGACGGGACGTTTTCACCGGTACGGGGGCTGTCCGTACCCAAGAAAGGTCACGAGAGAGGGGCGTCCGTGCGAACGCTCGAACCCATCAGCCTCGACCTCGACACGATCGAGGTGGACAAGCTCGCCAAGGGCATCACCCTGAGCCTGTTGATCCCGGCCCGCGGCCCGGAGGCGGCTCGGACCCTCGGCGAGATCATCGCGCAGAACCGGCAGCGGTGGATGCAGGAACGCAGTGTTCTGGACGAGATTGGCGTCGTCGTCGATCCGTCCTCGGACGGGGACGAGCACGACCTCGTGCGCATCGCGACGGACGCGGGCGCGAGCTGGGTCGTCCGCGGGCAGTCCGTCCTGCAACGCCATGCCGGCCGGGAGGAGACGGTGACCGGCGGGAAGGCCGGCGCCATGCGTAGCCTCGCCTACCTTGCGTTCGGCAATCGGCTCATCTTCCACGACGCCGATCTCGAAAGTTACGATCCGTACACGGTGGGGGTGCTCGCCGCAGCGACGACGGCGGGGAATGCCCCACTTTTTGTGAACGGAAGTTCGCGTAGGGTGACGGGTGACGGCCAGCCTGGCGGGCGTACCACCGAGATGCTGCGATCGTTGTTGTCGAAGCAGCTTGCCCGGTATGTGCCGTCCATCACGCGGACTATCCAACCCCTGATCGGGGAGTTCGTCATCGACGCGGATGTCTTCGCGGCGCTGGCCTTCTCGCGCGGGTATGGCGTGGAGACCTCGCTGAAGGTTCTGGCCCTCGACCTGCTCGACTACTCGGACAGCCTGCAGGTCGAGCTGCCGATCAAGTATCAGGTCGGCCAGCATTACCACAGCCTCGTGAAACAGTTCCATGAGATTAGTTTCACAATTGATGTTCTGGAGGCATACTTCCAGCGGCGCCGGGTCGATCCGCACGTCGCCATCTGGCAGATCGCGGATAACTACGACCTGCTATTCCCGGGCCGCACCTACGCACTGCACCGACCGCCTGGTTACGACGAGGCGGATTTCATCCCGCGCATGGGCTTCTACCAGCCGCTGGCCACGGCACCCGCATATCAGGCCCGGCTTCCGGAGATCAAGAGTGCCCGCCGGGTCGCCCTGGACGCACTGGGGCGCCGGATGCGCACGTCGGCCTGACCAATCCGCCCCGGCCGGGCTGAGCGGCCCGGCCGGGGCGCGTCACCCGGCCGGGCGGGGCCGCGGGGCGATCGTCCGGCAGGCCTGGGCGAACACGTCGGTCATCTGCCGGTCGAACAGGTCGGCGGGATCACCGAGGGCCGGCGGGAGGTGGCCGAAGGTCTCCAGCGACAGGAAGCCGTGCAGCTGGGTCCACGCCGTCAGGCACACCGCCATGCCAGCGGGGCCGATCGGCACTCCGTGGTCTGCTGCCCAGGCCCGCAGCCTGGTCTGCATCGTCGGGGTGAGCCCGGCGTCGACCTGGCCGGTGTCGACCAGCCCGGCCTCGATCGCCTCTGTCATGCAGCGGAAAAGCACGGCCACCGAGCGCTTCAGCTCCGCGGCCACCCGGTTGTCGACGAGCCCGCCTTCCGGCACCCGCGGACCGAAGATCAACGTGTACTCGACCGGGTGGTTCAGTGCCCAGCGACGGTGCGCCCGGGTGACGTCCAGCCACCGACCCAGATGGTCGTGCGGGTCGCCTGCCGCGAAGGCCGCCTCCAGGGTGTCGGCCAGCGAGGCGAAGCCGTCGGCCGTCAGCTCCTCAAGCAGGACCTCTCGGCTGTCCACATAGCGGTACAGGGCCGAGGGGGCCATGCCCATCGCGCGCGCCACCCCCCGAAGGGACAGGGCGGCGGGACCGAGCTCCGCCAGCTGGGCGTGCGCGGTGCGCTTGATCTCCTCGAGGGTGGCCCGCCGTAGCCGTTCCCGGCGCGGGACTGGACTACTCACGGCAGCCATGGTCGATCTCGCGGTGAACGCTGTCAACTACGCGTCAATCCGACCTTGACGAGAACACCGTTCGCGAACACTGTTTTCCGCAGGGTTGCCCCATCTGCGGAGGAAACCATGTTCTCGTCCCTCGTGGCGCTGGTGACGCGCCGTCCCCGCCTGGTGCTGGCCGTCACGGTCGTCCTCCTGCTCGGCGGCGGCGTTCTGGCGAGCACGGCCTTCGGCAAGCTGCAGACCTCGGGCTTCGACGACCCGGCTTCGGAGTCCTCTCGGGCAGCCGATGTGATGGACGCCCGCTTTCACGGCCATCCGAACGTGCTCCTTCTCGTTACCGCCCGACGGGGGGATGTCGACGACGCGACAGTCGCCGCCGCGGGCCGGTCCGTGGCGGCCGATCTCGCCGCCCAGCCGGGCGCCCGCGACGTCGTGTCCTACTGGACCGGCGGGGGGCCGGCGCTGCGCTCCCGGGACGATCGATCGGCGCTGGTCGTGGCCAGCGTGCGGGACGATGACGAGGCCTCGGACATCGTCGATCGCTACGAGTCGGGCCAACGCTGGCCGGACACGGTGACCGTCCGACCGGGGGGTGCGGCGACGGTGGGCGAGGACATCGGCCACCAGGTCTCCGCCGACCTCGCCGTGGCCGAGTCGATCGCCATCCCCATCACCCTGGTGCTGCTGGTGATGGCGTTCGCCGGCGTCGTCGCCGCGCTGCTGCCGTTGGGTATCGGACTGCTCGGCATCGTCGGCGGCTTCGCGACCCTGTCCGTGATCGGCGGCCTCACCGACGTGTCGATCTTCGCTGTGAACCTCGCGACGGCAATGGGCCTCGGTCTCGGCATCGACTACTCCCTGCTGATGGTCAGCCGGTTCCGCGAGGAGCTGGCGGCCGGGCGTGAGCGCGCTGACGCGGTGGCGGTGACCGTTCACGCCGCCGGTCGGACCATCCTGTTCAGCGGTGCCACGGTGATCGTGGCGTTGGCGGTGATGCTGCTGTTCCCGCCGTACTTCCTGAAGTCCATGGCGTATGCGGGCATCGGGGTGACGCTGGTGGCGGTCGTGGCGGCGATCGTGTCGCTGCCGGCGCTGCTGATGGTGCTCGGGGAGCGGGTGAACTCCTGGCGGGTGGGTGGCCTGATCGGGCTGGTCCGCCGACGCCGGACAAGCCGGTCGGAGCCGGTGGGGGTGTCCGGTGCGGACGGGGGGGCAGCGACCGGGGCGCGGGAGGCGGGCGAATCCCCGTTCTGGCGACGGGTGGCGGCGACGGTGATGCGCCGGCCGGTGCTCACCGGGCTGCCGGTGATCGCGGTGCTGCTCGTGCTCGCGTCGCCGTTCCTGCACGTGGACTTCGGGACGCCGGACGACCGGGTGCTCCAGCCCGGCTCGGCGTCGAGCCGGGTGGTCGGGGACGCGTTGCGCGAGGACTTCGCGGCTGATCTCGGCGGTGCGATGGAGGTCGTCGTGCAGGCCGCCGGGACGGGGCCGGTCGACCGGTCGGCACTGGCCGCCTACACGGCGACGCTGTCGCGGCTGCCCGGCGTGGCCCGCGTGGACAGTGCGCTGGGAACCTACGTGCAGGGCCGGCTCGCCGTACCCCCCGGTCCGGCCAGTAGCCGCTTCGCGGCCGCCGGCGCGGACTCGCTGCAGGTGGTGACCTCGGTGGACTACGCGTCGGGTCGCGCGCAGGATCTCGTCCGGGCCGCCCGCGCGGTGCCGTCGCCCCCCGGCACCAGCGCCCTGATCGGCGGGGCGCCCGCCGTCCTGGTGGACGGCAAGAGCACGGTCGCTGACCGGCTCCCCCTCGCACTCGGCCTGATCGCGCTGGCGACCTTCGTCCTGCTGTTCCTGTTCACCGGCAGCGTGCTGCTACCGGTGAAGGCGATCGTGCTCAACGGCCTGGCCATGTGCGCGGTGTTCGGCGCATCCGTGTGGATCTTCAGCGACGGGCACCTCGCGGGACTGCTCGACTTCACCCCAGGCCCGTTGGACACGTCCATGCCGGTGCTGCTGTTCTGCATCGCCTTCGGGCTGTCGATGGACTACGAGGTCTTCCTGCTCTCGCGGATCAAGGAGGCGCACGATGCGGGGGCAGGCAACTCCGAGGCCGTCGCCACCGGGCTCGCCCGGGTCGGACGAATCGTGACCACCGCGGCGGCGCTGCTCGCGGTCACCTTCGTGGCCTTCGCGACCTCGTCGGTCCGTTTCATGCAGATGTTCGGGGTCGGAACGGCGCTGGCCATCGTGCTGGACGCGACGCTCATCCGGGGAGTGCTCGTCCCTGCGTTCATGCGGGTCGCGGGCAACGCGAACTGGTGGGCGCCGCGCCCACTGCGGATCCTGCATGACCGGTTCGGACTCCACGAGTACCGCGCCCCCGCCCCGCCGGCCGGGCCCGTAGAAGAGCTGGCCGGATCGGGCCGTGCCTGACGGGGCGGGGCCGCCGGCTCAGAAGCGCTCGAAGCCGCGCCGGCGCTCCCAGTCGGTGACCGTGCCCTCGTACCCGGCCAGCTCGACCTCGGCCGCATGGGCCAGATGGGCGACCACCCGGTCGCCGAACGCCGCGCGGGCCACCGCGCTCGACCGCCACCGTTCGACGGCGTCGCGCAACGTCGCGGGCAGCGGCGCGAGCCCCGGCATGGTGAAGGCGTTGCCGATCCGACCGGGTTCGAGGGTGAGCCCCTGCTCCATCCCGTACCGGCCGGCGGCGATCATGCCGGCCACGGCGAGGTAGGGGTTCGCGTCCCCGCCGGGCACGCGGTGCTCGATGCGCAGCCCCGTTCCGCTGCCGACGACCCGGACCGCGCACGTCCGGTTGTCGCGACCCCAGCTCACCCTGGTCGGCGCGAACGCACCGGGGGCGAGCCGCTTGTAGGAGTTGACGTTGGGTGCGAACAGTAGCGTGAAGTCGGCCATGCAGCTCAGCTGGCCGGCGACGAAGGAGCACATCAGCGGCGACATGCCCGCGACGTCAGATCGACTGGTTCCGCGCGAGGCGGTTTCGTGCGGGGCGGCGAAAACCGGCTCGTCACCGCCTGTCCCGCGCAGGGACAGGTGGACGTGGCAGGAGTTCCCCTCGCCCTCGTCGTACTTCGCCATGAAGGTCAACGCCTGCCCCGACACGGCGGCGATCTTCTTTGCGGTCGTCTTGTAGAGGGCGTGGTTGTCGCACGCCTGGAGCGCCTCGGCGTACCGGAAAACGATCTCGTACTGGCCCGGATGGACCTCGCCCCGAGCCGACTCGACCGCGATCCCGGCGTCGGCCATGGCCCGCCGGATGCGGCGGGTCAGGTCGTCGAGTTCCTCGGTGCCGAACAGCGCGTAGTCGATGTTGTAACGGCTGGCCGGGCTGAGCCCGGACCAGGAACGCCGCGCCGCCCGTTTGTAGGACTCGCGGAAGACCAGGAACTCCAGCTCGGTCCCGGCGAGGGCGGTGAGCCCGGCGGCAGCGAGCGCATCGAGCTGGCGGCGCAGCACCGTTCGGGGGGCCACGTCCACTGGGGTCCCGTCGGGCCAGGACGCGTCCGCAAGGACCACCGCGCAGGACGGGCGCCACGGGGCCCGGCGCAGGCTGGTCAGATCGGGCCGGAGCCGTAGATCACCGAAGCCGTCGTACCAGGGAGTGCGCGGATAGCCGCCGTCGGTCTGCATGTCCACGTCGACAGCGTGCAGGTAGGTGCATGCGCCCAGCCCGTCGGCGAGCACCTCGTGCGCGAAGTGCTCGGGGGACACGGCGCTGCCGACCAGCCGGCCCTGCAGGTCGACGGTGGCGACGACGACTTCTTCGACCGCATTTTCCCCGGTCAGGAGCCCGGACAGGGCCTCGGTACCCACCGGGCTCGGGCCTGGGGGGCGCCCCGATGCGGCGGACACCGCCGAATGGGCCGGTGGTATCGGCGCTGACGGCGATGTCAACGATCCTCCGTTCGTGCCATCGAATCCGTGGGCTCGACTGCGGGCGCACGGGCGGTCAAGGTCGCCACCGGGTTGGCGACCTCACCGTGCATCAGATCAAATCCACCGTCCCGCTCGGCCCGGTCGTGGAACCCGGCGCCGGCGAGCTGCTCGCGGTTCAGGCAGACCCGGTCGAAGCTTGGCACGAGTAGATCAATCTCGCGGAAGCGTTCCCGCAACTGGGGGAACCGATCGTGGTAGCCGTCGATCGTCGCCCGGACCAGCCGCCAGAACTCGCCCTCCGCAACCTGCAGATGATCCGCCACGAGCACGGAGAAGTAGCGGAAGTGGCCGGCGAACACGGCGGAGAGCACCGAGTGGGCCAACATCGGCCCGGGCCAACGGCGGCAGTGCATGGCCGCCTGGGCAGGCATGTCCGCTCGTTCGGGGAAGTCGCCGTCCACCAGCTCGATGTCGGCGCCGAAGTCCTTCACCGCGATCCGTCGGGGCAGGTGATCGGCGTCGAAGATGCAGATGACGTTCTCGCCATGCGGGGTGAAGGCGACCCCGTACCGGTACAGATAGTGCAGCAGCGGCGGTAGCAACGCGGTGAACAGGGCGGCGAGCCAGTCCCGGCCCGACTGGCCCGACCGGGCCACCAACTCCGCGGCGAGAGGACGTCCGTCCGACCCGATCGTGAGCAGCGACGCGAGGCTGCGAGCCCGCTCCCCGGTGGCGAGATGCCGCTCCACCGGATCGCGCCAGACCACGCCGAGCAGTTCGTGCAGGCGGTAGGGCGCGTCGGGGATGGCGTCGTAGGCCGGATGGGTGACGGCGGCGCCGGCGACCTCGGCCAGGGGCAGCACCCCCGTCACCTCGCGCAGGAACGGATCGGCGTCGCGCAGGTCGAGCAACCAGCGTGACACCGCCGGCCCGGCGGCGGCGTCCGCCGCGGACATGCCCCGCCAGACCAGGGTGTTGCGGATCATCAGCGCAAGCTTGACGTTGCGTCGCTCCGGCCGGTCGATGTTGGCGAGCGTGCGGACGGCCTGCAGCGGGAGGTACCGGTCCGGCCCCTGGCCCAGGGGGACCAGGAGTCCGGTGGCCAGCTCGGCGGCGAACAGTGGAACGATCACGTTCTCCCACTGCCATGGGTGGACCGGTAGCCAGAGGTAATCCTCAGGGGCTGCGCCGGCGGCAGCCGGATCGGCCATCCGGGTACGGGCGAGGACGTCGGTGAAGCGGGCGCGGGTGCCCGCGTCCAACTCGGCGTGCACGAGGGCGGCATTGCCCGACCGGCCCGTGGCGGACCCGTCCAGCGGCTCGCGGTTGGCCGGCTCGCGGTTGGCTGGCGCGATGTCCCAGTACCGCCCGATTGCGGGATGCGCGGCCACCCAACGCAGGCGGAAGGGCGACCGGGCCTCCGGGCTGTACTGGTCGACGGCCGCACCGAAGCCGAGGCGTCCCTTGTTGGCGACGAGGCAGGGATGACCCGACTGATGGCCTTCCAACGCGACGAAGGGCAGGTCGGCGAGGGCTGCCGCGGGCAGCGCCGTCGTCAGCAGGTGCTGATCGGCCGACTGGGTGGCGAGCAGGTCGCGCACCACGTCGGCAAGGACCGGATCGGGCCACCCGAGCAGGGACTGCGCATCCCGCAGAAAGCGCACCGGGTCGGTCTCCTGCCCGCCGGCTGAAGGGGCGGCGCGGGTGAGGCTCGCGGGATCGATCCACCAGGATCCGAACGTGCCCCGCTGAGCGCGAAATCGGTAGACGGCATCGGCCGCCACCAACCGGTAGGCCAGCGCGGGTCCTCGACCGATCGGGCCATCCTCGTGGAGGTTCGCGGCCCCGCCGTCGTCGAGCTGCGGCCTGAGCAGGTCCTCGTAGGCGAGTTCCGCGATGAGCTTGGCCAGCAGCGAGCGTCCGGCCTGCCGCCAGCGGTCTGCTGATCGGTCCGGAGCCGCCACCGGCGGCGGGGTTTGCTCGGCAGGAGGGCGGACGGTCAACGGTCGCCCTCGCCAAGCATGACGGGATGCCGCCGCCGCACCGCCCGATCGGAGTCCACGTCCGCCGCGGCATCGGGCTCCCGGAGTCCCCCACCGTCGGCCGTGGTACCGGTGGCGGGGGTGCCGCGCCCGGCCGGGCCGGTCGTCGTGGTCGTCGTCGCTGTCCGTGGCGCGTGGTGGGACCCGCCCGTGCGGGGAGGCGCGCCGAAGGTCGTGAACGCCGACGGCGGTGGCAGTCGGTACGCGTGCCCCCCGGTCAGGTCATCGAGGATGACCGCAGCCCGCCAGGCACCCAGGCCGAGATCGGGAGCGCCGACCCCATGGGTGTGCAGCTCGGCGTTCTGGACGTACAGGTGTCCGGTCAGGCCCGGATCGGTGGCGATCCGGTAGCGGGCGTCGATCTGGAACCGTCCGGCGCCGTCGAGTGCCAGCAGCCCGGCGACCGGGTCGAGCAACGCCGGACGGCGGGCCGCGTACCCGGTGGCCAGCACCACCGCGTCCGTGGTCAGGGGGAAGGTTCGGTCCTGATCGCGGTGGCGGCAACCGAGCGCGATCTCTCCCCGCCCGTCGTCCAGCGATGCCGACTGCACCGACACCCCCGGCATCAGCGTCGCCGCCTCGTCGCCACCGTCGATCGTCCGTTCGTAGAGCAGGTCGTAGATCTGCGCAATGGTGTCCGCATCGATCCCCTTGTACAGCTGCCACTGCGCCGGGACGAGAGCGTCCCTGCGGCCTTGCTCGAGCCCGTGGAAGTAACGGATGTGGTCGGGGGTGAACTGTTCGAGACCCAGCTTCGAGTACTCCATCGGGGCGAAGGCGGGGGTGCGGGTGATCCAGGTCAGGTGCTGCGTCGCCGTCTGCTGGTTGCGCAGCAGGTCGGCGAACACCTCGGCGCCGGACTGGCCCGATCCGACCACGGTGATGTGGGGCAGCCCGGCCAGCGATGCGCGCCGCTGGCGGTAGTGCGCCGAGTGGAACACCCGGTCGCTCGAGACTCCGGCGAAGGCTGGTGGCGTGATCGGCTCGGTGCCGATCCCGAGCACCAGATGCCTTGCCGTGACCACCCGGGTGGACCAGGTACCAGCCGACTCGGAGGCCTCGCCGCGCGCCGCTTCCGCAGGCGGCGGCGTCGTCCGCGTGACCACGATGCGAAACAACCCGGCGTCGGGATGCCAACGGACCGCTTCCACCCGGGCGCCGAAATGGGTGGATTGCAGGCCCTCGGCGACCCACCGGCAGTAGGCGTCGTACTCCCGGCGGGGGATGTGGAAGCGTTCGTAGAGGTAGAAGCGGAAGAGCCGGTCGTGCGCCCGCAGGTAGGACAGGAACGACCAGGGGCTGGTCGGATCGATGAGAGTGACCAGGTCGGCGAGGAACGGCACCTGCAGGGTCGTGCCCTCCAGCAGCAGCCCGGGATGCCAGCTGAACGCCGGCGCCTGCTCGAAGAAGGCGGCCCGCAGGCCGGGGAGCCCATCGGCGAGCGCGGCCAGCGACAGGTTGAACGGGCCCAGCCCGACCCCCACCACGTCATAGTCCGGGGTCTCCGGATGGGGGAGGCCGGGCGCCGCGACCGCGGTCCGCGGCGGCTCGTCGCGGGATGCGAGCGGGATGCGGGACGTCACGGGGCGGCCTCCAGCAGCGGGTTCGGAATCTGTACGTAGACCGACTGGGTGGCCACTGGTCCGATCAGCTCGTCGCGGCCGTCCACGCAGGTGCGCAGGTTGCCCTTGCTGGGCAGGGTGGGGGACGTCAGGAGGGTGGCGAGCAGCCGGCGCCGGACGGCGGGTGGCCCGGCCGGGCCACGGTCCGACCGGGCGTCCGCGTCCATCCGGGACAGCAGGTCGCGTGCTCGCCCGAGCAGGCGGTGTTCGTCGGCGACGCCGGCCGCGCCCAGGGCTCCGCCCACGGCGAAGACATTGTTCACGAACAGGTAGTAGATGATGCGCTCCGCCACCAGCTCGTCGTCGAAGATCACGTCGAGGTTCGTGGCAAAGTCGGTCAGCAGGCGTTCCGTGGCCGAAGCGGCCGAGGCGGCCACGTAGTAGCCCTGGCTGTCGCGATACCACCCGGCCACCGGCCAGCCGTCGGCGTCCAGCGTGACCAGGGTGTTCTGCAGATGCGCCTCGACGCCCACGCCGAACTGCAGGTAAAGGTCCAGCACGGGGGCTGCGAGCACGGTCAGGTAGCGCTCGAACCAGGTCTCGGCGAGTACCCGGACGGGTTCGTGCCGCCGGTCGGCCAGCCGGGTGAGCAGCCGGGGAAGCATCGCCGCCCGAGACCGCCCGCGGCTGTCCGCCGCCCGATCGGGCCGGGGCGCGACCAACGCCGCCATGCTCACCGCCCGGTCGGTCGGGCCGAAGGGGTTCGTCCGGATGGCGGTCGCCAGCGCCACCGCACCGTCGTCGCCGCCGCCGGATGCCTCGGCCGACCCGGGGATGCCCAGCCGGTCAGATCCTCTGGACGGCGGGCGGTGGTCTGGACGGGTCACCGCGACCCAGTCGGGCTCCCCGATGAGGTGGAAATCCGGATGCCGCGCGGTGAGAGCGGCGCCGAGGCCCGCGTCGACCAGCCTAGTGATCATCTCTGCGAGTCGGAGCTCCCCGAGGTGCAGGACTCGGCGCGAGTTGGTGATGCGCAGGCCCAGGGAGAACTTGAGCATCACCCGGCTGTCCGGCCGCCAGACGGTACGCAGCGAAGACGTTGGGTACCACCACGGGCCCGACCTGCCGAGGTCGATGAGGCGCCCGTCGGCGAGCAGCTGGGCAAGCGGGCCGTCCGCACCATCGGTGAGTTCACGGGTCTGCTCCGATCGGGCGGTACCCACCCGTCGCGCCGGGGCTGGCGTCGCCGCCGAACAGCTCGGCCAGCAGGCGCGTGACCGGGCGTCGGCCTCCCGGCAACTGCGCTGCGGGGCTGTCTTCCGCCGCCGGGGCACCCGACGTCGACACCACCGAGGGATGCGCGGCGAACCAGTGAAGTGCGAAGTAACCGGCCCGTTCGGGGGAGTAGACGGCCATCGCCTCGTCGGATGCCCCCTGCCTGCTCGCCGCGGCTGGGTGGAAGGGATGGCCCGTGAGCGACGCCTGCTCCGCGGCCAGGAACGGGGGGACGGCGCTCGGGTGCCCGCCGGTCCGCCGAGCGTCGAGATGGGCGGCGATCCGGCGCGCCGAATCGATGATCCGGCCCAATGCCTCGGTTCCGTGAGCGGCGGGCAGCCCCTGTTCCGCGGTGATCTCACGCACGAGGAGCGTGGCGAGCAGGCCGGCATCGACGGGCGACGGCGCGCTCGCCGGGGAGACCAGTTCGGGCTGGGTGAACCGGTGCCACCCGGACGGCGAGCGGTGGGTCACCATCGCCCGAATGGACAGGCCTGACGCCGGCAGCCCGACGTCGATCGTGCGGGCGTCGGCGTCCGGCCGGGCGCCGGTCTCCCGCAGCCAGCAGCGCAGGAGGGTCTCGGTGACGAGGTCATCGGCGACGGTGGCGGCCGTGGGCTGGTCCGCGGTCACGGGATGTTCCCGGTGCCGTCATCGCCGTACCCGCCGGCGAGTTCGTCGCCGGTCGCGGCAATCAGGCGGAGCAGCGCGTCCACGTCGGCCCGGGTGGCGTTGGGATTCAGCAAGGTGAGTTTCAGGTGCACGGCCCGATCGGGCCCCACGCGGGTCCGGCCGACCACCGCGCGCCCGTCGAGCAGCAGTGCGCGGCGGATCGCGTCGTTGAGCTGGTCCGGCCGTTCGGCGGTGCACGCCGCGGCCGAGCCGGTGACGCCGGCCTGTGGGTGGTAGCGGAAGACGACCGTGGTCAGGGTGACGGGAAAGGCAGGCTCGAGGCGGGGATCGGCCTGGACCGTCCGTTCCGCGTGCCGGGCGAGATCGTGGCAGGCGTCGACCAGGGCGCCCAGCCCGTCCCGGCCGAGCGCGCGCAACGTCACCGCGATCGGGAAGGAGTCCGCACGGCGGGTGGTCCGCAGGGACCGGTCCAGGAGGCTGGGAAAACCGGCGGCCTCGTCGTCCTCGGATCGGAGGTAGTCCGCCTGGGCGGCGCGCAGGCTGGGCCACCCGTCCGGGCGGGGCGTCAGGAAGACGCCGGCCGGAGCCGGTTGCCAGCCCAGCTTGTGCAGGTCCAGAGCGACCGAGTCGGCGAGCGCGACCCCGTCGAGATGGGCGGCCAAGCGGTCGGAGAACAGCGCACCGCCGCCGTACGCCGCGTCGACGTGTAACCAGCCGGACGAGGCGGGATGGCCCGTTTCGGCCGGTGCAGCCGAGGACGGCCGCCTGCGTAGCCGACGGCGATGCTCCTCGACCGCAGCCGCGATCTCGCGCAGCGGGTCGACGGCGCCGGCGTCGGTGGTGCCCGCCGTGGCCACGACGACGACGGGCCCGGCATGCTCGGCGAGCGCCTTTCGCAGCAGGTCGACCCGCATCCGGTCCTGGTCGTCGGTGGGGATCGCCGCGACCGGCGGGGTGTCGATGCCCAGCACGGCGGCGGCGCGATCAACCGAGAGGTGCGCGGCGGTGGAGCGGAACACGCGCAGCCGCCCGTTCGACGCCAGCCGCCCGTTCGACGCGGCGTCCCGCGCGAGGAGCAGGCCCATGAGGTTGGACTCCGTGCCGCCGGTGGTGATCGTGCCGGCGGCCTGATCCGGGTCGAAGCCGGCCAGTTCGGCGAGCGCCGCGACGACCTCCGTCTCGATCGTGGTCGCGGCCGGAGCCTGATCCCAGGAGTCCAGGGACGGGTTGAGGGCGCTCACGGCGAGGTCGGCGGCGACCGCCACGGGCAACGGCGGGCAGTGCAGATGGGCGGCGCACCATGGGTCCGCCGGATCCGCCGATCCTGCGGCGAGAGCCTCCACCAGTCCGGTGATCGCGGCTGCGGCTCCGATCCCGGTCCTGGGGAGCAGGCTGGTTCGATCGGGCGATGCGCCGAGGGCGGCCTGAACCGCCGCGCGGACCCGGGACGGTCCACCGGCCGGCAGCGGTCCGCCGCGTCGGCGCCGGCCCTCGGCCAGCGCCGTGAGGGTCATCCCGACGAGCTCGTCCAGGCCCGGCTGGGGCTGCGGCACTTCTCTCACCCGGCCTCGCGACCGATGGGCGGGATGGGCGCGACAGTGAGCCGCCGCACGGCGGCGTCGATGGCGTCGGCCAGGATCGACAGGGCGCGTGCGGCCTCCTCATCGCCGATGATCAGGGGGGGCAGGAACCGGATGACCGCTCCGTGCCGGCCACCGAGCTCGATGATCAGTCCGCGGCGAAGGCACTCGGCGCGGACCAGGGCGGCAAGCCGGGGATCGGCGGGATACGCGCCGACGGCGTCCGCCGTACCGGTCGGATCGACCAGCTCGGCGCCGAGCATGAGCCCGCGGCCGCGGACGTCCCCCACATGCGGCCGGTCCCGGGCGAGATGGTCGAGGCCGGCGAGCAGGCGGGAGCCCAGGCGGGCGGCGCGTTCGTCGAGCCCGTCACGACGCACCCGGCGCAGCGTGGCGCGCCCGGCGACCATCGCGAGCTGGTTGCCGCGGAAGGTGCCGGTGTGCGCGCCGGGGGCCCAGACGTCCAGCTCGGCCCGGTAGGCGATCACGGCGATCGGCAGTCCGCCGCCGATCGCCTTGGACATCACGACGATGTCAGGGGTGATCCCGCTGTGCTGCGCGGCCCAGAACCGCCCCGTGCGCCCCACCCCGGTCTGCACCTCGTCGAGGATGAGGGGGATGCCGCGTCGGCGGGTGATCTCCCGGACGGCCCGCAGCCAGCCGTCCGGCGCCGGGATCACGCCACCCTCTCCCTGGACCGCCTCCACGATGAGGCCGGCCGGGTCGGTGACCCCCCCGAGCGGGTCATCCAGCAGCCGTTCGATGTAGCGGAGGGACAGCTCCGCCCCGTCCAGACCGGCGGCGCGGTCGGGCGCCGACCCCACCCCGAAGGGGCACCGGTACGGATAGGGGAAGGGGAGCCGGACGACGGAGCCCACGGGCGGCAACGGGTTCTTGACGGCGACGTTCCCGGTCACCGCCAGTGCTCCCGCGGTCATGCCGTGATAACCACCGGTGAATGCGAGCATGGTCTGGTTCCCGGTTGCCGTCTGGGCCAGCTTGATGGCCGCCTCCACCGCGTCGGCCCCGCTCGGACCGCAGAAGTGCAGCTTGACGTCGCTGCCCAGCCCCGGCGGCAGGCTGGCCCGTAGTTCCTCGACGAACGCGTCCTTCTCGGGGGTGGCGAGATCCAGGGTGTGCAGAGGGGCGCCCCGCGCGAGCGCCGCGGTGATCGCCTGGACCACGTCCGGATGGTTGTGACCCAGCGCCAGGGTGCCGGCACCGGACAGGCAGTCCAGGTAGCTCCGGCCGTCCGCGCCGACGATCGTGGCCCCCTGTGCGCGGACCGGCACGATCGGGAGGGTGCGCGCGTAGGTCCGGGCGGAGGACTCCCGTTCGCGCTGCCGCGCGAGGATGGCGGCGGGATCCATTGCTGGAGAGTCCCGATCGATGCTGGTTCCGTCGCTGATGCCGTTTCGAGCGGAAATCGTCATTGCGGGCGACTCCCTTTCGAGCAGGAGCTGTTGAGGAAAGCCTAACCTAAGTCGACCCTCCAGCCGTTGCCCCGCACTTGGATACGGTCGCGTCTGGCGCCATCGGCGGATCTCTCCATGGTCCGCCTGGTTGCCCTGCATCGTTGCGGAAATGCTGCTCCCGGCGCCTGCGGCCGGCGTCCCCTCCGGGCGGGCAGTGTCCCAACGCACACCCGGAAGGTGGCATGCCGACCCCGATGCGGGGCCCACGCGCCGCCGGTGCGGTGGCCGATTCAACCTCGTCCACGCGGGCTAAGCACCTTCGCCGGACAGGCATGGCGGCTTTCGCCGCCGGCGAGCGTTGGCCCGCTTCGATCACGATGGGTGCATTTGTTGCATGAAATGCGGCGGATTGGCCACTGTGGGAACCGCCGCGGTGGTCCGGTCGGCCGGATGCCCCGGCCGCGGGGAGGGGAGCTCGAATGGATCTTCCGCCGTCGGCGGCTCCACTGCAGGCCCTGCCCGCTGGACGCCTTCCCGCCACGGTACTCGCGGCGGTGCGCGAGGAGCCCGAAGGCGCGGAAGAGATCAGCGCCTATCTCTACGACCCGGCTGTCGCCGCCCGTAACGCGACGGCGCTGCGGGCCTGCCTGCCCAGCTGGGCGAGGATCTGCTATGCGGTGAAGGCCAACGGCTTCCCGCCGGTGCTCGACGCGCTGCTGCGAGGCGCCGCCGTCGCCGGAACGGGTGGGGGCCTCCCGGCCGCCGGAGCCGACCCGACCGCACTCGTTTCCCGCCTCGGCGGGGTGGACGGTTTCGAGGTCTCCTCGGTACGTGAGATGCGCCTGGCCCGGGAAGCCTGTGGCCGGGTGGTCCCCGCCCGATCGCCCTACCTGGTTGCGTCCGGTCCGGCGAAGTCGGTCACCCTGCTGACCGCGCTGGTCGAGTCCGGCGTGTCCATGGTCAACGTCGAGAGCCCGGTCGAGCTGCGGCGGTTGGAGACAGTGGCGGCGCGGCTCGGCCGGCGGGTCGCCGTGACGGTGCGGGTGAACCCGGCGCGGGTCGCCCTCTCGGGTTCCCTCCAGATGGGCGGGCGGCCGAGCGCGTTCGGGGTCCCCGAGTCGGAGGTGCCGGCCGTGCTGGGCCTGGCGAGGAGCCTGCCTCATCTGGACGTGGCCGGACTCCATGTCCACGCAGTGTCCGGCAATCTCGACGCCGCCGCCCATCTGGACTACGTCCGCTGGTGTCTTGAGTTCGCCGACCGCTCGGCCGCCGACGCCGGGATCGATCTGCGGGTGGTCGACGTGGGCGGGGGATTCGGCGTGCCGTTCGAGCCGGACCGGCGCGGCGAGCGGCCCTTCGACCTGGACCGCTTCGGGGAGGGGCTCGCGCGGCTCCCGGTCCCGACCGACGTCGAGATGCTCTTCGAGCCGGGCCGGCTGCTCGTGGCCGACTGCGGCTGGTACGCCGCTGAGGTGATCGACGTCAAACGCTCCTACGGGACCGATTTCGTCGTGCTGCGCGGCGGCATCCACCATTTCGCCCTGCCGACCTCCTGGGAGATCGTGCACAACTTCGCGGTCGTGCCCAGGAGCGCGCCGGCCGCCACCAGCAGCCCGGACCGCCGTCCCGGGGAGGCGTCGACAGGGGGAGCCGACGGCGTCGCGGAGGGCGGCGTGGCAGAAGGATGGAACATCGACACCTCCGGCCGGCCGGTCACTGTGGTGGGCGAACTGTGCACGCCAGAAGACACGCTTGCCCGCGACATCACCGTCGGCGCGGTGCGACCTGGCGATGTCATCGTGTTTCCGATGGCCGGCGCCTACGGCTATGAGTTCGCGCTCGCGGACTTCCTCGGCCATCCCCGACCCCACCGCATCGTGCTCGGGGAACGGGGCAGCTGACTGCTGCTGCGGGGAGGTTCAGAACAGTCGTGCGACGATCTTGCTGTCGTCCTGGCCGTCGTCCGGCCGGGAGTCGTGGGGCCGGATCCTGGCCGAAGGCCGCCGGGACCCGTTCGGGGAGCCGAACGAGGCCGCCTGGATCGCCGTTGGCGAGTCCCTGCGGGCGGTGGGCGAGAACGGGGCGGCCCGTGGGGAGATGAGCGGCGGCGTGCGGGGCGGCGCCGACGACAGCGAGGTGGCTCGACCGGGCCGCCTGCCGGGCGGGGAGTCCGCCGGAGGGGCCTGGGTGCCCGGGATGGGATGCGCCTGGTCGGACGTTCCAGCGGGCGCCGGTCCGAGGCCGCCGTCGTGGGGGGCCGTCGCCGTGACCGCGCCGTCCCCGACGGGGGCGGGCGTGTGCGGCACCGGCAGGTCGAACCAGAGGTACTTGCCCGACTCCGCGATGACCGTTCCCCAGCTGCCGGCGAGGGCGTCGAGGACAAGTAGGCCGCGGCCGCCCTCCGCGTCGGGCGCGGCCGTGCGCCGCTGCGGCAGGACGGTCGAGGTGTCCGAGACGGAGGCGTGGATCAGCCCGGGGCGCATCTCGATGAGCAGCCACAGCGGCGGCTGGCCGTACTTGACGGCGTTGGTCACGAGTTCGCTGACGAGCAGCTCGGCGGTGCCGCGGACGTCCTCCGGGAGCTGCACCAACCGCATGCCCTCCCGCAGGACCCGACGGGCCTGGGGAACGGCCGAGGGGAGATAGGGAAGCTCGGCGAGTATGTGGGTCGCGGGTGGGCATCGAGAGGTTGCCTGCCGAACCACGGCCATCGGAACCAAAGACGCGCTCATCTACCACCAAGCCTGAACAACGAGGACATCGCTCATCGTGTACCCGCTCAGGGCGGATTGAAGCCTCGGAATTCCGATCGCACTCCTTGGAGCGATGCCCACTCGTCATCCGATCATGCCGCAACCGCCGGACCTGCGGTTATGGCCGGCCGACCGGCTTCGGTGCCGTCGGGCGTGATGGTCGCCGCCACCAGGTGGGGGCCGGTCAGCCGGGTACCCTCGCGACCAGGATCGCGACGTCGTCGCGCAGGTTGCCACCGGCGAAGCGCTCGGCCACGGCGAGCACCCGGTCGGCGATGCCCTGCGCCGACAGTCCCGCGCACCCGGCGACCGCCGCCAGCAGCCGTTCCTCGCCGAGCAGGTCGCGGCCGTCGCGGGCCTCGATCACCCCGTCGGTGTAGAAGACCAGCGATTCGCCGACGCCGAGGGTGACGTCGATGCCGGGGAAGGAGACCTCGTCGTCGTCGAGCACGCCGAGCAGGGTGCCCGGCCGGCCGACGAACGAGGCATGGCCGTCCGCGTGCAGCACCACCGGCTGGGGGTGCCCGGCGAGGAACAGCCGCAGACGGATCCCGGCGGGCTGCGCACCGCCGGCCGCCGGGGCCGGGTCGGGCGCACTGGCCGGGCCCGTGATCGACGCCGCGGCCAGGGTGCAGAACCGGCCCTGGCCGTTGGGATGTGCGGAGGCGGCGTCGCGCAGTGTCCGGTTCAGTTCGAGCAGGACCTCGCCGAGGTCGGTGCCGCGGCCGGTGAGCAGCCGCAGGACGGCGCGGGCCACCCCGGTGACGGTCGCGGCCTCGGCGCCCTTGCCGCAGACGTCGCCGATGGCGATCGTCCAGCCCAACGGGCCCCACAGCAGGTCGAAGAAGTCCCCGCCGACGTCGAGGCCGGCCGACTGCGCCGCGCCGTAGGCGGAACCGAGGTCGAGGCCCTCGATCATCGGCAGTTCCGGTGGGCGCAGCCCCGCCTGCAGCGTGCCGGCGAGCTCCACCTGTCGGCTGTAGAGACGGGCGTTGTCGATGGCGAACGCGGCCCGGCGGGCGAGGTCGGCGAGCAGGTCGATCTCGTCGGCGGCGAAGGCGTTGCCCTCCGGGCGCCCGAGGGCGAGCACACCGAGGACCCGGCGGCGGGCCTTGAGCACCATCACCATGGCCGGGCCGCCGAACGCGGTCAGCGAGTGCACCCGGTCCCCGCTGGCGGTGCGCACCGCGGCCATCAGCACACCGCCCGGGTCGGCCGCCGCCACGCCCAGCGCGCCGGCCATGCTCTCCTCGGCGTGGGCCGCCGACCACAGCGCCGGATCGGCGTTCTCCCGGTGCAGGTAGACCGCGCACCACTGCGCGAGTCGGGGGACGGGCAGCCGCGCCAGCAGGGCCAGCGAGTGGCCGAGTTCGAGGCTGCCGGCGAGCAGGTCGGACGCCTCGGCGAGGAACGACAGCATCCCGATCCGGCGCTCCTCGGCGCGGCGCATGTCGCCGCCGCCGAGGGCCAGCGCCATCCACCGGGTCGCCAGCCGGATGCGGTCGACGTCCAGTCCGGCCAGGCCCGCCCCGGGTGCCGGCCACAGCAGCAGCTCGCCGAGGCTCGACTGGGTCGGATCCAGCGGGAACGCGACCGCCTCCTCGTCCTCGCCGACGACGCCGAGGGTGGCCACGGTCTCGACCCGACCGCCGTCGCGCCCGGGGCGTCGCACCAGCCCGGCGGTCACGGTCAGCGCGTCGACGAGCTGCGCGAGCAGCTCGTTCACCTCGCCCTCGGCGGTCAGGGCGCGGGCGGTGTCGCGGGCGATGAGCCGCGGCGGGCGGCTCTGGGCCGGCACGGTCACCCCAGCGTCGTCCTCGGCGGAGGGATCCTCCGCCGAGGCGTTTGCGGTGGTGAGCCGGAACCAGACGGTCTTGCCGCCGGGGCGGTGCTCGGTGCCCCAACTCGTCGCGAGCGCGTCGACGAGGGCAAGGCCGCGGCCGTCCTCGCGCAGCCCGTCGAGGCCGAAGTCGGCCTCCTCGGAGAACGCCGACGGCGGGCGCGGCACGTCCACCTTCTTCACCCGCGCCATGCCGATGCGGACCGGGTGCCGGTCGGCGACGCCGACGCGCACGCCGCTGCCCTCCTGGCGGACGTCGACGGTGGCCGCGGTGCCCGCATGCACGACGACGTTGGTGACCAGCTCGGTGACGAGCAGGAGCGCGGAGTCGAGCAGGTCGTCGTCGAGCCGGCCGCGCAGCGTCTCGAGCACGAAGCGCCGCGCGGACCGGGGTGAGTCGGGCGTCGGCGGCAGCGTGATGGCATGTGTCGGCGTCGTCGGACCCCCTCCTACGCCATTCATGTCGCTCAGTCTCTCCTGCGTTGTCCATCGTGAGGCGGATACTGGCGGCTGGTGTCACCTGTCCACCGACGCCCGCCCACGCCGGTGCCCCGAGGAGACCGCCCCTGGCCCGGGCTCCTCCGCCCGGCCCGTCGTCCGAGACGATCGTGCCGACCGAGCTCAGGTAGGAGACCGATGAGTTCCACTGACGACCAGCAGGCCCCGGCCCGCCGTGATCCTGTCGCACCCGGCGGTGACGCTATCGCGACCATCGTCCCCCATGCGACTCGCGACGTGGACGAGACCCGGGCATCACGCACCTCGTCGGATGAGCTGATCGCCGATCTCCTGCACGGTCTGACGAGGTTGTGCGAGGGCGACTTCTCCACCCGCCTGCCGGCCCGGGAGGGGTACGCCGGCGAGGTGGTGCGCAAGTTCGACGAGCTGGCCGCCATCCAGGAGCGCCACGCCGGCGAACTGGCCAGAGTCAGCAAGGTGATCCGCCGCGACGGGCGGCTCACCCTGCGGATGGAGGACCTGGGCCACCCCGGCGGCTGGTCGGACATGACTCAGGCGGTGAACTCCCTCATCGACGACCTGGCCCGCCCGACCCATGAGGTCGCCCGGGTCATCGCTGCGGTGGCCGAGGGCGACCTGTCCCAGCATATGGCGCTGGAGATCGCCGGCCAGCCGGTGCGCGGGGAGTTCCTGCGGATCGGCACCACGGTGAACACGATGGTGGACCAGCTGTCGTCGTTCGCCGACGAGGTGACCCGGGTGGCCCGGGAGGTCGGCACGGAGGGCAACCTGGGCGGGCAGGCCAAGGTCAAGGGTGTCTCCGGGGTCTGGCGGGACCTCACCGAGTCGGTGAACTCGATGGCGGGCAACCTGACCAGCCAGGTCCGCAACATCGCCCAGGTCACCACCGCGGTGGCGCAGGGCGACCTGAGCCAGAAGATCACCGTTGACGCCCGCGGCGAGATCCACGAGCTCAAGTCGACCGTCAACACGATGGTCGACCAGCTCTCCACGTTCGCCGACGAGGTCACCCGGATGGCCAAGGAGGTCGGCACCGAGGGCAAGCTCGGCGGCCAGGCGCAGGTCAAGGGTGTCTCCGGGGTCTGGCGGGATCTGACCGACTCGGTCAACGTCATGGCCGGCAACCTCACCACCCAGGTGCGCAGCATCGCCGAGGTCGCGGCGGCGGTGGCCCGCGGCGACCTGACCCGGCAGATCACCGTCGACGCCCGTGGTGAGGTCGCCGGTCTCGCCCACACCCTGAACACGATGGTGGACCAGCTGTCGTCGTTCGCCGACGAGGTGACCCGGGTCGCC
>NZ_JANEZT010000170.1 GCF_025403405.1 Frankia tisae
CCCCCGCCCCGCCCGTGCCGCAGCGCCGGCCTGGCTGGTGGTGGCGGCTCACCCACCTCCGCGCCGCCCGGCAGGCGCGGCTGCTCGCCGCCCACCACGTCTGGACCACCGAACGCGCCCGCGCCGCCCAGATCGACCTCGTCCGCGCCGGCTTCCACCTCGGACCGATCCCCTTCGGCTACCAGGCCCACCGGGTCACCGTCCCCGACGCCGATGGCCAGCTCCGCCGCCGTGTCCGCCTCGTCCTCGACCCCGGACCCGCGACCGTTATCGCGACGATCTACCGGTGGCGGGTCGACGACCGGCTCAGCCCTCTGTCCATCGCCATCCGCCTGCACGGTCTCGGGAACCTGTTCTTCGCCCTGGTCGACCCGGCGACCGGACTCCCGCGGCCGTGGACCTCGACCGCGATCAGCCGCGTGCTGGCCAACCCCGTCTACACCGGTGCCACCGTCTGGGGCCGCACCCACGCCGGCCAGCCCGTCTCGCCCGAACACTGGATCATTTGCCAGCACGCCCACCAACCGATCATTGACGGGCGGACGTTCTTCCGCGCACAGCTCCTCGCCACCCCCGGGACCGCAATCCTCAGCCCGCATCTGCCGCCCTGGGAGTTCCCCGCCGACCCCCGTCGCCCCGAAACGGGAACGGAATGAGCCGCACGCCCGCCGCGGACGATTCCGAGCCGCTTTCCACTGGACGGCGGGACGTGGCTCGCCAGGTCGAAATCGAACGGATCGAGACCGTCGACATGACCGCCGAAGAATACGACGCGGCGGTGTCCGCTCTGGCGGAACTCGTCCTACAGTGGGAGAGGAACGGAGCGCCGAACACGGCTCCGAAAAAAGCGGCCTGAAACCTACACCGACCCTCCCTTCAGGTGGGCCGCCGTCAACCCATCCGAAAAAGGAGCGTCGGTATGCCGCGCCCATTTCCCACCCGACAGTCCCCCGAGAAGGCGGCGATGAACACCGTTGCCGGTGCCGTGCCGGTCGTCCTCTACGTCCGGCACGGCACCGGCGACGGATGCCAATCCATAGCGGCACAGCAGGAGAAGGCCCTGGCCTTCCTCGCGACACGTGCCACGAACGTCCAGATCTGCGACCCGGCCGGCGACACCGGCAGCCGGTTTCCGGCACGGCCAGCCCGCCGCCGAGGAATCCGGCGCCGCCGACGCCACGAATAGCCCGCCCGTCTCAGCAGAAACGCGTCCAGGGGGAAGGAAAGGAACAGCCGCCATGCCGCGCTCGACCGCGCGCCGCACCACCACGAAACGAACCCAGCAGGCCGTCCTCGAACCGCTCGACACCGTAAGAGTCGGGATCTACCTACGCCGCTCCACCGACGACGAGAACCAGCCCTACACCATCGAAGCCCAGGAAGAACGGCTGCGTTCCTACGTCGACTCCCAACCCAACTGGGTCGTGGCCCTGCGGTTCGCCGACGACGCCTCCGGCGCCACCATCGAACGCAAGGACCTCCAGCGGGCCCTGTCCGCCGCCCGCAATGGGCTCATCGACGTCCTGCTCGTCTACCGCGTCGACCGGCTCTCCCGCAGCCTGCGTGACACCGTCCACTTGCTCGAAGAACTCGACCAGGCCGGGGTGGTGTTCCGCTCGGCCACCGAGCCGTTCGATACCGCCACGCCCATCGGCCGCATGCTGCTCCAGATGCTGGCGATGTTCGCCCAGTTCGAGCGCGACATGATCATCGACCGGGTCATCGCCGGGATGGAACGCAAAGCCGCCAAGGGCCTGTGGAAAGGCGGCCGGCGCCCGTTCGGCTACCAGGTCGACAAGACCGCCAAGAAACTGATCATCGACGAGACCGAAGCCGCGATCGTCCGGCTGATCTTCGACCGGTACGTCCGCGACCGCCTCGGGACGAAGAGCATCGCGAACGTCCTGAACAACCGCGGCCTGCGCACCACCGTCGGCGGCCCCTGGTCCGGCCACAAGATCCTGCGCATGCTCGACAACCGGATCTACCTCGGCGAGCTGACCTTCCGCGAGATCACCGTCGAAGACACCCACGACCCGATCATCAGCGAGGAGACGTTCGACGCCGCCCAGAAGATCCTCACCGAACGCAGCGAGGAAACCTCACGCCGGGCCTCCAACCCCTCCGACTACTACCTGACCGGCCGGATGCGCTGCCCCCAATGCGGCACAGCCCTCATCGGCACCCGCGCCACCGGCCGCAACCACACCTACCGCTACTACACCTGCCACACCCGCAACCGCTACAACCGCCGCGAGTGCAACGCCCCCCGCCTCGACGCCGACGCCGTCGACTACGCCGTACTCACCGCGCTCGCCAGCTTCTACCGCGACCACCAGCACCTCATCGCCGACGCCGTCACCAAAGCCCAGCGCCACCACCGCGACGCCCGCTCCGACCGCACCGACGAACTCACCATCATCGAAACCGAACTCACCCAGACCGACCAGGCCATCGATCGCTACCTGGGCGCCTTCGAGCGCGGTACCCTCGACGAGGAGATCCTCGCCACCCGGCTCGAAGCCCTGCGCACCAAGCAGAAGCAGCTCCGCCAGAGGCAGGCCGAACTCACCGAAGAACTCGACGACGAACCGGCCATGCCGGCCCGCTCCACCCTCCGCACGATCGTCAAGCACATCGAGACAATCATCGAAACCGGCGACGACCTCCGCCGCAAGGCCCTCATCGAAGCCCTCATCGCCGAAGTGAAGATCACCGGGCCGGACCGGCTCGTACCGATCTTCAAAATTCCTGGGGCCAACGCTTCCAGGGACGCCGCCAACGTAGAGACTGGAGAAGACACAGATCGACCCAAGTCGACCCGACCAGCGACGCCCGCCGCCCCCCGCGGGGGCGCCGCAGCCGTCCTACCAGCCACAACGCCCCCGAAGGGAGCGGTTCGCGCAATGCCTACATTGGTGGAGGTGAGGGGACTCGAACCCCTGGCCTCCTCCGTGCGAGGGAGGCGCTCTACCAGGCTGAGCTACACCCCCTGGAAGTAATCGAAGCTTACAGGATGGCGGGGGCGGTGCGGCGACCACCCCCGCCCGACTGCATCGCCATCCGTCCGCATCGCCATCCGTCCGCCGGCCCGCGCGGTGGGGTCAGCCGATCCGGACGGCGCGGTCGCCGCGGGACTCGGAGCGGGACTCGCCGTGCGCCTCGGAGCGGGCAGTGGGGAGGGCGACGTCGGCGCGGTCCGCGCGGCGGGCGGGTTGTTCCGCGGCGCCTGCGGTGACGGCGGCGCCGGCCCGGATCGGGGCGCCGGTACGACGCGCCGGGGCGCCGGTGCGGGTGCGCGCCACGCCGGCGCCAACCGGGCGATCCGGACGGTCCGGGCTGGTCCGGCCGCCGTACCCGCGGATACCGAGGGCCTCCTGCGCCCCGGAGCCCGTGAGGGTCGCGAGGAGGTGGCCGAACAGGTAAGCGGCGGCGGACGGTCGCAGCAGGCCCGCCTCGTGGCCTGACCAGCCCCAGGCTCGGGCACCGTCGACGATGAGTTCCTGGTCCGGCCGCGTATCTCCGGGGAAGGCCAGCCGGGCGTCGGCGGGCGGCGGGGGACCGTCCAGGGGTAGGTGCGCCCACAGCTGCAGGGCCTCCTCGGGGCACCATCCGTCATCCCGGACGGCTACCTGCCACGCGGCCCGGCCGGGCCGGTACACGGCGAGCCGGATGGACGTCCCCCGGCAACGGAAGTGCAGGCCGACTCCGTCCGGGCGGACGCCTCGTATCTCGACCGGCACTGCGGAGCTGCCCGGGCAGACGAGGTACCCCTCGTCCCGCAGACGGGCCATCCACGCCTCGAAGGACACGGCGGATGCTGCCTTCCTGATCGATACGCATGTCGGGGGACTCCCACCGGGAGATCGGGGAGCCGACGGCCGGTCCTGGCCGACATCGCACGTGGCCCGCCACCGTCGAGGCGGTTCGTGGCTGGATCGGCCGGCGGCACGTCGCGGATCCCCGGGCGCGTCGGCGTACGTCGACGCGCCCGCAATCGGCGGGAGATGACGGAGCGGTGCGTTGCGACACGTTGACCGGAGGTGGCGGTCCGCGGAGGCTGCCGACTTGTTGCAGGCCGGTTACCGGGACCGCGGACGATCAGCGGGGGTTGGGCCGCCGGTCAGGTTGGTCTCGCGTCCAGGTTCGATGCACCGAACTCCGAGGCCCCTCGCACCCGGGCCAGCCCCGAAACTAGCGGGCTGACCGGCTCGTCACGCTGACGGCGAGCCTCAGTGGGCGCGAGGGCTGGGACAACACGGACAGCTCCCGGGACGACAGGCCACTCGCCATGCCCGGTGAGGGGCGGCGCCGTGCTGCAAACGGAGCGTCACCCCTCCATTATGCATGGGGGCTGATTCTGGTGCCGGTTCGCGGACGCGCAGTGGGCCGGTCCCGGATGACCGGGGCGCGGTCGGGCGAGAGGGTCGAGCGGACAGGCAACGGGCCTGTCGCAAGGCCTCCCGTGAGGTGTCCCGTCGGCCCGGCGATGAGCGGCTGACGTGGGGAACACCGGCGGGTGCCTGCCATCCGCGCAGCTCCGGCGCGTGGCCGCTGCACGGCAGTTTTCGCCGCCGGCCGGCCGGCGGGCGGCGGTCGTGGGTCCGACCGGGGCCGGTTGGCCGGCGGGCAGCGGCCGGTTGGTGAGCCTGGTGGATCGGGTCGACCGGTCGCGTGGCCGACCGCGGAGGGCGGCCCTCATGCCAGCCTGGCAAGGCAACGGGCGTTTGGTGCCCGTTTCGGCAGCCACTCCGGTTGCCGGGACCCCCTGTCGGCTGGGTGGTCCGACCGGGGGAGGCCTGGTCGGCGGTGCTGCCCCGCGGGTGTCGGACTCGGGTGGGGCCCGATCGGGCGGTGCGAATGTGGCCCAAAGGCGGATCGGCCCTGGCCTTCCTGGGAATCACGACGGCGCAGACGTCGAGTCCGAACGGGGAGGACGGTGAGACAGCATGATCTTCGACACTCGTGCGGACGCAGGCCGGCAACTCGGCGCGCGGATGGCCCACCTGCGCGGCCAGGACGTTGTTGTGGTGGGACTACCCCGCGGCGGGGTCCCGGTCGGGTTCGAGGTGGCACGGGCACTGGAGGCGCCGCTGGACGTGATCCTCGTCCGCAAGATCGGCGTGCCGTTCCAGCCCGAGCTCGCCATGGGCGCGATCGCGGAGGGCGGGGTGCGGGTCGTCAACGAGGAGACGCTGCTGCTGGCCGATGTCAGTCCGGAGGAGTTCGCCAAGGTCGAGGCGAGGGAGGCGGCGGAGCTGGAGCGGCGCGCCCGCCGCTTCCGGGACGGCCGGCCGCGGATCCCCCTCGCCGGCCGCACGGTGGTCATCGTCGACGACGGGATCGCGACCGGATCGACGGCACTGGCCGCCTGCCAGGTCGTCCGGGCCCAGGGCGCGGACCGGGTCGTGCTCGCCACGCCGGTCGCTGCCCGTGACCGCATCGACTGGCTGCGACGGCAGGCCGACGAGGTGATCTGCGTCCAGTCGCCGGCGAGCTTCCTCGGCATCGGCGAGTTCTACGCCGACTTCGATCAGACGCCCGACGAGGAGGTCACCGACCTGCTGCGGCGGGCTGCCGCCCGCCGTCTGGAGGGCACGACCGGGACAGGCGAAGTCGGGGGGCCCGGGGCGGGCCGGGTCGTCGAGGTGGCGATTCCCGTGGAGGTGGGCGAGCTTGCCGGGCGGCTGAGTGTGCCCCCGCAGCCGGCCGGGGTGGTCGTGTTCGCGCACGGCAGCGGTAGCAGCCGCAGCAGCCCGCGCAACCGGTTCGTCGCCGGCACCCTGGCGTCCGCGGGTCTCGCCACGCTGCTGTTCGACCTGCTCACCCCGGAGGAGGAGCGCGACGTCGGGAACGTGTTCGACATCGAACTGCTCGCCCGGCGCCTGCTCGCCGCGACCGCCTGGCTGCAGCACGTACCCGCGACAGCGGCTCTGCCACTGGGCTACTTCGGCGCGAGTACCGGCGCCGCGGCGGCGCTGTCGGCCGCCGCCGAGATCGACCCGCAGGCCGCCTCCGACGTTGCCGCCGTCGTTTCTCGAGGCGGGCGGCCGGACCTGGCCTGGGACGCGCTGCCGGCGGTGCGGGCGCCTACCCTGCTCGTCGTCGGCGGGCGAGACGAGCAGGTTCTCGAGCTGAACCGGCGGGCGCGGGAGCGGCTCACCGGCTGCGAAAGTCGGCTGGAGATCGTGCCGGACGCGACACATCTGTTCGGCGAGCCGGGCTCCCTGGAGCAGGTGGCCGCGTTCGCCCGGGACTGGTTCGTCGACCATCTGAGCCTGCTGGGCCACGCGCACCGCGCCTGATCGGGCTCATGCGTTTGAGTATCTGTGCGTAATCATGTGCGTACTGCTCGAAACGAGGGAACGACGTGAAGGCGAGCGCATGGCCCACGTGGGGCGGGGCGTCGGGCAGAGGGGGTAGGGATGACCTACATCGGTTCGGTGGTCAGTAGGCCGCCGGTGACTGTGGCGAGAGCCACCACGATCGGTGAGGCGGCCCAGGAGATGGGGCGAGCGGGCGTCGGCGCACTGCTCGTCGTCGACGACGACCAGCAGGTCGGGGAACGACTGGTCGGCATTGTGACCGACCGTGACATCGTGTTGCGCGGAGTGGCGCGGGGGATCGGGCCGGACGGCCGGATCGACGCACTGATGACCACCGAAGTGATCACCGTGCCGGCCGGCATGGGCGTCGAGCGAGCCTACGAGATCTTTCGTGACCACGCGATCCGGCGGCTGCCGGTGCTGGACGGGCGGCGCATCATCGGCATGGTCTCCGTCGACGATCTGCTGATCCGTAGTGAACGGGAGATCGCCGACCTGGTCCATCCGCTGTGCGACGAGACGTTCGCCCCGCACCGCGAGGCGGCACCGCCCGTTGTGACGGGACGGGCGCCGGCCACAGCCGCGATGGCCGGCACGGCCGGGGGGCTGGCCGCCATGGGCGCCGCGACGGCCGTCCGCATGGCCGGTTTCGCCGCGCCAGCCCGTCGACGGACCGCCCTGCATGCGCATCCCGGCGACACCCTGGTGGTCCACAGCCACATCCCCAGGGCGCCGGACCGGCTCGGGGAGATCTTCGAGGTGCGGACGGAGGCGGGTGACCCGCCGTTCGCTGTGCGCTGGTCCGACACCGGGCACGTCAGCTTCGTGTACCCCGGCCCGGACGCGGAGGTCCGCTGCGCCGGCGAAAGGTCGGCCGCGGACAGCACCCACTAAGTGAGCGATTCCGGAGCCGGCCCTCCCGGGCCGCGGGTCAGGCCTCGGGTCAGGCCTCGGGTCAGGCCTGGGCGGCCACCGCCTGGCCGGCCTCGAGGGCAATCGTGCGGTCGGCGAGGACCTCGGCGTCGGTCGGGTCGTGTGTGACGATCAGTACGGGCGCGGACAGCGTCGGCAGGACGGTCCGCAGGAAGGCGCGAACCTCCCCGCGGGTCGTGCTGTCCAGCGCGGCGAGCGGCTCGTCGAGCAGCAGCAGGCGGGGCTCCGTGGCCAGCGCGCGGGCCAGCGCCACCCGCTGGCCCTGGCCGCCGGACAGCGCGCCGGGTCGGCGGTCGCCGAGGTCGCCGACCCCGAACCGCTCCAGCCACTCCTCCGCCCGGTCGCGGGCGTGCCGGCGACTCTGGCCGAGGCGGGCCTGCAGGCCGAAGGCCACGTTGTCGCGGGCGCGCAGGTGCGGGAACAGCAGGTAGTCCTGGAACACGACGCCGACGGGGCGGCGCTCGGACGGGACGAAGCGGCGTTGCGCGGGATCGTCGAGCACCTGTCCGGCCAGGGTGACCCGCCCCTCGTCGAGCGGGAGCAGCCCGGCCAGCGTGCGCAGCAGGGTGCTCTTGCCGGCGCCGCTGCGGCCCAGGACGGCGACCGTCTCCCCCTGGGCGACCTGGACGTCGACGGTCAGGACGAACTGGCCGCGGCGCACCGTCACCTGGGCATCGAGGCCACCCGCCGCCGCCGGCGCCGGCGCCGGCTCGGGCCCGTGCTCGGACAGGCCGGCGCGCGGAGTCCCAGGCGTGCCGGCGGTCATCGGATGCCTGCCTCGGCGTCGGCGGTCAGCGGGGTCTCGCGCGACGCCCGGCCTCGCAGCAGCCGACGGGCGCCCGGGAACCAGCGCGCGCGCAACGCCAACAACACCGCGACGCAGACGGCGAGCAGGACGAGGGAAAGCGCGATGGCGGCGTCGGTGTCCGTCTCCAGAGCCAGGTAGACGGCCAGCGGCATCGTCGTGGTGGTGCCGGGAAAGTTACCGGCGAAGGTGATTGTCGCCCCGAACTCGCCGAGGGCGCGGGCCCAGCACAACGCTGCCCCGGCGGCGACGGCGGGCGCGACCATCGGGACTGTCACCCGGCGGAACGTCGTCCAGGGACCCGCGCCGAGGGTGGCGGCGGCGTCCTCGAAGCGGCGATCGGCGCTGTTCAGCGCGCCCTCGACGGAGACGATGAGGAAGGGCATCGCCACGAAGGTCTGTGCGACCACCACCCCGATGGTGGTGAACGGCAGGGTGATCCCGAACCAGTCGTCCAGGCGCTGCCCGACGATGCCGCGCCGGCCCAGCGCCAGCAGCAACGCCACGCCGCCGACGACGGGCGGCAGCACCAGCGGCAGCGTGACCAGCGCCCGGAGTAGGGAGCGGCCTGGGAACCTGGTCCGGGCCAGCAGCCAGGCCAGCGGAATGCCGAACAGCAGCGACAGCACCGTCGCCGCGGTGGCGGTCTCCAGCGAAAGGAACAGCGCCTCGCGCACGTCATGCTCGGTGATCAGATCGGGCAACCCGGACCAGGGCGCCCGGACGAGCAGCCCGACGAGCGGCAGGAGCAGGAACAACGCGGCGATCGCGCCCGGCACCCACAGTGCCCACGGCGCGCGGCGGCGGGTCTCCCGGCGGCCCGAACGGCCCGAACGGCCCGAACGGCCGTTACGGCCCGGCAGCCGGATGTGGGGCCGCCGGGCCGAGGCGGTCCACGGCAGCGAGGTACCACCTGGGCTCGTCATCGCCGGCGGGCAACCCTTCTCGCTGGTGACACTGGTGACGGTTGCGAAGCGGGAAGTCCGCCGAGAACGAGGTGGTCCGGCGCGGCGAGGGTCATCCGCCGCGGAAAGGGTCACCGGCGAGACCTGGGCCGGTGGGCGGTCAGCGGCGGTCGGGCATCTCGATGACGACGTTGGTCGACTTCACCGCGCCGACGGCGAGGACGCCGGGTTCGAGCCCGAGTTCGTCGGCGGCCTCCCGGCTCATCAGGGAGACCAGCCGATGCGGCCCGGCCTGGATCTCGACCTGGGCCATCACCGTGTCCCGGGTGACCCGGGTGATGATCCCGGGGAAGCGGTTGCGGGCGGACTCGGCGACGACAGGGGCCCCTGCACCGTTCTGGTCTCCTGCCATATCCTTGGCGAACTCCGCCAGGTTGGCACCCTCGATCGCCCGGCGACCGGCGTCGTCCAGAACGGTAGGCAGTCGGCCGCTGTCCGCCCACCGGCGGATGGTGTCGTCGCTGACACCAAGCAGCGTGGCCGCCTCACTGATGCGGAATCTCGGCATGCTTGTGATGGTAACCCTGCAGGTTCGGCGAGTTCGGAGAGGTTAACCCGAATTTGCGGTAATTTCAGTGGTGTATCGTCCGCTTGTGCGGAGTTTGTTCGGTGGGAGGCCGATGGGTCCGGTCGTGGCCTCGGCCGGGCCGTCCGCGGCGGGATGACCGGTTGGCGCCCAAGCATCCGTCCCCACGGGGCACGATGCGGATGTCACCTGTCCGCCGACCCCCGTCCCTGGAGCGCCCGTGACGCCGCCCGCTCGTCCGTTCGCCACCACCAGCACTGCCACCACCACCGCCAGCACCACCACCGCCAGAACCGGAACCGGAACCGGTGCCGGCAGCACCGGCACCGTCGGCGGCCCGGCCGCCGACGCCACGGTCCCGGTCTCGGCGCCGGTGCGGATCAACGTCCGCGCGCTGCTCGTTGAGGGTGACCGGATCCTGCTTGCCAACGAACGCGGCCAGACGTGGTTCCACCTGCCCGGCGGCCAGGTCGAGGCCGGGGAGACGGTGCAGGGGGCGTTGCGTCGCCTGCTCGAGGAACAGGCGAGTATCGACCCCGATCACCTGACGTTCGCCGGCTGCATCGAGGGCGCGGCGGCCGGGGCCGGCGAGCGGGCCGGGGTGGTCGATGTCGTCTTCGCGGTCGACCGGCCCTGGGCCGCCGAGTTCGGCAGCCGGCTCGATGACCTGGACATCGTCTCGGCGCCGCTGGCGAGCCTGCCCGATCTGCACCTGCGTCCCGCCACCCTGCGCCAGCTCATTCCCGAGTGGCTGCTGCAGGCCCGACCGGCCTGGTACGGGACGAGCGCCCGCTGACCGCCGCGGCGTAGTTGACCTCAATCCGACTTCAGGTTCTAGCGTTCGGCCCGGGGCCGGCGCCGGATCCCGTGTTCGTCGGCGCCGACCCGGGCCACCCGGCTCCGACGGCGACCTGGAGGACGGATCATGTACGCAGTCCGGCTGCACGAGTTCGGCCCGGCGGGCAATCTCCGCTACGAGGAGGTCGACAATCCGGTGCCGGCGGCCGGCCAGGTGCGCATCGCGGTGGCCGCGGCCGGCGTTCACCTGGTCGACACCGTCCTGCGCGAGGGCCGGGCCGGCGGCATGTTCCAGCGCCCCGAGTTGCCGACCATCCCCGGCCGGGAGGTCGCGGGCACGGTCGACGCCGTCGGGTCGGGCGTCGACGAAGGATGGCTCGGCCGGCGGGTCGTCGCCCACCTCGGCCTGACCGGCCAGGGCTACGCCCAGCTCGCCGTCCGTGCGGTCGACAACATCCACCCCATCCCGGACACCCTCGACGCCCCCGCCGCCGTGGCGATGATCGGCACCGGTCGCACCACGATCGGCATTCTCGACGTCGCGGAGCTGGCCAAGCAGGACGTCGTGCTGATCACCGCCGCGGCCGGCGGCATCGGCAGCCTGCTCGTCCAGGCGGCCCACGGTGTCGGGGCGGCCGTCGTCGCCGTCGCCGGGGGAGCCGCGAAGGTCGCCGCGGCGCGCCGCCTCGGCGCCGACATCGCCGTCGACTACACCCTGCCCGACTGGCCGGACGCCGTCCGGGCCGCCCTCGACGGCCGCCCCGTGACCGTGACGTTGGACGGGGTGGGCGGCGCCGCCGGCCGCGCCGCCCTGGAACTGACCGGGCCGGCCGGCCGGTACTTCACGTTCGGCTGGTCGGCCGGGTCACCCACCGTCATCACCACCGAGGATGTGACGGAGCGTGGGCTGCTGGTCGCCTCCGTCCTCGGGCCGAGGATGTTCCGCCGGCCCGGTGGGCTGGCGGCGCTGGAAGAGGCAGCGCTCGCCGCCGCGGCCACCGGCACCCTGGTGCCAGCCGTGCAGACCTTCCCACTGGCCGAGGCCGCAGCCGCGCATGCAGCCCTGGAGAGCCGCGCGACGACCGGCAAGGTTGTCCTGCTGCCCTGATGTCCTGCTGCCCACCGGGATCGTGCAGATCGACTCGGTGAACGTTGCTGGATCGAGGCCGTCGCGAAGGGGACGCTGGCGCCTCCGGGGCCTCGGCTGGCGCCGCTGCCCGGAACCACGAGGGCGATCCGGAACCAATCGTCAGCCAGCCGGGAGAACGGCCCCGGTGTCGCCGGCCGGTGCGGTGGCCGAGGCAGCCCGCCGCCGCGCGATCCGCCCGGACGCCTGATAGCCGGCGATCATGATGACGACGACGGCGACGGTCTCGATGCTGCCGTAGATCCAGGTGGAGGCGCTGACCTGCTTCATGGGGATTTTGGGCAGCGTGGTGGTCGCGGTGGTGGCGTGCCTGGCCAGGTGTGCCTGAAAGGCCTGGTTGCGCGCGGATCCGTGCAGGAACGGCGCGACCATGAGCACGGTGAGTCCGAGCAGGACCTCGACGGCGACGAGGGCTGGGAATCGTCGCGTCAGGATCGTGCGAAGTGGTCGGTCGTCACCGGCGGCGCGAAGAGCATCGATGCGTGGGTGGAGCCAGAACTGGTTGACGCTGCCGAGCAGCAGCAGGGTGCCGAAGATGAGGATCTTGACCCCGAGCACCCGTCCGTACATGGTCGTGAACAGTTGGGTGGGACCGTCGACGTGTTCCCAGTACAGGAACAGACCGGACAGGGCGATCGCGGCGACGCAGGTCATCGCGGCGGCGGAGAAGCGGCGGATCGCGGGGTACCAGAACGAGCCGCGGTCGGGTTGGGCGATGGCGCCGGGCAGGGCGAGGAGCAGTAGTCCCGCGAGCCCGCCGAGCCAGACGGAGCCGCCGAGCAGGTGCAACATCCAGGCGGCGGTCTCGATGCTGGTGCGGCCCCACTCGTCCGGTACCTCGTCGGGGAATTTCGTGGTGCCCAGAGCGACCACGCCGGCGGCCAGGCCGCCGCCGAGCAGCCAGCGTCGTGCTCGCCCGGACGCGACCGCGCGAAGTCCGAGCGGAGCGATGAGCGCGGCACCGGCGAGGGACAACGTGACCTCCAGCCCGTAGAGGCGGCCGGTGTTGCTGCCGTCGTAGAGCGAGTTCCAGGCCTGGCCGTAGTCGAAGCCGCCGCCTTCGGACGCATCGTGCGCAAGATCGGTGAGCGCGGCGGGGACGGCGAGCGCGCCGAGCAGCGCCGCGGCCCGGGCGAGCCGGGCGAGCCGGGCGGTCGTGGCGGCGAGTGTGCCCGGTCCGATCCGCCGCGCCGGCGGGCCCAGCATCAGCGCGAGGGCCACGAGCCCGGCGAAGCCCATCAGCGTCGCCCAGGTCGTCCAGGCGATCGCGCTGTCCTCGAAGGGGCCCAGTGGCGTCGACGGGACGGCAGCCGCGGATATCGGTGCGGTGTGAGGGAGAGAACCTGCGACGAACACGGCGACCTGCCCTGTATACGAATGATGTGAACCTGGAAGGTTGACTTAGGTTCGCCTTACCTAACCCTTTCGTCAATGTGATAGATGCGACATCATCGCCGTAAATCACCTGGTCAGAGGCATGCCGACGCGGTCCTTACGGGTGGGGTGGTGCGCGCGAGCTAGATTCGGAGGGGTGGTCCTTGACGCCGATCTCGAGCGGCACGAGCCGGTTCACGGGGCTGCCGGTGGGGTCGCAGCCGGGGGCGGCGGCACGGTCGTCGTCGGTGTGACGGGTCACCGGGGCCTGCTCGGGGAGCAGGCCCGCTACGTGGCCGCGCAGGCGCGCCGGCTGCTCGCGCCCCTCGCCGGCACGGGCTTCGCGGGGATCACCTGCCTGGCCGAGGGCGCGGACACCGTCGTCGCCGACGTGATCCTGGCCCTCGGCGGCCGACTGATCTCGGTGATCCCGGCGGACGGATACCGGGATTTCCAACCCCCCGCGCATCGTCGGGACTTCGACCGGCTGCTGCGCCGCTCCGCCGAGGTTGTCCGCCAGGACCGCCCGACCCCCGACCCGGCCAGCCTGATGGCCGCGAGCCGGGTTCTCGTCGACGCCTCCGACCAGATCATCGCGGTCTGGGACGGCCTGCCGGCCCGCGGCTGGGGGGGCACGGCCGACGTCGTCGAATATGCCCGAGAACAACATCGGCCCGTGCAGATCATCTGGCCGGCCGGCGCCGTGCGCCGCCCGACGCGGCCCGGTGCGTAGGACAGGCCGCGTCGCCGACCAGCCGACCAGCCGACGGGCGGTCCCGTCAGCGGGGGGTGAGCGGGACGACGCCCACCTGGACCGGGGTGAGACCGGCCGTGGGGGCGGCTGGCGAGCCAGGGGCGGTGCCGGCGGTCCCCGCGGCCGGCGGGGCGGCAGCGGCCTGTGCCGGCGATGGGGCCTGGGGC
>NZ_JANEZT010000171.1 GCF_025403405.1 Frankia tisae
GGCGGGTCCGCCGCCGACCCGGCCGCCGACCCGGCGCCCGCGTCGTCCGACGGTGGCGGGGTGGGGCGGGGATCGGTCCAGACGTCCGCGGCGTCGACGAACGCCTGCGCGCTCGGCAGGTGGGAGAACACCCCGGGGGTGCGGCCGAGCCGGACCGGGTCGCCGGGGATCTCGACCTGGCCAAGCTCGGGATGGGCGTGCACCCGGCGCATCCCGTTCGACGCGACGACGTCCCCCGCCCACCACTCGTCGCGGGTCTGCGCCGGGGCGTTGGGCACCCCGGCCTCGGTCAGCAGCCGCTCCCAGTGGGCCAGCGGCCGCTGCGCGAACCTCGCCGCGAAGCGTTCGACGACCGGGGCGCCGACGCCGGGGCGCAGCATGTTCATCATCGAGCCGTCCACGCCCGGCAGGGTCAGCACCTCGAACAGGTCGAGCACGTCGAGCGCGGTGAGGAACAGCGGCTCGGTAAGCGCGCCGAGGTAGAGCCAGCGGTCGTCGGAGCAGCGGTAGAGCCGGTAGTTCGGCGACGATCCGCCGCCCCCGGGCTGGCTCGCGCGGAGGATCCCCTCGGCGTCGGTGAGGCTCGCGGCCTGCATCGCCGCCGTCGCGTGCAACCCGCTGACCAGCACCGCCTGCCCACGGCCGGCTCGGTCACGGTCGCGACCCAGCAGGGCGGCCGCGGCGGCGGTCGCGCCGAGGATGGCCTGGCCGTAGGCGACGATCGGGGTGACCAGCGCGAGCGGATGACCGTCATAGGAGCCATGCTCGCCCGACGCGCTGGACACTGCGTCGGCGAGCAGCGGGTCGGCCGGCAACCGGCCCCACGGCGCCGCCGGGGCGAGCAACGGCAGCCACAGGTGGATCAGGCCCGGATGCGCTGCACGCACGCGGTCCGGGTCGAGGCCGTCACGGTCAAGATCGTCGGGGGTGCCGTCGACGACGACCACGTCGGCGGCGCCGAGCAGGCGGCGCAGCTGCGCGGCCCCGGCGGGGGTCGTCCGGTCGAGGGCGCACAGCCGCTTGTTGCGGTCCCAGCACAACTGGCCGGGGCCCTCGTCGAACGGGCCGCGCCCCGGCGGGAGTAATCGCACCACGTCCGCGCCCTGGTCGGCGAGGTACATCGCGGCCATCGCCCCCGCGATCGCCCCGCTCGCGTCGAGAACCCGCACGCCGTCATACGCGCCACTCATCCCATGCCCTCCCGCCGTCGTCGCCCTGCCGTGCGCACCGCCCGGTCACGCCGACCAGGCCACCAGGCTCCCCTCGGCGGCCACCAGCGCACTCCCGCGTCCACCCTAATTCGTCAATTCATGCAGCTCAGTCAGTTTTCGACCCCATGTGCGTGGCATCCGCGCGGTCACGATGTATGCCAGGACATCGGTGACCGGCCCAGGGCTCGCCCGGATCGCGGGTCGGTCGAGGTAGGGCCGATAACCGCGCCCACATGATCTCCAGCGGTCGGGACGTCTGCGCCTGCGCCCCAGAACGCACCGCAATCCGCTTGGCACGCACACCTTCTTGTGATCACGGGGCGAGATGCGCGAGCTTCTTGATCCAGACCGTCGAGGTGAGGAGGTAAGGAGGTGAGGGGTGACGGCGGGCCGGATCAGGCCGGGGATCAGAAGGCGAGCTGGAGCTGGCGTTTGAGGACCTTGCCCATGGAGTTGCGCGGGAGTTCGGCGACCAGTTCGAGCTGCTCGGGGAGCTTGTAGGGAGCGAGGCCCTCGGCGCGGCAGAACGCCACGAGCGCCGCCAGTGTCGGCGCCGGCTGGTCGGGGTCGGGCACGACGACGGCGACGGCGCGCTCCCCCGTGCGGGCGTCGGGCAGCCCGACGACGGCGACCTCGGCGACCGCCGGATGGCGCAGCACGAACGCCTCGACCTCCAGCGCCGAGATGTTCTCCGCGTTGCGGATGATGATGTCCTTCAGCCGCCCGGTCACGTGCAGCCAGCCGTCGGCGTCGACGTAGCCGAGATCGCCGCTGTGCAGGTAGCCGGCCTCGTCGAAGGCATCGGCGTCGCCGGTGGGATCGGTGTAGCCGGCGAACAGCTGCGGGCCGCGCAGCCGCAGCTCGCCTTCCTCTCCGGGCGCCGCGGGCGTCTCGTCGGCACGCACGACCCGCACGCTCACCCCGGGCGCGGGGCGCCCGGCGGTGCGTTCCATCCGGTCGTCGGGGGACCCGGGCGCGGCATAACCGACGACCGGATGCTCGGTGAGGCCCCAGCCGTTACAGATCCCGGCCCCGCCGAGCTCGGCTCGGATCCGCGTGTGCAGGCCCGGCTCGTTGGGCGCCCCGCCGGAGACGCACAGCCGCAGCCGGGGAAACAGCGGTTCGGCGCCGTGGCGGCGCTGCGCGTCGAGGTAGGCGTGGAAGAACGGGGCGGCGCTGCCGAGCATCGTCACGCCGTGGCGGGCGAGCATCCCCGGGGTGGACTCCCGGTCGAAGGTCTCCACGAGCACGCCGGAACACCCGACCCGCACCATGAGGCCCAGCATCCCCGGGCCGCCGATGTGCGCCAGCGGGAACGGGATGGAGGCGACGTCGGCGTCGGTGAACTCGAGCTGGTAGACCATCCCGTTGGAGCTGGCGAGCACCGAACGGTCGGTGTGCCGCACGCCCTTGGGCACGCCCGTGGTGCCCGAGGTGTAGAACACCCAGCGCACCGCGTCACCGTCGGCGTCGACGGGCGGCAGCACCGCCGGATCGCCCAGCGGCAACGCGATCTCAATCCCTGCCGCGGCGGCGCCCGACACCGCAGTCGGCACGGCGGCCGGATCGCAGACGAGGACGCGGGCGTCGTGGCGGGCGGCGACCTTCTCCGCCATCGTCCGGTGGTCGAACCGGCGGAAGACCTCGGGGACGACGATCCAGCGCGTCCCGAGCTGGCCGACGATGAAGTCGACCTCGGCCTCGCGCAGGACCGGGATGAGCGGGTTCTGCACCGCGCCGAGGCGGGCCAGCGCGGACATGAGCACGGCGGCCTCGATCGTCGTCGGCAGCTGCCAGCTCACCACCTCCCCCGGGCGCACCCCCAGCTCCCACAGCCCGGCGGCGGCCCGCTCGACGACATCGCGGAACTGGCGGTGGGTCAGCCGCCGCCCGCCCGCGTCGACGAGCATCGCCAGGTCCGGGGTCGCATGCGTCCGGCGCTCGATCAACTCCCACCAGGTGACGGCGTCATTGATGACGGAGACCGGCACGCGAAGCACCCTTCGGACTCGCTGCGTCTCGGCAGGCGGAACCAACGCCAACGAGATCCCCGCGAATGGTGGAGGAATCCCGGCGCAGGATACGGAGGACACCAATTCGCCGAGCGTAGAACACTATTCTATGAAGCCACCGCGAGGAGCGTCAATGACGGGACGCCCCGGAGCAACCCGCTTACTCGACGTGCGTCCGCGGCGGGATCAGACCCGACGGAAGACGGCGCGGGCGACGCTGACGACGCGGTCCGCGCGGCCCTCGTCGCGCAGGGTCAGCTGCGTCGCGATCCGCTCGGAGCGTCCGCTGACGACCTCGGCCTCGACCCGGAACGGCCCGGCGACGCCGGGGCGGACGAACATGACGATCCAGCTGTCGACCTGCAGCGCGTCGGTGCCGGCGTGCGCGGCGGCGGCGTCCATCGCCGCGACCTCGAAAGCGATGTTGATCGGTCCGAGGTGCAGGGCCGCGTGCGGCGAGGACAGCTCCGGGGTGACCTCGGGCAGCCGCCAGAACCCGTCCTCGCCGCGGCGCGCCCCGAACACCTGGTGCAGCGGCGGCAGCGACGGCGAGTCCACGACCGGGACCGGCGGGTTGGCGACCTTCTGATAGTCCTCGGGGACGTCGCCGAGACTCACCCCGGTGCCGCACGACACGGCGATCACCCGGCTCGGGTCGTCGGCGTCGACCGTCAGCGACCGGCTGAAGCCCATGGTGCGGCCGAGATGGATGACGTCGCGGTGCACGACGACACCGCGGACGTCGCGGGCGCTGTCGAGGATGTCGTAGGACATGACCACCGGCGCCGGCACGCACTGGCTGTCCAGCCAGTAGGGCTCGGGCGAGGCGATGCACAGCGGCGCCGCCATGATGCCGCCGGTGGAGTTGCGCATGTCGTGGCGCAGCGGCATCGTCTCGAGTTCGACGGCGGTGTCGAGATCGGGGCTCAGCTTTCCCAGATACCGGTAGCTGAGGAGGGCCGTCCAGGCCTCCTCGAACTGCTTCCAGTGTTCTTCCGGGGTGACTTCACGAATATCCCTGACCATTCCTGGACGGTACTACAGGGATACCACGGTGACATCGCCCCGGAATTCTTTCCGCACCTGGCGCAGTTCGGGTCAGGAGCCGACGGCCGGCGTGGGGACGAGCGTGGCGGCCAGGGCTTCGACGTCGCCGAGGGAGCGCAGCAGGTCGTTGAGGTGCGTGCAGGTGGAGATGCCACGGAAGGCGCCGCCGACCAGCCCGCGCACGGCGCGGACGTCGGTGCCGACGAGGCGGTCCGCGCTCGCGCCGGCCAGCGGGCACTCGACCCACGGCAGCACCCGCGGCTGCGCGGCGACCGTCACGACGGTGAACGTCTCGGCATCGATCTCGGCGGTCAGGCCGTACTCGTGGACGACGGTCTCGTCGCCGTCGGAGTCGACATAGGTGTCGCGGAACATCGCGTCGACGTCGAGCAGCCCGTCGCAGGCGGTGAGGTCGAGGCGCCGACGGCGGCGCACCCCGTTCACGCCCAGCGGTGGCAGCTCGTGCCAGGCGGCCGGGTCGTCGGGGTCGGCGAGGTCGGGGGCGACGGGGCCGGACATCGGCGGCAGCTCGCCCTCGGTGCGCAGGGAGATCATCATTGTGCCGTCGGAGCGCCAGCCCGAGCAGATGTCGGCCTGGGCCATGCCGCCCGGATGCGGCCCGTTCTCACCGGGCTCCACCGCCCAGGCGTAGCCGGAGATGATGACCGCGCCGGGCACGTCGTCGAGCAGCAGATGCCCCAGCGAGGATCCCTCGGCCGGCAGGGCCGCGGCGATGGCCCTGCGGAACCCGCCGGGCACGCTCGCCCCGACCAGCGCCTCGACGCCGGGCAGGGGCGGGTCGGCGAGGACGCGGGCGACGGCGGGGCGCGCCGTGCGGTCGATCTCGACCTCGACCGCCGCGTGCGCCCGCTCGAACCCGGTGCCGGACGGATCGGTGAGCAGGTCGCGGCCCCGCCCGCGCAGCACCAGCGGGCCGGACAGCGCCCGGCCGCCGGCGATGTCGAGGGTGCTGGTGCGCCGGATCGAGCCGGGCCGGCGCCGGGGAGTGGCCGCCGCGGGGATGCGCGGCCCATGGCCGGGATGGCCTGCTCTGATCATCACCGCTCCCCGGTGTCAGGCCCGGCTCAAGCCAGGGTGAAAATAATTCGGCCGCGGGCCCTAGCGGGGCCCGAAGCGCTGCGCGCCGTCCAGGCGGATCGTCTCGCCGTTGAGGTAGGGGTTGGTCAGGATGTGGGTGACCAGCGCGCCGTACTCCGACGGGTGGCCGAGCCGCTTCGGGAACGGCACCGCCGCGCCGAACTTCGCCAGCGCCTCCGGCCCGACCGACTCCATGATCGGCGTACGCATGGTGCCCGGGGCGATGCAGACCACCCGGATGCCGAGCGAGCCGAGGTCACGGGCGGCGGCGAGGGTGAGGCCGACGACGCCGCCCTTGGCCGCCGAGTACGACGACTGGCCGATCTGACCCTCGAAGGCGGCGATGCTGGCCGTGGTCACGACCGCCCCGCGCTCGCCGTCCTCGCCCGGCTCGGTGCGCGCGATCGCCGCGGCGGCCAGGCGCAGCACGTTGTACGTGCCGTTGAGGTACAGGTCGACGGTCTTGCGGAAGCCGTCCATCGACGCCGGGGAGCCGTCACGCTGCACGACCTTCTCGGCGACGCCGAAGCCGCCGTGGGACGCCACCGCGAAACGCAGCGTGCCGAGTTCGCCGGCCGCCTCGATCGTCGCGAGCACGGAGTCGTCGTCGAGGACGTTGGTGCGCGAGTACTTCACCGCGTCGCCGAGTTCGGCGGCGAGCTTCTCGCCGCGCTCGTCGTTGAGGTCGGCGATGATCGCCGACCCGCCCGCGGCGACGATCGCCCGCACCGTTGCCTCGCCGAGGCCGCCGGCGCCGCCGGTCACCAGGGCGACGTTGCCTGCCAGTTCCATCCGGTCCCTTTCCCGTCTGTGTCGTCCCGCCGGGGCCGCGGTCGCCGCTGCGACCGCGTGCCCCACCGTGAGGTCAACCTCGTTACGAGCTCAGCCTTGCTGCGAGCTCAGCCTTGCTGCGAGGACAGAATTGTCACCGCGGACACCGCCGTGGGGCCACCGATGTTGTGCGCAAGCGCCGTGCGGGCGCCGTCGACCTGGTTGGACGCCTCGCCGCGCAGCTGCTCGAACAGCTCCACGCACTGCGCGACGCCGGTGGCGCCCGGCGGGTGCCCCTTCGCCTTCAGACCGCCACTGGGATTGACCGGCTTGGCACCGCCGACGCTGGTCACGCCGTTCTCGATGAGCTTGTAGGCGCCGAACTTCTCGGCGAACCCGAGGTCCTCGTAGCTGATCAGCTCGACGCCGGTGAAGCAGTCGTGCACCTCGGCGACGTCGATGTCCTCCGGGCCGATCCCGGCCATCGCGTAGGCGGCCTTGGACGCCTTCACGGTCGGCGGGAAGGTCGTCATGTCCTTCTTGTGCTGGTGCATGACCCGGTCGAGGCCGAGCCCGACGCCGCGCACCCAGACGGGACGGTCGGTGTAGCGGGCGACGACGTCCTCGGAGACGAGCAGCAGCGCCGCCGCGCCGTCGCTCTGCGGGGTGCAGTCGTAGAGGTTGAACGGGGCGACGACGACGGGCGAGTTCATCGCCTGCTCGACGGTGATCTCGTACCGCAGCTGCGCCTTCGGGTTTGACACGCCGTGCTTGTGGTTCTTCACCGCGACCATCGCGAGGTGTTCCTTGGTCGCCGGCGACTCGTGCAGGTACCGGGCGACGTGCAGGGCGAAGTTCGCCGGGGCCACCAGGCCGAGCGGGTAGTCCCAGGCCATGTCGCGGGTCAGCCCCGCCCACTCCCAGAACGTCGAGCGCGCCGAGGACTCCCGCACCTTGTCCGCCCCGACGACCAGCACCACGTCGAACGCCCCGGACGCGACGCCGTAGAACGCGTTGCGCACCGCGTCGTTACCCGTCGCGCAGGCGTTCTCCACCCGGGTGACGGGGATGTCGAGCAGCCCGCAGGTGTCCGCGAGGATGCCGGTGGGGAAACCGTCCGAGGTCGTGAGTTCGCCGAACCAGGCCGCCTGGATGTCGGCGCGGTCCAGCCCCTTGTCGACGTGCGCGGCCATCTCGGAGACCGCCATCGGCAGCAGTTCCTTGATGCCCAGGCCGAAATGCTCGCCGAACGCCGTCATCCCGGCGCCGACCACCGCCACCCGTCTCATCGCACCGCTCCCTCGGTCACACCCGCGGCCGCATCGGCCGTGTCCGGATACAGCGCATATCCGTAGTCCGGAATTCCTGAGCGGACCGCGACCCGGCGCAGCACCAGCCGGCCGCGATCGCCGATCTGCACCGTGCCGGCCGGGGCACCGGTCACCTTCACCAGCGCGCGCACCTCGACGTCGTCGAGCTGGACGATCGCCAGCGAGTACGGCGTCGGCAGGCCCGGCACGGGGACGTGCACGGTGACGATCGTGTACACCTCGCCGGTGCGCGGCAGCGGGGTCAGCGACCAGCCGTCCTCCGAGCCGCAGTTGATGCACCGCCGGCGCGGCGGCAGCGCCAGCGTGCCGCAGGCGTCGCACTTGCCCGCGTCCCAGCGCAGCTTCGCGTCGAAGGCCCGTTCGTAGGCGGCCAGCGAGATCGCGATGTCCGGGCCGGGGGTGCGGGTCAGCTTCTCCGGCGCCAGCAGCGCCGGCTCGTCGCGGTGCACCGTGGGCACCCCGTCGACGCGCAGCGCCGTCGCCGAGCCCTGCTCGACGGCGAGGACCAGCCCGCCGGCGCCGACCTCGACGAGCGCCGCCAGCGCGAACAGCGCCGCGCTCGCGCCGGTCGTCGGCAGCGTCGGCGGCACCCCGGCGCACAGCGCGCGGGCCTGCTTGGCGGGCAACCCCGCCACAACCACCGGCTTGTCGGGCAGGTCGAGGCGCTCGATGGCGACCCCGACGCCGCGCTCGCGCTCCAGCCGGGCATCCGAGTAGTCGCGCACGCCCCCGCCGGTCTCACGGCTGTGCACCGGCAGGCTGCGCACGACCCGGCCGACCAGTTCCACGCCGACGCCGTCACCGACACCGACGGCGACCAGCACCGCGGCCGCGCCGACCGGGCCGGTCTCGGCCGCGTCGACGCCGACCACCAGCGTGCCGGCCTCGGCACCGGCCAGTGCGTCGAACACCGCCGGCCCGCCGCCGACCTGTTCGACGACGGAGACGTCGTCGGGCAGGCCGATGCCGGCCAGCAGCGCGGCGCCGTTACCGCCGACGAGCAGCGGCAGCTCCCGGGTCACGAAGAACACCCGGCGCACGTCCAGCTCCGGGCCGGCGCCCGCCAGCGCCGCCCGGGCGGCGGCGACGGCCAGCGTCAGCGCGTCCTCATCGGGTCCCAGGACCCGTCCCCGCGCGCCGCCCCAGGGGGGCAGATACGTACCGACAGCGGCCACCGTCGTCATCGCGTTGTCTCCTCTCGCCGCCAGCCAGGACTTTCGCCGATCGGGCCACGACCGTTCGGGCCACGACCGTTCGCAGCTCCCACCGCTCAGGACACGATGCTCAGGCCGGCCAGCCCCGCCGGGGCGGTGCCCAGCACGACGCGCAGCCCGGCGTCGAGCTCGGCGGCGTCGAGGCGCCCGCCACGGGCGGCGCTGTAGCCGCGGCGCACACTCCACGGGTCGACCGGATGCACGGTGTTGCCGTCGATGCGCAGGACCCGTCCGGTCAGCCAGCCGGACGCCTGCGAACACAGCCAGGCGACGACCGGGGAGGAGTTCGCCGGGTCGAACCGGTCGAACCCCTCGGCGGCGCCGGGCTGGGCGAGGCCCGTGCCGGCGGTCATCCGGGTCGCGGCGACCGGCGAGATGCAGTTGGCGGTCACGCCGTAGCGGCCGGCCTCCAGCGCCGTCGTGAGCGTCAGGTTCGCGATGCCGGCCTTGGCCGCGCCATAGGCGGCCTGGCCGACGTTGCCCGCCAGGCCCGTGCCGGAGGTGGTGTTGACGATCCGCCCGGCGACCGGGCGGCCCGCCTTGGACTCGGCCCGCCAGTAGTCGCAGGCGTGCTTGGTCAGGGCGAAGGTGCCCTTGAGGTGGACGCCGATCACGGCGTCCCAGTCCTGCTCGGTGAGCGAGGTGATCGTCGCGTCCCGCAGGATCCCGGCGTTGTTGACGATGGCGTCGAGCCGGCCGAACCGCTCGACCGTGTTCGCCACGAGGGAGCGCACCGCCGCCCAGTCGGTGACGTTGCCGGTGTCGCGCACCGCGACCCCGCCGGAGGCCTCGATCTCGGCGACGACGGCGTCGGCCGGCTCCTCCTGCGAGTTCTCCCCGCGGACTCCGACGCCCAGGTCGTTGACCACGACAGTTGCCCCGTGCGCGGCCAGTTCGAGGCTGTGGCTGCGGCCGATTCCCCGGCCCCCGCCCGTCACGATGACGACGCGTCCCGCCAGCAGACCCTCACCCTGTTGCTGCACCCGTAAGCTCCTCTGCCCGGTCAGTCCGCACGGCGACGCTGGCGACTCTAGGGGATACTTGACATATTCGTCAAACCTTAGTGTCATGAGGCCATAATCCTTGCTCAGGCCGCCCCGGCGTGCCCCTGCAAGCCGGGATTTCCCGCCATACTTGACACCCCAGTCGGCAGCTGGGTTTCCGGCACCGCGGCCGCCTCCGGTGGGCCGGCGCAGGCACCCCACCGACCCCCCGAGGAGACTGCCCATGCCGAGCGAGATGGACCAGTTCGTCGCCGAGGTCACCACGTTCCTCGACGCACATGCCACCCGCCGTGCCCGGGCGGCCGAGGACGTCGCCTGGGGCGAGGGCGAGGACCGGATCACCTACTTCAGCACCGACCCGCCCGAGGTCGAGAATGCCAAGGTCGCCGCGGCGAAGGCGTGGCAGCGCACCCGCTACGACAACGGCTTCGGCTGGCTCACCGGGCCGACCGCGTTCGGCGGGCGCGGCCTGACCACCCTGCACGACCTCGTCTACGACGGCCTGGAGGCCGCCTACGAGGTGCCCGAGACCGGGGTGCTCTCCCTCATCGGCCTCGGCATGATCGGCCCGACGATCCTCGCCCACGGCACCGACGAGCTCCGGCAGCGCTACCTGCCCAGGCTCTACAGCGGCGAGATCATCGCCTGCCAGCTGTTCAGCGAGCCGGCCGCGGGCAGCGACCTGGCGGGCCTGGAGACGAAGGCCGTGCGCGAGGGCGACGGCTGGGTGCTCAACGGGCAGAAGGTCTGGACGTCGGTGGCGCACCACGCCGCGATCGGGCTGGCGCTGTGCCGCACCGACCCCGACAAGCCCAAGCACCGGGGCATCACCGCGTTCATCGTCGACATGACCGCCCCCGGGGTGGACATCCGCCCGCTGCGCCAGATGAGCGGCGGCTCCGAGTTCAACGAGGTCTTCCTCACCGACGTCCACGTCTCCGACGACCACCGCCTCGGCCCCGTCGACGGCGGCTGGGGGGTGGCCCTGACCACCCTGATGAACGAGCGGGCCAGCGTCGGCGGCGAGGGCGCCGGCCCGGTCGGCCGCGCCGTCGCCCTGCCGTTCCTCACCGAGCTGCTGCGCGCCAACGGCCGCCTCGACGACGGCGCCGCCCGCCGGCGCCTCGCCGAGCTGCACGCCGACACCCTCGCCACCGAGTACCTCAACCACCAGATGATCCGCAAGTTCCGCGCGGGTGAGCAGCCCGGCCCCGAGGCGTCGGTGTCCAAGCTGATGTACGCCCAGAACCTCACCCGGGGCGCCCACTTCGCCGCCGAGATCATCGGTCCCCGCCTGATCGCCGACACCGGCGCGTGGGGCACCTACTCGTGGACGGAGCTGCTGCTGTCCACCCCGGCGCTGCGGATCCTCGGCGGCACCGAGGAGATCATGAAGAACATCCTCGCGGAGCGGGTGCTCGGTCTGCCCAAGGAGCCCGGCATCGACACCAGGTCGCCGTTCCGGGAGCTCCGTCGGTCGGTCGGTTCCACGGGATCGGGAAGGTCTGGAGAATGAGCACCGAGGACACCACCAGCACTGAGCTGGACGAGCTGCGCTCGGCGGTACGCGACTTCATGGCCGCCAAGGCCGACGAGCGCGCCGTGCGCGCCGCGATCGACTCCGAGCGCGGCTATGACGACAAGGTCTGGGCACAGATGGCCGAGCAGCTCGGCCTGCAGTCGCTCGCCCTGCCCACCGAGCACGGCGGCGACGGCTACGGCCTCGTCGAGCTCACCGTGGTACTGGAGGAGATGGGCCGGGCGCTGCTGCCCTCGCCGTTCCTGTCCTCGGTGGTGCTCGCCGGCACCGCGCTGGTCGCCGCGGGCGGGGACGAAGCCGGGCGGATCCTGCCGGGCATCGCCGCCGGCACCACCACCGCCACCCTCGCCCCGCCGTCCGTCGACGGCGGCTGGTCGCTCGGCGGGCGCGGCGCCGGCGACGCCATCGCCGTCACGGCGAGCGCCGGCACGGACGACGTCACCCTCGACGGCACCGCCCCGCTCGTCCTCGACGGCGCCGGCGCCGACGTGCTCCTCGTCGTCGCGGGCGGCCCGGCCGGCCCCGGCCTGTACGCCGTCGACGCCGGCGCCGGCGCCGCCGGGCTGACCCGCACCCCGCTGCCCGTGCTGGACCTGACCCGCCGGATCGCGAAGGTGACCTTCGCGGCCACCCCGGCCCGCCTGGTCGGCGCGGCCGGCGGCGCGGCGGCGATCCTCGACCGGGTCCTCGACGTGGCGACGACGGCGCTGGCCGCCGAGCAGGTCGGCGGCGCGCGGGCCTGCCTGGTGGCGTCCACCACCTACGCCAAGGACCGCGTCCAGTTCGGCCGGCAGATCGGCAGCTTCCAGGCCGTCAAGCACAAGGCCGCCGACATGCTCACCCGCGTCCAGGTCGCCGACGCCGCGGCCCGCGAGGCCGCCCGCGCCGTCGACGGCGTCGCCGACGCCCCCGACCCGGGCGTGGCCGCGGCCGTCGCGCACGCCGTCTGCTCCGAGGCGTTCCTCGCCGTGGCCACCGAGAACATCCAGGTCCACGGCGGCATCGGCTTCACCTGGGAGCACGCCGCGCACCTGTACTACCGGCGGGCGAAGGCCTCCCAGCTGCTGTTCGGCGGCCCGGCGGTCTACTACGAGCGGCTGCTGGCGAAGGCCGGCGTGTGAGCGCCGCCCCGGACCCGGCCACCGCGCCCGGCGCGGGGACGGGCACCGTCGTCCCACCCGCCGCGCCACAGCCGGGTCCGGGGCTTGCCGCACCAGGCCCCGGCCCGGACGTCGCGGGCACGGTGCGCACCGCGGCCGGGCTGCGCTTCACCGGCCTCGCGACCACCGTCGGCGACGGCGCACGGGCCACCGTCGATCGGGTGCCCGACGCGGAGGCGCTCGTCGACCTCGCCACCGGCCAGCGGCTGAGCTACCGGCAGCTGTGGGACGCCGCGACCCGGGTCGCCGGCGGCCTCGTCGCCGCCGGCGTCGACCGGGGTGACCGGGTGGCCGTGCGGCTACCCAACGGCGCGCCCTGGTGCGCGGCGGTGCTCGGCGCGCTCCTCGCCGGTGCCGTGCCCGTCCCCGTCAACACCCGGCTGACCCCGGCCGAGGTCGCCCACATCGTCACCGACTCCGGCGCCACGCTGGTCATCGACGACCCGGCCGCACTGCCCGACGGCCCGGCCACCGTCCGCCTCGCCGAGGACCCGGAGGCGCTGGCGGCGCTGTTCTACACCTCCGGCACCACCGGCGCGCCCAAGGGCGCGATGCTGTCGCACCGGGCGCTGCTGTCCGCCGCCGAGCAGTGCCGCCGCGCCCTGCACCTCGGGCCGACGGAGGTGACCCGGACGCTCGTCGCCGCACCGCTGTTCCACGTCCTCGCCTTCGGCATGCAGTGGCTGCCCGCCCTGCTCGCCGGCGGCACGGTCGTCATCGCCACCCATTTCGAGACCGGCGCCTGGCTGCGGGCGATCCGCGACGAACGCATCGACGTGCTCAACGGCGTGCCGGCGATGTACTGGCAGGCGCTGCGTCACCCCGACTTCCCCCGCACCGACGTCTCCCATGTCCGGCTGGTCAGCTACGGTGCGGCGCCGACCCCGCCGAGCCAGGTCGCCGAGCTGCTCGCCGCGTTCCCCGCGGCCCGGTTCGGCCCCGGCTACGGGCTGACCGAGGCCGCCTGCGTCAGCGGCCTGGACCACGACGAGGTGCTCGCCCACGCCGACACGGTCGGCAGCGCGGTGGCCGCCACCGAGCTGCGCCTCGACGGCCCCGAGGCCGCCGAGGGCGTCGGCCAGCTGCTCGTGCGCGGCCCGCAGCTGATGAGCGGCTACTGGCACCGGCCCGAGGCGAGTGCCGAGGCGCTCGACGGCGGCTGGCTGCACACCGGCGACCTGGCCCGCATCGACGACGCCGGGCGCATCCACCTGCTCGACCGCATCAAGGACATGATCAACCGCGGCGGGGAGAACGTCTACAGCATCGAGGTCGAACGGGTGCTGGCGGCGTTCGGCGGCGTCGGCGAGGTCGCCGTCGTCGGCGTGCCCGACCCGCGCCTCGGCCAGCGGGTCGCCGCGGCCATCGTGCCCCGCCCCGGCACGACCG
>NZ_JANEZT010000172.1 GCF_025403405.1 Frankia tisae
GGGCTGGGTGATCTCGGCGGGCTGCTGGCCGGCGGCGGCGCGGTGCCGCGCGGTCCCGGCCGTCCCGGACTGGGCTGACGGGCGGGAGCACCGATGTACGAGGGCATCGTCCAGGATTTGATCGACGAACTCGGGCGGCTGCCCGGCATCGGTCCCAAGAGCGCCCAGCGGATCGCGTTCCACCTGCTGGCCGCCGACCCGGTCGACGTCCGCCGGTTGGCGACCGCCCTGACCGAGGTCAAGGACAAGGTCCGGTTCTGCCGGAGCTGCTTCAACGTCGCCCAGTCCGAGCTGTGCCGGATCTGCGCCGATCCTCGCCGTGACCAGGCCCTGATCTGCGTGGTCGAGGAACCCAAGGACGTCGTCGCGATCGAGCGCACCCGGGAGTTCCGCGGGCGCTACCACGTCCTCGGCGGGGCGATCAACCCCATCGGCGGCGTCGGGCCCGACGACCTGCACATCCGCGAGCTCATCGCGCGGCTGGCCGACGGCACGGTGACGGAGCTGATCCTCGCCACCGACCCGAACACCGAGGGCGAGGTCACCGCGTCCTACCTCGCCCGCCAGATCGGGCCGATGGGGCTGCGGGTCACCCGGCTGGCCAGCGGCCTGCCGATGGGCGGCGATCTTGAGTGGGCCGACGAAGTGACCCTCGGCCGTGCCTTCGAGGGACGCCGGGTCGTCAACGCCTCCTGACCCGCCGGCCGGTCAGAAGCCGAGGATGGGCGCGTACGTCGAGCTGGGGATCGAGGCAAGGGTCAGCAGGACGATGCTGACATCGAGGTGGTCAGCCTCGGCGCTGAACACGGCGTGCAGGCCGCGGGTGCGGTAGACGCCCACGCCGTGGTCGCGCACGACCTGCACGCCGAAGACCTTCGTCGCCCTGATCCACCAGATCCGACCGGCGGCCCGGATCCGGATCTGGCGGGCGTCGCGCCGCATGCCGGTCGTCAGCCGGGCCAACCGATCCACGGGTAGCCGCGGCTGATCCACGTAGCCGATGATGTCCCGCTCCGGGCCATGCACGACCAGCCGGGCGGGGCGGGCCGCGGGACCGGGTTCGACCAGATCGAGCTCCGCGGTGATCTCACGGTCCCGGGGGAACATCTCGGCCGCCCAGACACCCTCCCCGCGCAGGACCCGTTTGCCCTGCGGGCCGCCCTGCGGATGCCCGCGTGGCAGCATCCCGCCGACGATCCGCCCGGCGCCGCCGTCCAGGCGCCAGGCGACCGAGACGACGCCGCCGGGCGGCAGGACGGCGCCGAGATCACCGGCCTCGCTCAGGGGACAGGTCCAGACGCCACGGATCCGCCTATCCATCCAGGCCGCTCAGGTGCCGTCGTGCATCCCCACGATCCGGGCCCGTCCCCCTGGGGCGTGACCCGCCCCAGGGTGGACCGAACTTCCCGCTGGAGATCATCCGACACCCCCTCACTACCCCCGGTCACTTTCCGCGAACGCGATCACTTTCCGCTATCAGGCTCGGCTGACGCCAACTATCGGTACATAGATCTGCGACGCCCCGCTGCGCTATGCACCCAGATGCTACGCCGCGCGCCCATGTGCCCATCATGCTGCACTCGCGCGAGCATGTGCGCGCGCTTCCGCGATCCCGTACGCCTTCGCTTTCGCGCATTCGTCCGGTCGCGCGTCAGCACCGGCGTCCGAACGCGCGTCGGCGATCGCCGCGGAACGCTCATCCAGCGGAGCGTTCGCACGTGCATATTCCCGATACATCGGTCTATCGAACACTCCCCCAGGCCACGTGACGACCACGGCGGGGGCCACTACTAGGCCAGCTGCCGACCCCCGCGGTCAGCACACGCAGAGCCGGGCGGCATCGTAAGAGGCGGCCGGCTGTGGCGTGGCCCCGTCCGCACGACGCACCCAGCACGACGCGCATCCCGCCCGCCGGCCACGCTGGGACCGGCCGTCACCGACGGCCGGTCCGCACCGTCCACCAGGAGGTTCACCGTATGATCATCAGTTCGCACGTCGGCGCGGGTGCCTTCGTGGGTATGGCGATCCGACATCCCGTACCCGCTCTGGCCGCGGGATTCCTCTCCCACCTCGCCATGGACGCCCTGCCGCACTGGGGCACCGGCCCGAACACCGAGTCGGAGTGGCTGCCGATCGCGCGTCGCGACGGAGTCGCCGGGCTTGCCGCCATGGCGCTGCTGACCGCGTCAGCCCCGGCCGGGCGGCGCCTGGCCGTTCTCGCCGGCATGACCGGGGCCTGCCTGCCCGACACCGACAAGGTCGGCCGTTACTTCGTCGGCTCCAGCCCGTGGCCGAACCGGTTCGACCGCTTCCACGAGAAGATTCAGAACGAGGCTCGCCACCGGCTGCCGCGCGAGGTGGCGACGGCCGCAGCCCTCACCGTCGCGGGCACGGTACTGCTGCGCCGGCTGCCCGCCCGCGCGGCCTGACCGGCCGGATCCGGGCCCGGCGGCGCCGTCAGGGCAGCAGGACGGCCGCGCCGGTGACCCGGTCGGCGGCGAGGTCTGCGAGGGCCCGGTCAGCGGCGGCAAGCGGGTAGGGCGACACCGTCACCGCCAGCCGGTGCTCGGCGGCGATGGCGAGGAACTCCACGCCGTCGGACCGGGTGTTGGCGGTCGTGCTGCGCAGGTCCCGCTCCTGGAACAGATGGTCGGCGTAGACCAACGGCGGGATGTCGCTGAGGTGGATGCCCGCCACCGACAGGGTGCCCCCGCGGTCGAGCGCCGCGAGCGCCACCGGCACCAGATCGCCCACCGGCGCGAACAGCACCGCCGCGTCCAGCGGCTCGGGTGGCGCACCGTACGCACCGGTCGCGGACGCGGCACCCAGTTCGAGGGCCAGAGCTTGGGCGCGGGCCGACCGGGTCAGCACATGGACCCGTGCACCCTGGGCGATCGCCACCTGGGCGGCGAGATGGGCGGACGCGCCGAAGCCGTAGATGCCCAGCCGGCCGCCGGGTGGCAGCTCCGCGCGCCGCAGCGCCCGGTAGCCGACGATGCCGGCGCACAGCAGCGGGGCGAGCTCGGCGTCGCTGTAGCCGGCGGGCAGCCGGTAGGCGTAGTCGGCGCGGACGCAGACGTACTCGGCGTACCCGCCGTCGACATCCCAGCCGGTGTAGGTCGACGCGGGGCAGAGATTCTCCGCGCCGCGGGCGCAGTAGATGCAGGTCCCGTCGGTCGAGGCGAGCCACGCCACGCCCAGGCGGTCGCCCAGGCGCACCCCACGCGGCCCGACGCCGACGCCCACGCCCACGCTGACGCCTTCGGCACTGCGGGAAATCCCGGCGCCCGGCTCGACGCCTGGAGCGGTGGCCGCATCGGCGCCCGAGGCCAGCGCCACCCCGGGGCCGATCGCGTCGACCCGGCCGACGACCTCGTGCCCCGGCACGGTGTGTGGCCGGTGCGGCACGAGGTCGCCCTCGGCGAGGTGAAGGTCGGTGCGGCACACGCCGCATGCGTCGACGCGCAGCCGGACCTGCCCCGGGCCCGGTTCGGGCACCGGCAGCTCGGCCGCGCGCAGCGGCCCGGTGCCCATCCGCCCCGGCGTCACGACCTGCCAGGCCCGCATGGTTCGCACTGCCCGCGCCGGCCCGTGGCTCAGACGCTGACGCCGTGGTCGCGTGCCAGGCCGCCGAGGTCGTTGTGGCCCTGCCCCACAGCCCGGAACTTCCATTCGGCGCCGCTGCGGTAGACCTCGCCGAAGATGACGACTGTCTCGGTGGAGTAGTCCTCGGACAGGTCGTACCGGACCAGCTCGTTGCCGCCCTGGTCGACGACCCGGATGTAGGCGTTGCGCACCTGGCCGAAGTTCTGGCTGCGGCTCACCGCGTCGTAGATGGAGACCGGGATGACGATCCGGTCGATCTCGGCGGGCACCGCCGGCAGGTTGACGATGATGGACTCGTCGTCGCCCTCACCCTGACCGGTCTTGTTGTCGCCGGTCAGGGTGATCGCGCCCTCGGGCGACGCGAGGTTGTTGAAGAAGATGAAGTAGCTGTCGTTGAGGGCCTTCCCGTCCGCCCGTAGGCCGATGGCCGAGGCGTCAAGGTCGAAGTCGGTGCCGGTGGTGGTGCGGGCATCCCAACCGAGCCCGACGTTCAGCGCGGTGAGCTGGGCGGTGCCGGCCTCCGCGGCCTGCTTCGTGAGGCTGACGTTGCCACCCTTGGCGAGGCTGACTGCCATTGCGGATCGTCCTTCCTGGACTGGTGCGTCGGGGACCATCTCATGCAACCGCGTGGTACACGGTCGATATGACGCGGTCGGTGCCGTCACCCTGGCACAACGGATCGGATCCGCCCAGCGTGCCGTCGTCGGGACGACAGCGTCGCGGTGGGTCGGACCCCGGGCGCGCTGCGCGCGCATCCGGCCTGGGTCACATCCGAGCAATCCCCGTCGAGCGGAGCGGGCAGGTGTCGGCGCTCGGTAACCTGACTGCCATGGCGCTCCTGGTCGCGAAGTTCGGTGGATCCTCCGTTGCCGACGCGGACCGCATCAAACGAGTCGCCGAACGTGTCGTCGAGGCCCGCCGCGACGGCAATGACGTGGTGGTCGTGGTGAGCGCCATGGGCGACACGACCGACGAGCTGCTCGCCCTCGCCGAGCAGGTGTCGCCGCTACCGCCGGCCCGCGAGCTCGACATGCTCCTCACCGCCGGCGAGCGGATCTCGATGGCCCTGCTGGCGATGGCGATCACCACTCTCGGTGCCGAGGCCCGGTCGTTCACCGGCTCCCAGGCCGGCGTCATCACCGACTCGGTGCACGGCAAGGCCCGCATCATCGACGTCACGCCGGGTCGGATCCGGGCCGCGCTGGACGAGGGCGCGATCGCGATCGTCGCCGGTTTCCAGGGCGTCAGCCAGGACACCAAGGACATCACCACGCTGGGCCGGGGCGGCTCGGACACGACCGCGGTCGCGCTCGCCGCGGCACTGCACGCCGACGCCTGCGAGATCTACACCGACGTCGACGGCGTGTTCAGCGCCGATCCGCGCATCGTTCCCGACGCCCGCCGCATCGACACGATCTCCTACGAGGAGATGCTGGAGATGGCGGCCTGTGGCGCCAAGGTCCTCATGCTGCGATGCGTCGAGTACGCGCGTCGCTACAGCGTCCCCGTGCATGTCCGCTCGTCGTTCTCCTCGAAGCCGGGCACGTGGGTCACCGAGATTCCGGAGGCACAGCTCGTGGAACAGGCCATCATCCGCGGCGTCGCGCACGACGTCAGCGAGGCGAAGGTGACGGTCGTCGGCTGCCCGGACAAGCCCGGGGTGGCGGCCGCGGTGTTCCGGGCCGTCGCGGACGCGGACGTCAACCTCGACATGATCGTCCAGGTCGGCTCGGTCGCGGGGTCGGGCCGCACCGACATCTCGTTCACCCTGCCCAAGGCCGACGGGCGCACCGCGTTGACGGCACTGGCGAAGGTGCAGAGCGAGATCGGCTTCGAGCGGACCCTCTACGACGACCACATCGGCAAGCTGTCGCTGATCGGCGCCGGGATGAAGTCGCACCCGGGGGTGTCGGCGCGGTTCTTCGGCGCGCTCGCCGACGCCGGCGTCAACGTGGAGATCATCTCCACGTCGGAGATCCGGATCTCGGTGGTGGTGCGCGACACCGACCTGCCGGGCGCGGTACGCGCCGTGCACAGCGCCTTCGAGCTCGGCGACCCCGACGGCGGGGCCGTCGTCTACGCGGGCACCGGCCGATGAAGACACCGATTGCAGGCGGCACGACAATGATCACGGACAGCATGGCAATGATCACGGACAGCACGGTGCTGGTCGCGGGTTATCTGGAGGATGGGGCATGACGGGCAACGAGGCCGGCCGGCGACCGACGCTCGCGGTGGTCGGGGCGACCGGCGCGGTCGGCACGGTGATGCTGTCGATGCTCGCCGAGCGGCCGGACATCTGGGGGGAGATCCGGCCCGTGGCCTCGGCCCGGTCGGCCGGTCGCACCGTGCGGGTGCGCGGCGCGGACGTCGCCGTGCAGGTGCTGTCGCCGGAGGTCTTCGACGGCGTGGACGTCGCCGTGTTCGACGTCCCCGACGAGGTCTCGGCGCAGTGGGCGCCGGTGGCGGCGGCGCGCGGCGCGGTCGCGGTCGACAACTCGGGCGCCTTCCGCATGGACGACGACGTCCCGCTCGTCGTCCCCGAGGTCAACGCCGACCAGCTCGGTGCCCGTCCGCGGGGCATCATCGCCAACCCGAACTGCACGACCCTGTCGATGATCGTCGCGCTCGGTGCGCTGCACCGGGCCTTCGGCCTGGAGTCGATGTTCGCCGCCTCCTACCAGGCCGCCAGCGGCGCCGGACAGGCCGGCATCGACACCCTCTACGACCAGCTCGCCACCGTCGGCGGGACGCGGGAGCTCGGCCAGGCGGCCGGCGACGTGCGCAAGGCGATCGGCGAGGAGGGCCTCGGCCCGTTCCCCGCGCCGCTGGCCCTCAACGTCGTGCCGTGGGCCGGGTCGCTGCGCGACGGTGGCTGGTCGTCGGAGGAGTTCAAGGTCCGCAACGAGTCCCGCAAGATCCTGGGCCTGCCGGGCCTGCGGGTCTCGGCCACCTGCGTGCGAGTGCCGGTGATCACCACCCATGCCGTCGCGGTGCACGCCCGCTTCGCGCGGCCCGTCACCGGCGACGAGGCCCGCGCGGTGCTGCTGAGCGCCCCCGGGGTCGCGGTGGTGGACGACCCGTCCGCAGGCGAGTTCCCCACCCCGGCGGACGTGGTGGGCACCGATCCCACCTGGGTGGGGCGGATCCGGCAGTCACCGGACGACCCGCATGAGATCGCGCTGTTCCTCTGCGGGGACAACCTCCGCAAGGGAGCGGCGCTGAACACGCTGCAGATTGCCGAGCTGCTCGTCGCTGGGCAGGGCCGGGTAGCAGCGTCGCCGACGGCTGGCTGACGGGCCGGCTGACCCGCGGCATCGCCACGCCACGGATGGTGGGCCGGCGCGCGCGGTGGCGCGCCCGGCCAGCCACGAATCGACGCGCCATCCGCGCCGAACGGTGATTGATCGGGTCGCGAGAGCGCCCCACATTCGCTTTCAAGCTTCTTCTTAGCAACCTTTAAGCTTTGGCTGCCACAAGGAGCTGGAAGTGAAGACCGAGAACGAGCGGTCGGAGAACCAGGATGCGGTTACCCGACTTTGCCCGAACAGCCAACCGTGCCGGCTGCGATCCGTCGCCGAAATCACGCCGATCGGCAATAACCTGTCGACCCGCCGGAAGGCGGATCGACCGGTCCCGGTAGTGGGGCCCGAAGACCGCTTTTTCCCACTTGATCAGGGGGAAAGGTGCCTTCTGGAGAACTGTCCGATCAAGGCGAGACACCCGACAGGGTCGGGACGCCGAGACCTCCGGCACGATCGGGCAGTCGCGGAATCGACTCCCCGGCATGACCCGGGGAACGACGCGGAGAAGCGGTCAGCCCGCCCAGCGGAGCACCCGATGGGCGGGCTGACCGTGAAGTCTCTCGTGGCTCAGACGACGCGGACGGCGTCGGCCTGCGGACCCTTCTGACCCTGGGTCACCTGGAACTCGACCCGCTGGCCCTCCTCTAGTGCCTTGTAACCGTCCATGTCAATCGCGCTGTAGTGAACGAAGACGTCGGAGCCGCCGCCGTCCACGGAGATGAAGCCGAAGCCCTTCTCCGAGTTGAACCACTTCACCGTGCCCTGAGCCACGTGCCGTTCTCCCTGCTGGTGCAGTCAGGACCCGCACCGCGCGGGCCCCGGACCGAACGCCAGGAAGCCACAAGAGTTCCTGGCGTTGTTCCGCCGCGTCTCGGTTGAGACGCGAACCGGCGAACTCCGGCCAGGGACGACGCTACACGGATGGAGGGCTTCGCGGGAGTCCTCCGAGCAAGGAAGTCCACTTCATGCCCCGGTAACAGAACAACACCGCTGGCCCGACCACAGGCGAGTCCACCCGGGCCGTCCCGCAATCCGTCGAGCTGACAGGGATTTCCCAGCGTGGACAGCCTGCGGCGCCAACCGGGCGGCCGATGGCCCAAACGTGGCAACTCCGACAGGTGATCGACGGCGGTATCGATCCGACCACGGTCGAGACCACGTATCGGCCCACAATCGGGCCCACATCGCCGACGGCCGGTCCGGGCCCCAATGCCCCCGGACCGGATCCGGCTACGGACGGCTACGCGTCGCCGGTGGGGCGCAGCGGACCGCGGCCGGCCGAGAGCCGCTCGACCGCCACGGCGATCTCGGTGAGATCGACATCTGTGAGGGTCAGCGAGCCGGCCGGCAGCCAGCCGTCGAGCTGGTCCGGGCGGCGAGCCCCAACGATGGCGCCACTCACCCCGGGAAAGGCCAGCGTCCAGGCGACTGCGACGGAGGCAACCGTCGTCGCGTGCCGACGGGCCACCTCGGCGAGCACGCCGACGAGCGCGAGGTTGCGCGCCAGGGCCGGCGGGTTGAACTCGGCGGCCTGGCGCCGCCAGTCGTCGGCCGGCAGCTCGGCGGTCCGCTTCGCGCTCCAGCGGCCGGAGAGCAGCCCCGACTGCATCGGGCTGTAGACGATCGTGCCGATGCCGTGGACGGCGGCGTACGGCAGGATCTCCGCGGCGGCGGTGCGGTCGATCAGGGAGAACGGCGGCTGGAGCACATCCACTCCGCCGGCCGCCGCGGCCTGCTCAAGCTGGTCGACGGAGAAATTGGACACTCCCACCGAGCGGATCTTGCCGGCGGCGCGCAGCTCGTGCAGCGCTCCGACGGAGTCGGCGATCGGGGTGCCGTCCTGCGGCGGCCAGTGCAGCTGGTACAGGTCGATGCGGTCGACGCCGAGCCGGCGCAGGGAGGCGTCGACCTCGGCTCGGATCGACGCCGGGGCACCCACCCGGGCCGGCGGGACGGTCGGGTCGGCGTCATCCCAGACCAGGCCGCACTTGGTGAACACGTACGGCCGTTCGGCCACGGGGATGCCGGCCAGCGCCCGGGCGACGAGTTCCTCGGAGTGCCCGAGCCCGTAGACGGCGGCGGTGTCGATCCAGTTGATCCCCGCCGCGACGGCGTGGCGGATCGCCGCGACCGCCTCGGCGTCGTCCTGGGCGCCCCAGCCGAAGGCCCAGCCCGCGCCACCGATCGCCCAGGCCCCGAAACCCACTCGGGTGATCCGCATCCCCGTCGAACCCAGCGGCGTCGTCGGGAGCGTGGTGGACGTGGTCATCGCGAGCCTCCTGCGGCACCGGGAACGAAGGCGGAACCGACCGCAGGCTACCCGCCCGGCGGCCCGCCCGACGCCCCGGCCCGGGGTGGCTCAGTCGAGCCAGCGGCGGTGCTTCGCGGCCGAGATCCGCGGCCAGGCGTCGAAGAAGTCCCGTTCGGCCAGCCGGCCGCGGCATTCCTCCAGCCCAAGCAGCACACCGAGCGTGAACGCGGTGGGGTCGCTCTGGGCCTGGGCCGCGACGCCCCAACCGCGCAGGAGATCGCGCGCGATGATGGCGTCCTGGTGGGTGCCGAGCAGCTCCTGCGCCCGCTCCGCCTGGCCGACGAGCGCCATCGCGTCCTGGCCGTACAGCGGGGCCATTGCCTCCGCGGCGTAGCGCAGCCGCTTGGCCTGCTTGCGCGCGGAGTGCAGCAGCTCGTCCCGGTCGTGGCCGACCGGGAGCCCGGCCGCGGCGGTCACCTTCTTGCCCAGCCGCCGGTCCGCGCGGCGGACGAGATCGGGCAGGACCTTGCCGGCCGGACGCCGGGCCGCGCCGGTCAGCGGCGTGCGGACGAGGGTGAGCAGGCTGGCGACGAGGGCGAAGTACCGGTCGCTGCGCAGCATCGCCAGCGCCTCCTCGCGGGCCGCGGCCATCCCGGTCCCGAGGTGTGCGCTCACCGTGTCGTGGACCGGCCCGGCGACCAGGTCCGCGGGCAGTTCGGCCAGCCGGCCGCCGAAGTAGGCGATCTGCACCTCGGCGTCACGGGCGCCGGACAGCGCGCCGGCCAGGTCGCGCAGCTCCCCGTCGAGCAGCGTCACCGTCTCGGCCGGGAACAGCGGCGCGAAGGTCCGCAGCGTGCTGCGGGCCCGCCGGCAGGCCACCCGCATCCGGTGGACAGCCTCGGGCTCGTCGAGCCGTACCCGGGGGTCGGCGGCGAGCAGGGCACGCACCTGCTCGATGAGGTAGGCACGCACGACCTCGCCGGCCGGGGTCTGCCGGCGCGGGCGGCGCGGCGGCGGCGGCGGCACGTCCGGCCCGGGCCCGGCGGCGAGCGCGGGGCCGAGCAGGCGGCCCAGCTTCGAGGAGTCCGCCGCCACGACCGCGCCGGCCGCCAGCAGCAGCTCGCCGACGTCGTCGAGCAGGCCGCGCTTGCCGTCGACGAGCTCGACCTCGATCTCCCGCCAGGTGCTTACCACCGTTGCCTCGCCGAGGGTCTGGGCGGAGACCTGGTCGTCGACGACCTCGGCGAGGTCGGTGCCGGCGGCGTCGCGCAGCCGCCGGGCGGTGCGCAGGGTGCGCAGCCGGCCGACCGGGCGCAGCTCGCCGCCGCGCAGGTGCACCGCCACCAGATCGACGAACTCCGCCGGCGGGGTGTGCCGGGCACCGCCGGCCACGTCGACCGTGCCACCGGCGGCGTCAAGCGGGAGCTGCAGCTCGTCGCGCTCCCCGACGCGGACCGGCAGCTTCAGGTGCCAGCCGGCATCGGAACCGCCGGTCCGCCGACGCAGCGTGATCCGGTTGCGGGCCAGGCGAAGGTCGTCGGTGTCGTAGTAGACGGCCTCGAGGCTGACGGCGCGGCGGGTCCGCGCGGTCGTGACGCCGGGCACGCTGCCCAGCTTCGGCAGCACGAAGGTCGACTCGACGGAGTACTTGCGTTCGATCTCACGGACCCCGGTGGCCATCCGCCCCGTCCTCCTCATCGCTCGCCCCGCACCGCATGCACGCCGCACCCGGGCAGCCGATGCTCACCATGACCCTCGTGGTTGCCCGATGGTCCGCCGCAGCACCGAGAAGAAGAGCATCGGACACCTAGTGGACGACCTGCGTTTCCCTGCCGTTAACCTTAACGCGGGGCGGGGATCCAGGAGACCTTTCCAACCAGAAGCACATAGCCGACGAAGGCCACCGTGTCGATGAGCGAGTGGGCGATCACCAGCGGCAGCACCCGGCCGTTGCGCTGGAACAGCCGGGCGAACAGCAGCCCCATCGCGAGGTTGCCGGCGAACCCGCCCAGGCCCTGGTACAGGTGGTAGGAGCCGCGCAGCACCGCGCTGGTCGCCAGCGCCCGCCCCGGTGTGATCCCAAGCTCACGCAGCCGCACCAGCAGGTAGCCGGTGACGATGACTTCCTCGGCGAGGCCGTTCTGGCAGGCGCTCAGGATGAGGACCGGCACCCGCCACCACACGTCGGGCAGGCTCGACGGCGCGACGGTGAGGTTGGCTCCGCTGTGCCAGGCCAGCAGGTAGAAACCGAGGCCGAGGCCGCCGATCCCGGCGGCGAGCGCAGCCCCCTGGGCGAGGTCCAGGCCGGGGCGCCGGCCGTCGAGGCCGATCACACGCCGGCCGCCGCCGTGGCGGGCCAGCAGGTGCACGGCCAGCAGCACGGGCACCAGCCCGGTGAGGACGTCGGCCAGTTGCAGGGCGAGATCCAGCCACGGGCGGCCCGGCGCTGCCGAGGTGTTCAGCCGGGCAACCTGGGAACGGACGGGTCCCGGCCGGGTGAGCACACCGACGTAGCGGATGAGCGCGTAGAGCGCGGAGGCGGCGAAGGAGACCCCGAGCACGAGCCACACCTCGGCGGCCAGCACCCGCCGGGTCAGCGGTTCGACTGTGACCGGCGCCTGCGCAGGGGCATCCGTCACGAGTCGACCGTAGCCCACCTGCGTTGACGGCCCAGCTCCGGATTGGCCGGCCCTGGATCGGCCCGGCGGTGACGCACCGCCGGGCCGACCTGGGGCCGCGCGTCGGCCCGACCGGGTCAGTCCACCGGCTCGGGCCGGGTGAACAGCCGGTACAGCACGACCAGCGGCGGCGTGATCAGCAGAAGGCCGCCACCGACGGTGTAGAGCATCGCCTGGATGTTGGTCGACGGGGCCGCGGCGTCGTCGACCGTCACCTGCCCCACGATCAGGTCGGGGTACTGGGCGACCGCCCAACCCCAGAGCATCGCGGCGACCGCGAGACCCGCCGCCAGCCGGGCGGCGACGAACTGGTTACGCGCCAGCGCGACCAGGGCGCCGATCCCGCCGACCGCGGAGAGCACTACCAGCAGCAGTGAACGGTCGGCGAACCGGTGCGCCACCACGGGGGCCTGGTGCCAGAACAGCGGCAGCAGGATCAGCGCGAGGATGCCGCACACCACGGCCCCGCCGGCGGCGCGGCGACGGAAGTCGGGCACCAGATGTTCGGTGACCGGCGAGGCCGCCGCGTCCTTGCACAGGTAGACGGCGGCGAGGAAGGCCGTCGCGGCGACCGCGAACAGCCCGCAGACGAGGCCGAACGAGCTGCGGACCGGGGCGAACGGGTCATCCGGCGACATGTCCCCGGTGGCCAGCGCCGCCCCGGCCACCCCGAGCGCGAACGGGGTGATCGTGGACGACACCGCGAAGACATGCCCCCACCAGTGGTCGGGGCCCGCCGCGCCGGCGCCGTAGGCGCGGTAGACGTAGGCCGCGCCGCGCAGCACGATGCCGACCAGCGCGGCCGACAGCGGGACCTCCAACGACGAGCCGACCACCCCGTAGGCGGGCGGGAACCCACTGAACAGGGCGACGACGATGAACACGAGCCAGACGTGGTTGGCCTCCCACACCGGCCCGATCGCGTTCGAGATCAGCTTGCGCTGGGCCCGCGCGTCCCGTCCCCGGGCGAGCAGGTCCCACACGCCGCCGCCGAAGTCCGCGCCGCCGAGCAGCGCGTAGGCCGTCAGTCCGATCACCATGACGACGAGGAGCAGGTCGGCGGCGGTCATCGGGTCTCTCCCCGGTCGGTGCGGCCGGCGGTGCGAGCGCCGGTGTCGGGACGGCGGCTGGTGGTGGCGTGCCGGCCGCCCGTGGAACGCCGGCCCAGCAGGCCGTGCCAGCCGGGCGCACCTCGCCGGTTCGACGGCACGGGACGTCCACCACCGGAGGATCCGGTGGTGTGCGGCTCGGGCCGCGGCCGCGGGATGGTGGGCGGCGCCGCAGACGGCTCGGCGCCGTCCGGCAGCGGGCTGACGGCCGGCCGCGGGCTGACGCTCGGGGCGGCGGTGGGCTCGGCACCCGTCGACGGGTCAGAGCCGGTGGACGGCTCGGAACCGATCGAGGGCTCGGAACCAGGCGACGGGTCGGAACCGATCGATGGGTCGCCGGTCGACGGGTCGCCGGTCGACGGGTCGGAACCGGTGGACGGGTCGCCGTCCCCGGTGACCCCGATGCCGCCGGCGGGAGCGGGTGCGCCGGCGTGGGTCACGGGAAGGCGGCCAGGCAGGAGCACCGCAACCGGCACGCCCTTGTGGTCGCGCGCGGACAGATCCATCCGGGGCGTGTACCAGGCGGCCGGTTCGGTGGCCGGGTCGTACGCGGCGGCAGGCACGGACCGCCCCGCCGGAACGGACGGGTCGGCGCGGACGGACTTCCCGGCGCGGACGGACTTCTCGGCGCGGACAGCCTGGTCGGCGCGGACAGACTGGTCGGCGGGAACGTACCGGGCGGCCGGAACGTGCCGGGCCGCGGGCACCGACTCCTTCGAACCGGATTCGCCGTCGCCGCTGCCCTGTTCCGGGCCGGAGCCGGCCGGGCCCGAGCCACCACCGGTGCCGGACCCGCCGTCGCGCGGCCGGGGGG
>NZ_JANEZT010000173.1 GCF_025403405.1 Frankia tisae
CACACACACACCCCCGAGACCACCCGTTCGCGGCCCAGCGAATCACGTGCCGGTCCCGCGGAGCCCGGCCACCCCAGGGAAACCGTGACCGGGCCCGCCGGCCGGGTCGGCCGTCGCGACCCGCCCGCCGTTGCCTGCGCACGAAGACGAACGCCCGCCGCCCCGGCAGCGGGCGAGCGACGCCCATCGGCCGCGGCGCCAGGGCGGACTTTTCGCAGATTTCGGGTGCAGGCACCCGCGGCCCCGGCTTCCTCGCCGGAACCGGGCCGAGGAATCCCCCGCCGGATCGACCCGACCACGCACCGACCCCGACCTGCACGCATTCCGGCCGGACGGGCGAAACCACCGCTGTGACGACGGCGCCGGACCCGCATATCCGAAAAGAAATCACCCGTCATTCGACAGTGTTCGCAGTATCGTCGCGAGCGTTCGGATGCGGACCACACGCCAGCGTTTGGCCGAAAGGGTGCTGATGGTCGATCTTGCCCGCCTCAGCTTCGGTGCGGCCGCCGCGGAACGGGACATCCGCCGGGGGCTTGACTCCTATTTCATTGGACTTGCGGCGTGGAGACCCCGCCGTTCACGGCGGGAAGGAAACGCCACCCCATCTCGCCCACGGCTGGGGACTGCTCGTCGCCCGGTTGGAACAGAAAGCCCCCGGTCGGGTCGAGAAAATCAACCCCGCGTGGACGTCGCAGACCTGTAACACCGCACGCAACATCGCGGCGGGACGAGCACCTTCGACACCCGGGAGCTGCAGTATCTCTACAAACTCCAGGAGATCGAACATCTGCTGCCCCCGCTGGTCCGTCTGTGCGAACACAGCCGGGTGACGGTGCTCGTCGGCGAGCTGGGCCGAGGCTGGGACGCCTCCGAGGATTCCCAGGCCTTCGTCGCCGGCCTGTTCCAGGCCTGCATGTCGATCAACGATCTTTCGCCGACGGCTGCCGGGGTGCGGTCTTCACCCGGCCACGATGGTCGTTCCAGTACATGACGAACCGCTCGCTGCGTCGTCCCCGAGAAATCATCAGTACTGTCGAACGGTCGCGCGGCATCGCCGCCGAGTACCGCTTCAGCATTCCGGCCTGCCTGATGTCTTCCAGACGTTCCGCGCCGGCCGGCCACCTGGAGCCGCGCCGAGCTGGAACTGTTCCTGCTGGAACTGTTCCTGCTGGATCTGGCCACCGGGACGGTGCACACGGCGCCGGAGGCCCACTCGTGGATCGACAGCCGCGAGCCGGAGGTGATCCTCGAGGTGCTGTGGAACGTCAGTTTCCTCATCCCCGCCGGCGACTCCACCGCCGATCGCGAGCAGGTGCCGGTCGGCGCCGCATCCAACCAGGCGGCGCGGATCGGTAAAACTTCGGTGCCCGCGGAACAGGCCCCAATGGGGGTGTGATGGCGGGCCCCGCGCGCTGACGCGGAGAAAACAAACCGGCGGCCGCACCGCCGTTTTCACACGGTGCAGCCAACACTCTGGTTAAGCCTTCTGGCTAGGGTTACTGTAAGCCGCATGCCATCGCCGGGTCTGGCCTGGCAGACCCTTTCCGACCCCGGGGCGCTCGCGCTCGTCGACGCCGACTCCGGCCGAGCCGCCGCGCTGGGCCGGCCTCATCCCGCCGACCTGCCGATGGTCCAGATCGTCGACATCGAACGCCTGGCCTGGGGCTGGCTGGCGCCGGCGAGCCGGCCGCAGTCCGAGCGACACCTGCGCGAGCAGGTCGCCGCCGATCCGCTGAACACCATGCGCGGGCTGTGCTGGCTGATGGCGATGTGGGTCGTGGCCGTCCATCTGCGCACCGGCCGCCAGCCGACTCTCCTCGTCGCGGAACTGCACGTTCCGGGAATCTGGCGGGGGGCGGAGGTGCCGACGAGCGCGGCGGTCTGGGAGGACCTCGCCGAACGCATCCGGCTCGGCGTCCTCGCCGCGCTGACCAGCGACGGCGACGCCGACGTGCGGTTCGGGCAGGCGCTGCGCCACCCCGCGGGCATCGCCCCCGTCCTGCTCGACCATGCCCTGCGCATGCTTGCGGAGCTACACCGGCGGATGCTCGACCACGGCATCGATCCGCGGGAGATGGCGGGCACGCTGGCGCTTTACACCATCGATCCTCAGGACCGCGCGACCGCCTGCTTCCGCCCCTTGACCTGACCGCCCGACCGACCGGCCGCGTCCCGGGGGCCCGGCGGCGTCACGGCGGCGCCCGCAGACGGAGGCTGGTCGGCCGTGTCGATGTAGACGACCCGGGTCGTCCCTCCGTGCCCGTGGATGGCGAGCAGGGTCTCCATCGTCGGGTAGATCGCGATGGAGTCGTGCTCGGAGGCCCACCACAGCACGCAGGTCCCATCGGGCGCCTGCGCCCCGAACGCCACCGCGCCCGTCCCGGACACCCCCGAGACGTCGACCTCACGCTCCAGCTCGAACCGCCGCACCTGGCGAGCAGACATCGCCACGACCTCCTTGCGGGGCACCGCACCGTACCCGTAGGCATCGCACGTGATCCGGCCGGCCGGGCGGCTCGGGCACCGGGGCGGGTGTGAGGCACCGATCCGACCGGATCAACCGGCCGGCGCTGCGCGTTGTGGCGCCCGCCGGCCAATGGGCCAACGGTAGCCGGCAGTGTCGGGACGGGTCACCTGTATCTCTTCATAGCACGGTCCGAGTAGCCCGACCGGGCTGGCACCCAGGGCACTCGGTCGGGCCGTGTCCGCGATGGTCGCCTCGCAGCCGGCCATGAACTGGACGGAACCCGGCAACACCTCAGGGGCTCGTGCGGACGGTCGCGAGGAGCGTGTCTCCCGCGTTCGGGGCCGTGAGGTACTGCGCGTAGCCGGATTCGCCCCGCAGATGGCTCGCGAGGAAGGCCACGGTGTAGCGGTCGGCGAGCCGGTGGGCGTCGGCGGAGGCGATGTGTGGCGGCCAGCAGGTGGCCGCGGCGGTCAGCGCCACCTGCATGCCCACCAGGACCGGGATCCCGGGAGCACCGACCAGCCCGGTCTGCCGGCAGATCTCGGTGAACGAGTTGTGCGTGGCGCCGGTGACGGCGACGGTCATCCGCGGGTGAGAGTCCACCAGGAGGTGGAACGCCCGGTCGTCGTTCTCGGGAGCCGGCACGGCCCGATCCAGGGTGGCGCCGATCAACAACGTGGGCACGCGCACCTGGGCGAGTGACGCCGCGGGCAGCGGAAAGGTCGGCGCCGCGATCCCCACCGACGCCCTGATGCGCGGGTCCCCCAACGCGGATCGGACGCCGAAGCTCGACACGACCGCGGTGAACCCGCCGAAGGAGAAGCCGACGACGCCGATCTCGTCGGGGCGGACCCGCGGCGCGATCGGGCAGGACCTGGCGGTCAGCGCGTCGATCACCGAGGAGAGGTCGCGGGGCCGATCTGTCACCAGCGTGAGCTGGCGCTCCTCCCGCCCCGCCGCGGCGTCGGTCATCGTGTCGCCGGGATGGTCCGGGGCGGCGACGAGGAAGCCGTGGCTGGCCAGCGCCTCCATCAGGTAGGCCGACTGCACCCGGCTGCCGGCGCTGCCATGGGAAAACACGACGAGGGCGAACGGGCCCGGTGCCGGGGCGGCGTCGGTCACCGCGGTTGCCGAGAAGAACCCGACGTCCCCGGCCAACGGATAGAACGCCGGCTGCCCCGGCCCGCCGGCTACCCCCGGGCCGGGGGCCGCGATCTCGGGGCAGGCCCCGCCCGCACCGGATTCGGCCGCCGGGCGCGGCCCGGCGCTCGACCCGGTCGTCCCGGGAGGGGCCAAGCCGGGGGCGGTGGACGTGCTCGGGCGAGCCGGGTACCACAGCGAGGTGACGAGAACCCGGTCCGGGCGGCTCGGGTCGACTATCCGCATCGTGCGATAGCCGATCTGCCAGGGTCCCGGCAGGCTTGGGTCGGGCACGGTGGCGTCGTCCGCGACCGGCGCCGGGTCAGCCGAGGCGGCCGCGGCATCCGCGAGCAGGCCGCGATCACCGCCAGCCGATCCGCCGCCAGCCGGTCCCCCGCCCGCGATCGCCGGCTCCGCCAGGCCCATCAGGCAGCCCAGCAAGGTCAGCAGGACGGCGGCGGCTGCCGGGCACCTCACCGACAGCGCTACAGTCCGGCGCGTCGTCATGTACCGGATCGCACAGGGCGTCACACCGACGACACTACCGAGAGTGACGGAACATCGCAGAAACAGTACGCGGGCGGGGTGGGCCCTAGCTCGCCTTGGCTATCAGCCGGGCACAGCGGGGAGCGACGACGTCCAGCAGGTCCTCGATCTCCTCGACACAGCCGCCGCAGCCCGTGCCGGCGGCGCAACGCTCGCCGATCTCGTCCACATCCCGAGCACCGGCGGCGATCACGTTACGTAGGGTCCGGTCGGACACCGCGAAGCAAGAACAGACGAGCACCGCACCTCACCAGCCCGAGGCGGCCAACCCACCCGGGGCTGGCCGGCAGTTGGCGAACCCTGCCGGGAGACCGCGGCGCCGACCCTGACGGGTCGATGCCTTAGCTTAGGCTTCCCTAATTGCAGGGTGCCACGAGCAAGCCCTCGGGCGCAAGACGGCCGTATCGCCTGTCCTCACCGGGCCCCGGCACCCCCGGGGGCCGGCAGGAGCGCGACGGCCGCGTCCGGCTCGGTCACCCGAAAGGTGAAGCTCTCCTCCAGGTACAGGTCGACGGTGTCCGTCGTGTGCGACGCGTACCCGATCGAGAGGTCCTGGCCGGACTCGAGCACGAAGTCGCCGCCGCGCAGGCTGAGCACGACCGCTCCGGTGATCCCGGGGGCCTGGACGACGGGCCCGTCGAGGATCTGCTGGAGGTGGGCGAGCAGCAGGTAGCCGCCGTGCTCGGCGGTCTCGATCACCGCGGTGTAGCCGTCCGGCTCGAGGGCCAGGGCGTACGGCCCGGCGATGCCGGCACGGCGCAGCAGGGCGACGGCCTTCGCCACAGTGCGCGGCCAGGTGTCGGTCCCCGCCGCCAGCGGCAGCTGGGGATGCGCCGACGCCTGCGTGATGCCGACCAGGCCCGCCTGGTCGTAGCCGTGGAAGACGACCGAGTTCTCGGTGACGGCGATGCGGCGCACCGCCTCCTCCAGCGGCGCGAGCTCGATGTCGTCGGCGCCGCGGTCGGCGTCGGCGAGCTGAGCACGGTCCAGGGTGAAGCCGACCCGCAGCTCGATGACCGGCTGCACCTTGCGGATCCGGGCCTGCACCCCGTCCGCCGGCGGCGAGGACAGCGAGCCGACCCGGCCCAGCGGGGTGGCGGAGTACTCCCAGCCATGTGGCCCGGAGAAGTCCACCACCTTGCGGGCGGCCAGATTCGTCGTGAGCCGGGCCTTCGCCTCGTCGTCCACCACCTTCCAGGCAGCGTCCGTCAGCGGGGCATGGCCGCGCAGCAGATGATTCACTCGCCTACACCTTTCAGACTGCCGATTCCGAGGGAGCCGTCACCGGGCCCCGCCGCCTGCCGCTCCACCACCGCGCCCGCGCCGCCGGCCTCGCCGGAGCCGTGCGGCCCCATGGCCTCCGCCTCGACCTCGGTCACCGGCCCGGCGGTGAACAGGTAGGTCCGTAGCTGGGTGTCCAGCACCGGGTCGTGGCGACGCAGCCATTCCAGCGTCATCGCCGCGTGTTCCTTCTCCTCGTCCCGGTTGTGCGCCAGTACCTGCACCAGATCCGGGTCCGTCGCGGCGTCGACCCGCTGGTCGTACCAGTCGACGGCCTCCAGCTCCTCCATCAGCGAGACGATCGCCCGGTGGCGGTCGACCGTCTGCGCGGAGAGCTTGTCGGGCTGCTCGTGCAGCCCCGTGCTTGAGTCGCCCATGGCGTTTGCCTACCACGCCGACCCGGTGTTACGCCGCAACGGTTGTGACATCCCACGCACCGTCGCCGTCCTCAGCGCGACGGCAGCGGGATGATCTCGACGCGACGGTTGGCGGCGCGGCCCTGCGGGGTGCGGTTGTTCCCGATCGGTTCGCGTGCTCCGAAGCCCGCGGCCCGCACGAGATCAGCGGGCACGCCCCGGCTCGTCAGGTAATCGGCGGCGGTCTGGGCCCGGTTCAGGGACAGCGCCTGGTTGAGCGCGGGCGGTCCCGAGATGTCGGTGTGGCCGCCGACGAGGACGGCGAGATCCCCGCCGCGCAGCGCCTCGGCGACCTTGTCCAGTCGGGCCCGCGCCGACGGGGTCAGCCGCACCCCGGCCACCGGGAAGGTGACGCCGTGACCGTCGAGGGCGGCCCGCACGGCCGCCAGGGTGCCAGTCGCGCCGGCGGAGGTCGCCCCCGAGCCGGCGGAGGTGTCGCCCGATGCGGGCGATCCCGGCTGCTGGCTCGCGGCCGGGGCGCGGCCAGGCCGGGCGGCGGAGCCGGATCCGGCGCGGGTGACGACGACGTGGTCCGCCAGCGTGGCGCCGGGGACGGCGGAACCCGTCGCGGCCAGCACCGCAGCGCCGAGCCGGCGGCGGGCAGCCTCGTCGGGCGCGCCACCGGTGAGGGCGACGGTCGTGCCGGAAACCGTCGCGGCGTGTTCCCCGGTCACCCCGCGCAGCGCCGTGGCGAGGGCGGCGACGGCCTCCACCGGCGGCTCGGCGGCCGCGGGGTCGACGAGCACCTGACCGCGCACCGTACCGCCGGCCGCATCGGCGACGGCGGCGAGCAGTGCGGCGCGGCTCGCCCCGTCAGGCACGGTCGCGGTGACCGCCAGGCCGCCTCCGGCCACGGCGAGCACCAGCGGCTTGGCCGGGCGCGTGGCGATCACCACATCACCGCCGAGGCGAGCCGACGTGGTGCCGGAGACCGCGGCCGAGACCCGTGCCTGCTCCGCGGCGGCCGCGTTGGGGAAACGCCCGGACACGATCGCCTCCCGGCCTTCGATGCGTATCTGGGCGTGTACGCCTCCCGCCGCCCGGACGGCCGCCGTCGCCCGCGCGGCCAGGTCATCCTGGATGGGGCCGCGGCGCAGTGCGAAAGCGATCAGGGCGAGCAGCAGCCAGGCCAACACCAACGACACGGCGAACGCGACCGGGCGGGGACGGTGCAGTCGCGCGGCCAGGGACGGGGACATCGATCGGACTCCGAGCTGGATCGGACCGGACGCGCAACCCGGGACGGCGCGGAAGGGTCGGACGTGCATCTTTCGCAACGCGGCCCGGACAGGCGGTGGGGAGGCTATGCGGCCGACACCGGCCGCGGCACAACCTTCGCACATCGCCCACTCGGGCAACACATCGGGGGCCGGCAAACCGCCCATTCAGGACGCCCCCGCCGGCGTGGCCCCTGGGCCGGGCGGGATTCGTCCGCATCAGACCGCGCGCGCACCGTCCGGCCGGACAACGTGCTCCGACCGCCGGGACAACTCGGGCGTGGTGGGAGCCGGCACGGAGGGCACCGCCGCCGCGATGGGCGCCTCCTCGCGCCCGGTGGCCGGCGCCGCCTGTGAGGAGGGTTCCGCCGGCGACTCGGGCCGGGCCGCGGTCGGATCTGCGGCCGACCCAGACGACCCGGATGCTTCGGACGCTTCGGACCACTCGGATGGCTCTGGCGGCCCGGAGGGCTCAGACGACCCGGGCGACCCGGGCGCCGGACCGGCGGTGGACGGGCCCGGCCCGTCCACGTTCGCAATCGCGGCCGGCGACGCCGAGCCGACCGGCCGGGCCGGCTCCCGCTGCGGGACCGGCCCCGGCACGACACCCGCCGGGGTCGCCCGGACCCGTCGCCGCCAGGCGAACACCAGCGCAACGGAACCGGCGGCGACCCCGAGGACCGTCCAGCCGGCCACCGCGTCGAGCAGGTAGTGGTTGGCGGTCGACATGACGACGAAGCACGTGGCCGCCGGGTAGAGCACCCCGAGGATCCGGGTCACCGGCCGGCGCCCGAAGCGCACGAGCAGGAACCCGCACCACAACGACCAGGCGCAGTGCAGCGACGGCAGCGCCGCGTACTGGTTGGTTATGCTTTCCAGGCCGTTCGGGGCGGCACTGGCGGTTCCGGTCCACCAGCCCCAGCCCGCGAAGTGCGACATGGTGTCGGTGTACGAGGTGCCGGTGAGCAGGCGGGGCGGCGCCGTCGGGAACAGGAAGAACCCGACCAGGCAGATCAGCGTGGTCACCACGAGCGTCCAGCGCGCCTGCGCATAGTGCCGGATGTGCCGGCGGTGCGTCCACACCAACATCCCCGGCGTGACCACGAAGTGCAACGTCGCGTAGTAGTAACAGCACACGACTGCCACCGCCGGGACGCTCTGCAACCACCGGTTGAGGCTGAGCTCGATATCGACGTGCAGGAAGGTTTCGAACCGCAGCAGATCGTGGCCCATCCGCATCGCCTCGCCCACCGAGGCGTCGGCGACGGATCGGGTGCCGGTGTACGAGTAGTACAGGACCGCCAACATCAGCAGCTCGACCCACCAGACCGGCAGACCGGTGGCCTGGTTGCGCAAGCGCCTCACAATGCACCTCTCGAACGTCGCACTCTTCCCGACCGTCGCACTCTTCCCGACCAACCCTCGCCCCGGCCGGGGCCGTCGTGCCAGCCACGCACGTCCGCTCCGCCCGGTCGCGGGCCGCCGGGGCGCCGCGGAAGCGCGCTCTTCATGCTTCCACTCAACAGCATGAGCCGATTGGTGCCATCACGGGCCGATCGGTGACCTGGTTCGGACGGGAATTCACCGTATTCTTGCGTACCCGTCCGTCAGGAGGCCGCCGGGCTCCCGGCCAGGTCCTGCCGCGACGATGGGCATGCACGCTGCGGCTCACTCGAGGACGACGCCCACACCGGGACGACGCCGAGTACCCGGGCATACGGCGGACCGGTCACCACCCGACGCAAGCGGTGACCGGCCGGCCGCCGAAACGGCGTCGGTCAGGCGCCGCCGGCCCCTGTCGCTGCGGGCGGCACGGTGGATGCACCCGCCGCACCCGACATACCGGGGGCGACGGTGCTGGCCGCCGGAGCGGTGGGCGCCGCCGTCTCAGGCTGGTCCGACACGGGCAGCGCGCTACCCGCCTTCCAGACCGCCCACGGCACCGACCAGAAGTTCCCGAGCTGGCTGGTGTCCGGCGGGCGGCCGGTGTTGGCGATGTCGACGATGTCACCGAGCCGGCTGATGCCGTAGAACCACTGCGCGTCGGCCGGGGAGGCGTTCACGCAGCCGTGGGAGACGTTCGCCCGCCCCTGGGAGGCCACGGACCAGGGTGCGGAGTGCACGTACTGCCCGCCGCTGGTGTAGTTCACCGCCCACTGGACCTTTTCGTAGTAGTAATCCGGGTTGCCCTTCGGGATACCCACCGTCGCCGAGTCCATAATCACCTCGGGTGACTTGCCGAGAACGTTGTGGGGACCGTCCATCGACGGGGATGTGGGCTTGCCGAGGCTCACCGGCATCGTGCGCAGCAACTGCCCGTTGCGGAACACCTGCATGGTGTGGGCGGCGGCGTCGACCTTGGAGATCTGCGCCGAGCCGACGGCGAAGTCCATCGCCCGGTCCTTCACGCCGAGACGTCCCCCGCCCGCGTCGTATCCGGCGAGGTTCGCCTCCACATGCACCTTCGTTCCCGGCGCCCAGTACTGCTGCGGGCGCCAGACGACGAGCCGGTTGGAGATCCAGTTCCAGGCGCCGAGGACCGGCGGGTCGGTGCGCACGGACAGCATGCGCTGCACGGCGGCGCGGTCCGGCGCGGGGGCGCTGAAGGTCAGGCTGATCGGCGCGCCGACCCCGACCGTCTGCCCGGCGACCGGGTCCCAGGAGACCTTGAACGACTTCGCCGGAACCCCGGTGACGAAACTCGTGCGCACCGACTTCGTCCCGACGATCCGGGCTGCCGGGCCGGTGGTGGCGGCGACCTGGTAGCGGGAGTTGGAAAACAGGCCGCTCGTGGACGTCCACGTGCGCCGGTCGGCCGAGAAGGTGCCGAGCAGCACCCCCGTCTCGGTCTTCTCGGCCGCGCTCGCCTCCCGGGCGACGCTCACGTCGGCCAGTGGGGCGTTGGCGCGGACGACGACGTGATCGGTGAGGGTGACCCCCGTCGTGTCGTCGCCCGGGGTGACGGTCACGCTCGCCGCGGGATCCGGCGCGGCGACGCCTGCCGGCCTCGAGGAGCTGCCGGACGAGCAGGCGGCGACGGCCAGTGCCGTGACGAAGGCGAGCGCCCCGCCCGCCCACCGGCGGCGATGCCCGAAAGTGCCGGCCGACCGCGGACCCGGACGGCTCGGGCTCCACCCACGGGAATCACGTGAGGGAATCATTACCGAGCGAGACATGTAATGCCCTCTTCCGAAGAACACGACCGGCATCGTCGCCGGACGGAAGCCTAGGTCTGAACGGTACCCAGGGGTCGGCACCTCGTCCCGTCGATCACTGGATTGACTGGTGTCAGCCGCCCGACTGTCACTCCAGGTAGAGCAGCTAAATACGGAGGGTAGCACCCTCCGGGTATTCCCCATAAACCCCTCCCCTTTCACCTCTTCCGACGCGCAGGTACCGGATGAGGTTGCGCCCCGGGGATGACAATTCGCGGATCCGCCGAAAGCGACGACCGGGACCCATGGCGCCACCAAAGGAGACGCAACCGGTCACGCCGAGAGGCGAGAATCCGCAACTCGGCCCCGACCGGACGGCACATCCGGTCGGGGCCATCGGCAAACCATTGCGAAATACGTGGAAATCCGGCGGGACACCGCACATTCGTTGGGCAGTCCGTGATCGACGGCCCGCGGGCCCGGGGCGGCGGGGCCGGTGGCGGCGGCCGAATCCCGCCCCGGCCACCGCGGGACCGCGGGCGGACCGCCGGACGATCATCGGACGGCCTCGAGCACCGGCGATCCACGGCTGCCCGGCAGAAACGACCACGAAACCTACGGAAGGACCGCGCCGTCACACCGCTGCCGCAGGATAGACGGGGCCGCGGGCGGGTCCCGGCCGGGGTCGCCACCCGGCCGCGCGGGTCGCGGCGCCGCGGGCCGAGGCCCGGCCCCGGACCGGATCAGACTCATCGTTGGGCGACCCTCACCGCGAGGGAACGTACGTCCCGCGACCAGGGAGGCTCGATGGCGATCGTGCTCGGACCGAACCAGTTCGGCAAGGCGGAGATCCGCCTTGTCCACGTGGACCGCACGGGTCCGGTACATCACCTCATCGATCTGAACGTGTCCACCGCGCTTCGCGGCGACTTCGCCGCTGCACACCTGGCCGGCGACAACTCCCACGTCCTCACCACCGATGCGCAGAAGAACACCGTCTACGCCTTCGCGCGGGAGCACGGAATCGGCCAGATCGAGGATTTCGCGATCCGGCTCGGCCGGCATTTTGTCGATTCCTTCCCATGGATCGATGGCGCCCAGATAGAGATCGAGCAGTACCACTGGAATCGGATCTCGGTCGGCGGATCACCGCACAACCATGCTTTCAGCCGGGCAGGTGGGGAAAGACGGAACACGGTTGTCACAGTGGACGGCGATGCCGCTTTCGTCGTTTCCGGACTCGCCGGGCTGGTCGTGCTCAAGTCGACCGGGTCGGAGTTCTGGGGATTTCCCCGCGACCGCTACACGACGCTCGCCGAGACCACCGACCGCATCCTCGCGACCGAGGTGACGGCCCGCTGGCGTTACATCGGGGCCGGCCACGACTTCGGACCGCTGTTCGACGGCGTCCGCGAGTCCCTGATCAGCACGTTCGCCGGCGTCCACAGCCTGGCGCTACAGCAGACGCTCTACCGGATGGGCGAGGCGGCCCTGACTGCCTACCCGCAGGTCGCCGAGGTCCGGATGTCGATGCCGAACAAGCACCACTTCCTGGTCGACCTCGAACCGTTCGGGCTGGACAACCCGGACGTCGTCTACCAGGCGCCGGACCGTCCCTACGGGCGGATCGAAGCGACGGTACTGCGCGACGACGCGCCCGCCCCGGGCCCGAGCTGGCAGGCCGTCCCCGGCTTCTGCTGACCGCTCAGTCGCCTGGCTACTCAGTCGCCTGGCTACTCAGTCGCCGTCGCCCACCCGGCATATCGCGAGCCGGTCCGCGGGAGCGACGGCCAGGGCGCGAGCCGCGTCGCCGTCGCGGACCGCGAGCGCGGCCATGCCCGCGGCGTCCACGTAGAGCACCAGTTCACCGGACTGCACCGACGCGAACGTCACCCCCACGGCCAGCTCGGTCACCCGCGTCGCCGGATCGGTCCCTGCGTCCCCGGCGTCAAGGGCGACGGCCCAGAGCCGCGCTCGGGCGGGCGGGTGCAGCCCGGCGTCGGCGAGTAGCGGCCCGGCGGCCGCGAGCTGGACGTTGCCGAAGGTGTCGACGAGCAGCACCTCGGCCTCGAGTACCCCGTCCGGCCGCAGCCGGGCGTGCGGGGCGGGCAGGCGGACGAGCGTCGCCGGGTCGAGCGGCGCACCGAGTGCGGCCAGCTCCGTCCCCCCGGCGAGCTCGGCGGCGGCGGGCGCGAACACGTCACGGCCGTGGAACGTCGCGGGCGTCCCGGCCGGTACCGGCAGCGTCACCGCGGCCTGGACCCCGCCGAGCCGTTCGGCCGCCGCGATCAGCAGCCCGTTGTCGGGGCCGACGAGGTCCCCGCCGGCCGCGCGCAACGCCACCGCCCGGCGGGCCGTCCCCACCCCCGGGTCCACCACTGCGAGGTGAACACCGCGTGGCAGCGACTCGACCGTCTGGGCAAGCACCGCCGCCGCCCGCCGCACGTCGCCGGGCGGCACGAGATGGGTGATGTCGAGGATGCGGGCCGTGGGGACCGTCCGCAGGATCACCCCGTGGCAGGCCGCGACGAACCCGTCCGCGAGGCCGTAGTCGGTGATGAAGCTGACGCAGGTCAACCCGGCGGGGGCGTCCCGGGCTGGCCGTGCACCCAGCCCTCCTCATCGACCCAACCCTCGCTGTCGACCACGCGGTGCGGATCGGCGGTCAGCGCGGCCGGCGCGTCCTGGACCGCCTGGAGCGGCTCGAAGGCGGCGGGGCTGTCCCGCTCGGGGGGCGGGCCGCCGTTGGCGAAGACGACCGCGACCCAGGGCAGGATCACGGCGATCGCGACGGCGACGAACCGCAACCAGCCGTGGAAGGCGACCACGGCGAGCACGAAACAGATGACGCGGAACAGCATCGATGCCAGATAGCGCAGCTGCCGGCGGTCAATGTCCGACTGCCGCGACCGGCTGGCGGACGTGATGAGCACCGTCTCCCGCCGCTTGAACATCACCCGTACACCTCGATGGTTCTCCCTGTCCGGCTCGTCCCCACCCGCGTCCCGTGTCACCCCCTCCCAATATGCTCCTCACCCAGGCGTGGGGAAAACGGCCACGATCAGGCACCACGCCCCGCGGCCGCCCCCCGGCCGCCCGAACCGCGGCCGCCCGCGGGCCGGACGGCGCTTTCGCACGAAGCTGTGCGGGAACGTTCACGTACCGGTCGGCTGGCTGTCCGCGGGACGGCTCCAGGCCCTGCCACCGTGCTCGGTGTGCGCGTAGCCGTGATCACCGAGTCGTTCCTCCCCCACGTCGACGGGGTGACGAACACGGTGTGCCGAGTCCTGGAGCATCTGCGTGACCGTGGGCACGAGGCGATGGTCGTCGCCCGGCCCCGGCACCGGCCGCCCGGCGCACCTCCCCCCGCACGCACGCCGGCGCACCGGTGCTGTGGGCGCCGTCAGCGCCGTTGCCCGGGTACCCGGCGTTCCGCTTCGCCGTGCCGTGGCCCGCCCTGCCCGCGGCGCTGCGGGAATTCGCCCCGGACATCGTGCAT
>NZ_JANEZT010000174.1 GCF_025403405.1 Frankia tisae
CCACCCGCCCGCGCCCTCGACGCGCCGGCGTTCGTGCTGCTCACCCTGCTCGCCGGGACAGTCCTGCTGCGCCGCCGGGCCCCGCTGGTGATGCTGCTCGCGACCAGCCTGCTGCTCGGCCTGTTCTTCGCCGCCGGCTACCCGCACGGCCCGGCGATCGTTCCACTGATCGTCGCGGCGCTGTCCGTCGGCCTGCGCCATGATCGGGGCACATCCTGGCAGGCGGTGCTGGTCGCGAACGTCGTCCTGCTGGCCGGGTCGGCCGTGGGCCACGCCCGCGGCTACGCCACCGGCGGCTGGGGGCTGGTCTTCGGGATGGTCGGGGGGGTCGCGCTGTGCAGCGTGCCGGCGCTCGTCGGTGCGCTGATCCGACTCAACCGCTTCGCCGCCGCCCAGGCCGCCCAGGAGGCGACCCGACGCCGGATCGAGCAGGAACGGCTGCGGATGGCGCGCGAGGTGCACGACGTGGTCGGGCACAGCCTGTCCGTCATCTCGTTGCAGGCTGCGGTGGCCCTGCATGTGCTGGACCGGCGGCCCGAGCAGGCCCAGGTGGCGTTGGAGGCGATCCGCCGCACGAGCGTCGACGCACTCGACGAGCTGCGTTCCACCCTCGCCCTCACCCGCGCTGGCCAGCAGGCCACCCCCGGCTCCGACTCCGGCCACGGCTCCCGGCCTGGCCGGGACGGAGGCGAAGACGGATCGCGGGGCGCGGATGGGGACACCATCGGCGACGGATTGCAGGACGAGTGCGCCGGCGCGGGTGGCGGCGGCGTCGCCGCGGTCGACGACCGTTCGCATGCAGCCACTCGGGTCGGCTCGATCGGTCCCCTTGGCGCGACCAGTGCGAGCCGGCTGCCCGCGCCGCCGCTGACCGGGCTGGGCCGGCTGTCGTCGCTGCTGCGCGAGGTGCGACTGTGCGGCGTTCCGATCGAGCTCGTCGCCAGGGACGAGGCCGACCGGCTGACCGGGCTACCCGCCGACCTCGACCTGGCCGCCTACCGGATCATCCAGGAGTCACTGACGAACGTCCTGCGCCATGCACCGCCGGGCCGGACTCGGGTCCGGGTGGCCCTGGCCACGGCGGGAGGCCGGCTCACCCTCGACGTCACCGACCGGCCCGACCTGTCACAGCCATCCGACCTGTCACAGCCATCCGACCGGGCTGACCGGCCCGAAACCGCCGAGCGTCCGGAGCTGTCCGGACCGTTTCGCGACGGCGGCTCGGCGCGGGAGAATGACGCGTTCCCCGGCCGTGGGAGGCAGGGCGGTCAGGGGCTGGCCGGATTGCGTGATCGCGCCGCGGAACTGGGCGGCGTCCTGTCTGCCGGGCCGGTGCCCGACGGCGGCTGGCGGGTCTGGGCCGAGCTGCCGCTGCCGGTGGGCGGCCGCGAGCAGGCGGAGGTGCGCGCGTGATTCGGGTCGTGATCGCCGACGACCAGCCGTTGGTTCGCCTCGGGCTGCGGGTCCTCATCGAAACCGAGGACGATCTCGACCTCGTCGGTGAGGCCGAGGACGGTCGGGCCGCGATCGAGATCGTCCGGGCCACCCGGCCGGATGTGGTGCTGCTTGATATCCGGATGCCGGTGGTCGACGGCCTGGCGGCGCTGCGGACGATCGTGGCGGACCCACAGCTGGCCACGACCAGGTTCGTCATGGTCACCACCTTCGAACTGGACGAGTACGTCTTCGAGGCCCTGCGCGCCGGCGCCTCGGGCTTCGTCCTCAAGGACACCGAGCCCGCGGACCTGCTGCGGGCGATCAGGGTCGTGGCGGCGGGCGAGTCGCTGCTTTCTCCCACGGTGACCAGGCTCGTCATCGAGACGTTCGCTCGCCGGCCGGCGGTGACGGCCCCGGATCTGAGCGGGCTTACCGTGCGTGAGCGCGAGGTCATGAGCCTCGTCGGCCACGGGATGTCCAACGACGAGATCGCTGCCCGGCTGGTGATCAGCCCCGCGACGGCCCGCACCCACGTCAGCCGGGTGATGGTAAAGCTCGCCGCCCGCGACCGGACCCAGCTCGCCGTCCTGGCCAACCAGGCCGGCCTGGTCTGACCAAGGCAGGTTCGGACCAGGCGCGCTCGGACCAGGCGCGCACCGCACCTCCCGCGTCCGCGCGTACCGGAACACCGCCGGGCGACGCTCATGTGCGTACGCCAGTGTCGCCCGTCGACGGACGACAGCACCGGTCCGGGCCGACAGGCTGATCGGCATGACGACAACCTCCGGCGCGCGCCACGCCATCGACGTCCGCGGCCTGACCAAGCGGTACGGCCGGCGGACCGTGGTCAGCGAGCTCGACATCACCGTTCCCGAAGGCGTCGTCGCCGGCTTCGTCGGACCCAACGGCGCCGGCAAGACGACGACGCTGCGGATGCTGCTCGGCCTGGTCCGCCCCAGCGGCGGGCGGGGCACCGTCCTCGGGCAGCCGCTGCACGCGCCCGCCGCCTACCTGCCGCGGGTCGGCGCGCTGATCGAGAGCCCGGCGCTGTACCCGGCGCTGTCCGGCGCCCGCAACCTCGCCGCGCTCGCCGCCCTCGGCGGCCAGGATCCCGCCCGGGTGGACGACATCCTCGACGAGGTCGGTCTCACCGGCCGCGGCGGCGACCGGGTCCGGTCCTACTCGCTGGGGATGAAACAGCGGCTCGCCATCGGCGCCGCCCTGCTCCCCGACCCGGACCTGCTGATCCTCGACGAGCCGACGAACGGCCTGGACCCCACGGGCATCCGCCACATGCGTGAGCTCATCCGCACGCTGGCCGCGGCCCCGACCTCGACCTCCGCAGCCGCCGCACCCGGCGCACCCGGCGCACCCGGCGCACCCGGCGCACCCGGCGCACCCGGCGCACCCGGCGGGCCGCGGCGTACCCGCACCGTGCTCGTCTCCTCGCACCTGCTCGCCGAGGTGGAACAGATCTGCGACTGGCTGATCGTCGTCGAAGGGGGCCGGCTGGCTTACCAGGGCCCGACCGACAGCCTGATGGCCACCCGGGCTCATGACATCGTCCTGCGCCCGGAACACGACGAGGACGTCGCGCTGCTCGCGGACCTGCTCGCCGGCCTGTCGGTGCCGGCGGTCCGCCGCCCCCACGACGTGGTCGCCACTCTGAGCGCCGGACCGGCGGACTCCCGGGAGCACGCTCGTCTGCTCGCCGGCATCAACCGGGCCGCCGCGGCCCGCGGCGTCACCCTCATCGAGATCTCGCCCCGCCGGCTCAGCCTGGAGGACCGCTACCAGAGCCTGGTCGCGCAGTCCCGCACCGCTGCCGCCGCCGTGGCCTCCGTGCACGTTACGACCGATCTGGAGATGTCGCGATGAATCTCGTCCTGGCGGCCCGGCGCTCCTTCCGCGCCGAGCTCATCAAGCTGTGGCGGCCGAGCACCGCGGTGGCGATGGGCATCCTCGCCCTGCTCAGCGTGCTGTCGACCGTCCTGGTCATTGGCCTGGCCGATGCCGGCGGGTCCGGTGCGGCCACCACCGGCGGGCCGGCGGGCTTCGACGTCACCACCGGGCAGGTGTCGACGGCAGCCGGAACGGCCCTTGGTTTCACCGGCGGTAGCAGCTTCACCGGCCTACTGATCTTCCTCGTTTTTGCGATCACCATCACCCTCGAGTACAGCCAGGGGACGTTGCGAACGCTGTTCCTGCGCGAACCCCGCAGGCTGGGCTGGCTCGCCGGCCGGATGGCCCTGATGCTCGCCCTGGTCGCCGTCGCGCTGATCGCCGCACTCGTGCTCAGCGTGGCGGTCGGGCTCGCCGTCGCCGCGCTCCGCGGGATCGACACGTCCGCCTGGTGGAGCACCGACGGCTTCGGGCATCTCGCCTCGGGTTACCTCGACGCGCTGGTCGCCGCGGCCTTCTTCGGCGTGGCCGGCACGGTACTCGGGCTCGTGCTGCGCTCGACGGCGCTCACGCTGGCGGTCGGGGTCGCCTGGACATTCCCGATCGAGCACATCATCCAGGAGTCGTGGGGCGGGTCGAACCGCGTGTTGCCCGGCCTCGTGTTCGACGCGATCGGCCAGGGCGGCGTCGCTGAGGCCGGCTACGGAACGGCACTGCTGGTCGGGGCGGGCTACGCGGTCGGGGCCGCCGTGCTCGGGGCGGTCACCCTGTCCCGCCGGGACATCATCGCCTGATCACGCACATGCGACAGGACGCGGACGGCGGTCTCGACAAAAGCCTATGATTACCGCGTAACGCGCCCGGCCGACGACAGGGGAGCCCTGGGTGAGCCCGTTCGACCGGCTCGTCCGCGAGCTCGACGGGACCGACGCCTACGCCATCCTCGGCGTGAACCGCTCCGCCGACCGCACCGAGATCCGCCGCGCCTACCGGGCCCGAGTCCGCGCCCACCACCCCGACAACCCGGCCAGCCGCCATCCTGGCTCGATCCGCGCGATGCAGCTCATCATCGCCGCGCACGAGCTGCTCGACAAGTGGCGCGACGACTACGACGCCCGCACCGGCCGCCCGTACCGGGACGCGCAGGCCACCCGCCCGTCCAAGGACACCCGCACCACCTCACCGGCCCGGGACCTCCGTGCCACCCAGCCACCCGCGGACGGCCCTGCCCGGCCTGCCACTCGTGGGGTCGCGGGCGGCGACGACACCGCCGGCCACCACTTCTTCTCCAGCGGTCACCATTACTCGACCGGCTATCCGACGAGCCGGTTCCAGGGGCCGGGCACCCAGCCCCATCCCCGGGCGACCTGGTCGGAGCCCACGGCCGGCGCGGAGCCCGCCGGTCCCGCGGCCCGCACCGGTCGCGCCACCCACGCCGACTACAGCGCCTCCGCCGACTCCACCGCCACCGCTGGTTTCACTGCCACCACTGGTTTCAGCACACGGACTGCCTTCAGCCCACGCACCGACTTCAACCTCCGGGCTGGCTCCAACCTCCGGGCTGACTTCGACATCCGTGCCGAGGACGGCATCAGGGCCGAAAACGGCGTCCCGCCCGAGGGCGGCGGCTGGCCCGAAAGCGGCGTCCCGCCCGAGGGCGAGGACCGGCTGCCGCAGCGGCGGGCTCCCAGCCACCGGGCCACGCGGGTCCGCAACCACCTCGGCCTGTCCATCGTGGCGACCATCCTGTGCGCGCCGGTCGGGGCGTTCGGGCTGGTGTACTCGCTGCGGACCACCGACCGGCTCGCCCGGGGCGACCTGGCCGGGGCGCGGCTGGCCTCGCGCCGCTGCCGCGCCTGGTGCCTGGCCGCGACCGCCGCCGGCGTCGTCATCCTCGGCGTCCTGGCCGCCGTCGGGGGACACGACGGCCCGGTCTGACGGCGCTCCAAGTCCTTACAGAATGCTGTCGCTCCCCGGCCCGGCACTCCGAACGGACCGACGGCGGTGTTGACTGGGCAGCGTGGCATCCGATGGCACGCCGGTCGGGCGACGGGTCGTCCTCGGCATGATCACTCTCGGTGCCGCGGGAGTCGCGTTCGGGGCGCCGGTGGAACGCGCCGCCGAGCGGGTGGTCGCCCCGATCCGGGAAAGGGACCCGACGGGGCTGTCCGACCTCGTGCCCGTCGGGGGCTTCCGCTACTACACGGTGACCTCCAGCGTCCCCAGGCTCGGCCCAGCCAACTACCGGCTGCGCGTGCACGGCCTGGTCGACCGGCCGATGACGCTGACGCTGGCCGACCTCGGCCGGATGCCGCAGGCGACTCTCGTGCGCGATTTCCAGTGCGTGACAGGCTGGCGGGTCGGGGCGGTGCACTGGTCGGGCGTGCTGCTGCGCGACCTGCTCGCGGCGGCCGGCGTCCAGCCCGCCGGGACCGCGCTGACCTTCCGTTCCTTCGACGGCCTCTACACCGAGAGCCTCACCCTCGACCAGGCCACCCGGCCGGACGTCCTGGTCGCCCTGACCATGCTCGGCGCGCCGGTGACGCACGACCACGGCGGACCGGTCCGGTTGTACGTCGCCCCGATGTACGGCTACAAGTCGATCAAGTGGCTGGGTGAGATCGAGGTCGTCAACGCGGTCACCCCGGGCTACTGGGAACGTCAGGGGTACGACGTCGACGGCTGGGTCGGCCGGTCGAACGGGCGGGCCGATGAAGCCGTCTGACCCGCTGCCGTCTTCCGCCGACCCGCACGGACCGCACGGACCGCCCGCGCCCGCCGTCGCCCCGGTACCAGATGCCGGCGCGACATCCGCGGCAGAGCAGATCGCGTCCGCGTCGGGCCTGGTGCGCCGGTTCGGCCGGGTGCCCCGCTGGGTGCACTGGTCGACGGCGGCCCTGATGGGCTGCTGCCTTCTCACCGGCGCGACGCTCTACCTGCCGCAGCTGGCCCAGCTGGTGGGCCGCCGCCAGCTCGTCGAGACCGTTCACCTCTATACCGGGCTCGCCCTGCCGGTGCCGATGCTGGCTGCGGCCGCGTCGGCCGGCTACCGCCACGACCTGCGTGCGCTCAACCGGTTCACGGCGGCGGATCGCGCCTGGCTGCGCGCCAGCCTGCGGTTCGGCTCATGGCGGCGGGTCTCCGCACGAGCCCGGATCGCGGCCGGTGTCGGAAAGTTCAACGCTGGGCAGAAGCTGTTCGCCGCCTTCGCGGCGGGAGGCGCCCTGGTGATGCTGGGCACCGGTGTGATCATGCAGTGGGGGGCCGGGCCGCTGGGCCCGATCCCGGTCGGCTACCGCACCGGCGCCACGTTCGTGCACGACCTGCTCGCGTACGGCCTGTTCTTCGGGGTCGTCGGGCATCTGTGGATGGCGGCCCACGACCCGGTCGCCCGAGTCGGCATGCGCACCGGCATGGTGCCCGTCTGGTGGGCCGCCCGGGAGCATCCCGCGTGGTCACCGGCTGCGGCCGTCCCATCCCGCCCCACGCCGACGGGCGAGATCACGAGCCCGAACGGCGCGAGCGACGAGATCAGTCGTTGCGCGACGCGATCGCCACGATAATCACGATGGCGACCACGTAGACCAGCAGGACCACCGCGAAGGCGATGAGCGAGACGATGCACCAACGCCTGGCCCGCCCCGACGCCTGCCGGGCGCCCCGGAGATCGCCGGCCTGCAGCCGGGTCTGCGCCTGCGTGGCATAGACGATCGCCACGATCCCCGTGGGCAGACAGCACAGCAGCGTCGCGACAAGCGACTGCCACAGGTAGGTCCGGATCGGCCGATCCGCGGCGCCGCCGCCCGCCTGCTGCTCCGGGTATCCCCCAGGCTGACCGGAATCACCCGGCCAGCCCACGGCCCCGAGGTGGTCGGGGTGCGGGTTCCACGCCGAGGGCGGCCCGGCGTCGGCCGGATCTGGGCGCTCACCACCGGGCAGGCTGGACACCGCAGGGTGCCTCAGACCTCAGTCGGCCCGAGCGTCGAGTACGACGTGCTCGAGCTGCTGTCGAAACTGCCGACCAGGGCCAGGATGAAAAAGATGATGAACGACGCCACACCCGCGAGCACCGCGATGATGCACCACATCCGCGCCTTCTTCGAGGCGGCGAGCGCCCCGTTGATGTCACCGATCTGCCCGCGGCCGTCGACCTTGGTCGCGAACACGATCGCCACCACGCCCGCCGGTAGGCAGCACAGAACGGTCACGACGATCGACTGCCACAGATAGTTCGGGATCGGGCGACCGTACGGCGGCGGCGGGCCGAACCCGCCGGGGCCGCCGTATCCCCCGGGGGCCCCGTAGCCGGGAGGAGCGCCGTAGCCTTCCGGACTGCCGAAGCCCTGCGGTGCGCCGTACCCGCCAGGTGGCGGTCCGTAGCCAGACGGAGGGGCTCCGTAGCCACCCTGGCCCTGACCGTAGCCACCCTGACCCTGGCCGTAGCCACCCTGACCGTAACCGCCCTGACCCTGGCCGTTGCCACCCTGGTCGTTGCCACCCTGGTCGTGACCGCCCTGCGGGTACCCGCCTGATGGGTACTCGGGTGGCTGGGACATACGGTGCACTCCTGATGTCGGCGGGGCGGCCAGGCCGAAGCCCCGCCGCCGCCGCGCCCAGCTGCCATAACCACCGGGGCGCCAGGCCAGGGGGCGTCGGCGCGCGCCGACCATGACCCCGATCCCCGCGGCGAATCCTGTGAGTCACCGACGTGAACCACCACGGCACTCCAGTCCGCGCGCACATTGTGGCACAACCGGGATCTCTGCCCGCCATATGTCCACACCACGAGGCGTGATCGGACGCAACCGCCGAGCCCGGGACCGACATGCGGGGTCGGGGGTCCCCCCGCGCCCGCCAGACACATCAAACCCACGGCTCCCACAAGAAGCACACATGGTTCAGGTGTGACCAGGCCGGACGAATCGCCCATAGCGCCCGAGCTGGGACAACGCCTCGGATTCCATCCGTGTAGTGTCCCGTCATATCTAACTAGGCAGGCAGCCGGGGCACCGAGGGGGTAACCCGGCGGCCAACCCCATACATCTCAGGCCGCTGCGCGACACGGAGGTCATCAGCTTCGACACCGAAGCAGGGACCCGGGGGGGTTCTGACGACGCCACCGCCACGCACGGAGGGATAGCCGCGGTGAAACACCGACCGGAGAACAACTCCAGTCCGCCCAGAGCCCGAGCCGGCTCCCGACGCCGCCGCCGCCCGCACCACCCTGCCTGGATCGCTTCACTCGGCGTCCTGGCCCTGCTGGCCGCCGCCCTCGGCTGGAACATCGCCCCCGCAGGGGGCTCCCACAGCGATGACGGATCCACCACCGTCGAGGCCGCCGCCGCCCACATCCACGCCCGCGGCGGCGTCCCGAAGCCGACCCCAAGCGCGTCGGCCGGGACGGGCCGCCCGGGCCGCAATCACACCACGGTTGCCTCGCCATCCCCCAGCCGGCTGGCCTCGGGTGGTGCACCGACCGCCGCGAAGCCGGGAGTCCCGACCGCCACCAAGCCGGCGTCGCCGCCGACCACGAAGCCAACGACGCAGCCACCGGCCATCCAGGCTCCGATCGTGCCCGTCAGCAACGGGGGCGGCTCCGTGCCCGGCGGCATGAGCGGCGTCTCCGCCGGCTCGATGACGCAGGTGCGAGCGTGGGAAAGCTTCCGCGGCTCGCCCGTCAACGCCGTGCTCACCTTCGCCGACCGGTCGAGCTGGCAGACCATGACCAACCCGTGGGTCGGCAGCGGGCCGGAGAAGTTCTCGACGTTCAACGGCACGTGGATCATCTCGCAGCCCTTCTTCCCGACCGGCGGCGGCGACATGAACTCGTGCGCGAGCGGCGCCTACTCCAGCCACTGGGCCGACTTCGGCCGCTGGCTGGTCAACAAGGGCCGCCCGGCGAGCATCGTCCGGCTTGCCTGGGAGTTCAACGGCAACTGGTTCCCCTGGTCTGTTTCCAAGACAAACGCCACCACCTGGGTGAACTGCTTCCGGCAGGTCGTCGGCGCGATCCGCTCGACGGACCCGCAGGCCCGCATCGACTGGGCGCTCAACGCCCACAGCGGCGGTGCCTGGTCGGTGTACCCGGGCGACCAGTACGTCGACATCATCGGGATCGACACCTACGACCAGTGGCCCGCGAGCACCACTGACGCGGCCTTCGCCGCGCAGTGCGCCGAGTCGACCGGGCTGTGCTCGGTGATCGCATTCGCGCGGCAGCACGGCAAGCAGTTCTCGGTCCCGGAATGGGGCCTGGTCGGCAGGTCCGACACGGGCGCGGGCCGGGCCGGGCAGGCCGGCGGCGACAACCCCGTCTACGTCCGCAACATGTACCGGACGTTCGCCGCGAACCGGGACGTCCTCGCCTACGAGACGTACTTCAACAACTCCGAGGCCAACAACGTGCACTCGTCCCTGCTCAACCCGAACGAGAACCCGAACGGCGCCGCCGCCTACGCCTCGCTGTGGTGAACCGGGTGGCGGCCCGCCGCGGTGACCCCGCGGCGGGCCGCCACCCGCCGTCACAGTCGGATCGGCGCCGCCGGCGGTCCCGATCGCAACCAGCCGTCGATGAGGCCGACCAGGCGCGTCGGGTAGACGGTCTGCTCCGTCGCCTGCAGCTCGGGCACGGTCCACCAGGCCCAGCCGAGGATCGACCGGCGTTCGATGTCCGTCCAGGACGACGAGTCGACCTCGAGGCGGTTGGGTACCCGCGCGACGAAGAACGTCTCGAACTGCCAGAACGTGCAGCCCAGGTAGGTGAACGACGCCCGGCGGGTGGCGACTGCCGGGCCCGGGTCGGGGAGGCGGTAGCCGACCTCCTCGAACACCTCCCGAACCGCGGCCTGCTCGGCGCTCTCCCCCGCGTCGAGGCCGCCGCCGGGCACGTGCCACCACTGCGGTGCGTTGTCGAGGGTCGGATCGTGCGACCGGAGCAGGAGCACCGCGTCGGAAGGGTCGACAAGCACGACCCGCGCGGCCAGACGGGTTTGCTGAGCCATCCCGCCAGCCTCGCAGCTCGCGCTCCCGCAGGTACTCCCCGCCTACGCCCCGGCCCCCCGATGTGGCGCGAATCGCCGCCGGATCAGGAGGCAGGCCGGGGCGGGCTAGAGACCCACGGGGGCAGCGTGGAGGCGCTCGACATCGTCGTCGGCGCCACGCACCTCGACCCGCGCGACCTCGCCCCGCCCGAACGCGTAGAGGACGAGCTCCTCCGGCAGGCCCATGATCTCCACGGCCGGCTCGCCGGCGTGCAGGGTGCGCCGGCCCGGCCGGTCGATTCGCTCGGCGACGACGCCGAGCCCCGCCCGGCGGAACCCGGCGAATCCGATCAGCCGCAGGGCCGCCCACATCGCGTCGCGGCCCGCGTCGTCCAGCTCACGCGGCTTCCAGCCGGGGTCCGCACGGCGAATGTCCTCGGCGTGGACGAAGAACTCGACGAAGTTCGCCGCATCGTCAATCAGCCCGAGCCGGGTCGGCTGCCACCACGGCGGTCCGGCCCGGAAGGTCTCCACCAGATCGGGGTAGGTGTGGGCACGCATCGTGGCCCGCTCGGCCCGCGCGGTGATGCCGTGCAGGCTGTTGAAGAGCAGGCCGGGTGCGGCCCAGGGCACCCGCTCCCGGGTGACGAGGTGCGCAGCCAGATCGTGGTTGCTCCACCCGGCGCAGAGGGTGGGGTGACCCGGGCCGAGGTCAGTAAGCAGATCCGCGAGCGCCTGCCGCTGCGTGCGGGCGCGGCGCTGGGCGGGTTCCGGTCCGGTCGCCATGAGCCGCACTCTAGGCGACGAGGGCCCCACCGGTGCGCAGCGCGATCGGCGCTGCGCACCGAATTCCCGATGTTCGCCCCGCCCGAGACCGGGCGCGACCGACCGGACGGACACCGCCAGGCAGGTCATCCACCCTGCGGACGGCCGGTCACTCCGATGCCGCCGGCCGCGCTGGTGAGATGTCCCACCAGCGCAGTGTCACCCGGCGGTGCGGCTGCGGGCGGCGGGCCGGCCAGCCCGCCTACTGCCCGGGCAGGCGCGCGACCGTCACGAAGAAGTCGTCGATGTGGCGCACCACGGCCACGAACCGCTCGAAGTCGACCGGCTTGGTGATGTAGGCGTTGGCGTGCAGGTCGTAACTGCGCAGCACGTCCTCCTCCGCCTCGGAAGTGGTGAGCACCACCACCGGGATCCGCCGCAGCCGCTCGTCGGCCTTGACCTCGCGCAGCACCTCTCGCCCGTCGCGGCGCGGCAGGTTCAGGTCGAGCAGGATCAGGTCGGGGCGGGGCGCGCCCGCGTACTCCCCCTCGCCGCGCAGGTAGGCCAGCGCCTCGACGCCGTCGCTGACCACATTGAGATGGTTGCGCAGCTTGTGGTCCTCGAAGGCCTCCCGGGTCATCAGCACGTCCCCGGGATCATCCTCGACGAGAAGCACCTCGACCGGGACGAGCGGTTCGCTCACGATGATCCTCCGGATGGCCTTGCGTTGCTGGATGCAGGGGCAGGGGCAGGCGGTGCCGATGCGGGTGGTGCGAGTGGTGCGGGTGCGGACGCGGGCGAAGTTGGCTGGCCGACGGCGGGCACGGCGTCCGCCACCTCGGCGGGTTCGGACGCCGGGGCGAGCAACGACCGCTTCGGCAGCGTGAACCGGAAGGTCGTGCCGCGCTCCACGGTTGCGTCCAGCCAGATCCTGCCGCCGTGGAACTCGACGATCTTGCGGCACAGGGCCAGCCCGATGCCCGTGCCCTCGTACACGTCCCGGCCATGCAGGCGCTGGAAGATCACGAAGATCTTCTCTCCGTACTCCGGGTCGATGCCGATGCCGTTGTCCGCGCAGGCGAACTCCCAGTCCTCTGCCCGCTCGACGGCGCTGACATGCAGGCGCGGGGTCTCATCGCCGCGGAACTTCAGCGCGTTGCCGATCAGGTTGGTCAGCAACTGGGTGAGCAGCACCGGATCACCTCGCACGACGGGCAGCTCGTCCGCGGTGACCTCGGCCTGCAGGTTCTCGATCGACAGGGAGAGGGTGGTCGTGGCCCGGCCGAGGACGTCACCGAGCGGGATGTCGACGAAGCCCTCCGTGCTCCGTCCGACCCGGGAGAAGGCGAGCAGGTCGTTGATGAGCTGCTGCATCCGCTTGGCGCCGTCGACGGCGAAGGCGATGTACTGCGCGCCCCGCTCGTCGAGCTTGTCGCCGTAGCGCCGCTCCAGCAGCTGGCAGAAGCTCGCCACCTTCCGCAGCGGCTCCTGCAGGTCGTGCGAGGCGACGTAGGCGAACTGCTCCAGGTCACGGTTCGACCGCTGCAGCACCTCGGCCTGTGTCTCCAGCGCGGTGCGCGCCGCCCGCGCGACCCCCAGCTCGCCCAGGAGCTGCTGGCGCATCGACTCCACGTCACTGGCCAGCGCCACCATGTCGGGTGGGCCAGCGGGTTCGACAACGTGGTCGAGACGGCCGGAGGCGACGGTGCGCGCGTCGCCGGCCACCTGCTCGATCGGCCGGGTGACCCAGACCCGCAGCGCCCGCGAGATCACCGCCAGCAGGACGACCAGGACCAGCGCGCCGATCGAAAGGGCGAGAACGAGGAAGCGCAGCGCGGCGCCGACGTTGTCCCGAGCCTTGATCGCCTTCACCCGCAGCGCCGATTCCAGGCCGTCGGACGCGGCGCGGACCGCGTCGAAGCGCCGCTTGCCGAGCTCCGGCGATAGCAGCGTCGCCGCGTTCAGCCCCCGGCTGCGAACCATCTTGATGGCCGGGTCGGCGTAGTCGCGGTGCCAGACCCGGATCCGATCCTCGAGGATGTTCAGCTTTCCGAGCAGGTCGGGCCGTTCGGCAAGCCGGCTTTGCAGGTCCGCGAGCTGAGCACTCTCCTCGCGGCGACCGCTGTTGTAGGGCTCGAGGAACTCCTCGCGGGCCTGAAGCAGGTAGCCGCGCATGCCGGTCTCCTGGTCGACCAGGCTGCTGACGAGTTGCGCGGAGCCCAGCAGGGCCGGGGCCAGGATGTCGCTGCGGGTGTGGATGGCGTTGTCCAGCCGCACCAGCGATGACACGACCAGCCCGACGATGATGAGCAGCGCCGCCGCCGCGACCGTGTAGGTCACCCCGAGGCGGCGCCGCAACCGCCAGCTCCGACCGAACCCGAACTGCCCGGACCCGCCGCCGCGTGCCCTCGGGCCGCCCCCCGGCGCCGAGACCACCTCATCGCCGGAAGGTCCTTTGGGCGTTGCCATCAGTCCGCCCCCCACATCAGCAGCAGCAGGGCGACGTCGTCGGTGAGCGGGCCGCCGTTGCGGGCCTCGACCCTGTCGATGAGGCTGTCAAGCAGGCTGTCCGGCCCGGCCGGGGGCCACAACTTGGCGATCTCGGGCAGCACGCCTTCCCAGCCCAGGGG
>NZ_JANEZT010000175.1 GCF_025403405.1 Frankia tisae
GGCGGGCGCTGGGCATCCTCGTCCTCGGCACGAGTGGCCCGCTGGAGACCTTCAGCCGCCTCGACCTGGAGATGGCGGCGGCCTTCGCCGGTCAGGCCGCGCTGTCGCTCGAACTCGCCCGCATCCACCGCGACCGCGAGCGCCTCGCGGTGTTCGAGGAACGCGACCGGATTGCCCGGGACCTGCACGACGTGGTGATCCAGCGGCTGTTCGCGACGGGCCTGCAGGTGCAGAGCCTCGCCCGCGTCCTGGACGGCCAGGCGGCGAACCGGCTGCACGTCGCCGCGGCCGAGCTCGACCAGACCATCGCCGACATCCGCCAGACCATCTTCTCGCTGACGGCCGCCGACCTCGACGATGCCGACCTGGGTATCGAGATCCGGGCAATCGTCGCCCAGACCGAGCGTGCGCTCGGGATCAGCCCCGTGATCCGGGTGGACGGCCCCATCGACCGCCGGGTGCCCGCGGCGATCCGCCCGCACATGCTCGCCGCGCTGCAGGAGGCGCTGTCCAACATCGCCCGGCACGCCCGGGCCACCCGCATCGACGTGCTGCTGCGGGTGAGCAGCGCGGACATCCTGGTCGAGGTCCGTGACGACGGCTGCGGCCCCGGCGGAGCCTCCCGCAGCAGCGGGCTTGCGAACCTGCGCCGCCGGGCGCTGGACCTGGGTGGTCGGATGGGGTTCGGCCCCGGCGAGAACGGCATCGGCACGACCGTGACCTGGCTGGTCCCGCTCGTCACCCCGCCGGGAGCGCTGCACGTGTCCTCGCCGACGGACGACCCGGCCGCCGGCCAGCGCCCGCCTGGGGGTGGGCGCTAGCCGGCCGGGTCAGGTGTTCAGCCGGGTGGCGAAGACGGCGGCCTGAGTACGGCTCTCCAGGCCGAGTTTGGCCAGCATGCTGGAGACGTAGTTCTTCACCGTCTTCTCCGCGAGGAACATCCGGCTGGCGATCTGGCGGTTCGTGAGCCCCTCCGCGATCAGCCGCAGGATGCGTCGTTCCTGGTCGGTGAGGCCGGCGAGCCGCTCGTCCTCGGCCGGTCCCTCCCGCAGGCGCACCAGCACCCGTGGGGTGACCGCCGGGTCGAGCAGGGACTTGCCTGCGGCCACCTGGCGGACCGCGTCCACCAGGGCGGTGCCCCGGATCTGTTTGAGGACATAGCCGGCCGCGCCGGCCATGATCGCGGTGAAGAGTGCCTCCTCGTCGTCGAAGGAGGTGAGGATGAGGCAGGCGATGTCGGGGTCGGCCGAGCGAACCTGCCGGCAGACCTCGATGCCGCTACCGTCCTCCAGCCGCGCGTCGAGGACCGCGACCCGCGGCCGCAGCGTGATGATCTGGCCAAGCGCCTCGTCGGCCCGCCCGGCCTCACCCACCACCTCCACGTCCGGCTCCTCGGTGAGGAGATCCCGCAGCCCGCGACGTACTACCTCGTGGTCATCGAGAAGGAACACCCTGATGATTCCGGTGGTCGACGGTGGGGACGCGGTGTCACCGACACCGGACCCGACCGCCACTTCGTCTGACACCGTTGACTCCGCCCGACCTCGCTGTCGTAGAAGACCGTCGCTGTATGTCACGTGCGGCAAGCAGAATATAACGCTCGTAGTCCAACATCCGGGCTGGCTTGGCGGAACGGGCTGGGCGGCGAGCCGCGCCTCGGTGGGGCTGGGAACGCCATCCGTGGAGCCATCCCGAACGGGGGGGCTCGTGAGGTCGCCACCGACGTGGAACAGCCGGATGATCATCTAACTGCTGTGTGTAGTTCCCATATCTGATCATGGCATGATTGCCGCGACCGAAATCCGCGCCACGCCTCCGGCGATTTCTTGGGCGGGGCGGCGGGCCCCGCGCGGTGATCCGTGCCGGCGTCTGCGCCGCACCGATCGATCGCTCCTTGGCGTGCATCAATCATGTCCGACCTCCTGGTAGTTTGCGCCGCTATGTCGTCACTGTGTCGGAACACACCCCGATGCGGACTGCATCCGGTCGGTCCGTCAGAATGCGGTTTCACCCACGCCGACGGCCTGTTGGCCGGACCGTCCCCGGGGCCGGGGGACGCCGGCACTGCCGAACGGGCGTGCGGACGATGCCGACTGCGTGAGGAAAGGACGTGCGCGCGTGCGATGGGGTAAGAGCGACGACGCGGTGCCCATGACGGCCGAGGCGAAGATCGCCATATTGCTGGCCGCTCAGACGGAGGGTGCGCCACCCGGGCCACCCGGTGGCACGGTCACGAGCCGGTCGTGGACCTTGACCGGGACGGTGAACCTCGCCGCCCCGACCACCTACCGGGTGTCGGCGGCGGTCACGACGTTTCCGGCCACCGATCCGGCCACCGATCCGGCCACCGGCGGCCGTCAGAATGTGAAGGACACGGAAAAGGCCCTCGCCGCGGCGGATCCGGCGCTGTCCTACGAGCAGCTCGCCCGCTACCGCGACGCGCTGAGTGCCGACGGCTACACCGTCACCGAGATCTTCGAGGGATGGCGGACGATCGCCCTCGACGTCGCGGCGGCCGCCCCGGCCGAGGCCCCCACCTCCCGCGGCCGCAAGGCCGCCGCCGAGCCGGTCGCCGCTGCCGCCGAGCCGGTTACAGCCGTTGCTGAGCCGGTTGCCGCTACCGAGCCGGTTGCCGCTGCTGAGCCGGTTGCCGCTGCTGAGCCGGTTGCCGCCGCGTCGGCTGGCGAGACCGTCGTCGAAGCCGAGTCCACCGACGGATCTGTCACGCCCGATGGATCCACCCCGGCGGCGTCGACGGGAACCGACGCCACCGAGGTGCTGCCGTCAGCGCCCACCGCGGGGATGGCGCCCGCCGCCGCTGCCGCCGAGACCGTCGCTGCCACCGCAGTGTCAGCTGATGCAGTGTCAGCTGATGTGGCGTCAGCTGATGTGGCGTCGGCTGATGTGGCGTCGGCTGATGTGGCGTCGGCCGAGGTGGCCGAGGTGGCCGGAGCGGTGAAGCCGGCCACCGTGGCTGCGGCCGCCGACCCAGCCGTGGCCGCTGACGGGGTCGAGCCTGCCGAAGCTACCGAGAAGGCCGAGGCCGCCGATTCCGCGGCGGAGGCCACCGAGGGCGCGAGCGACGACGCGACTGTGGTCGCGGCGGCGGGGCGCAAGGGCCGCAAACGGCGCGGTGACGCCGAGGCTGCCCGCCCCGGAGCCCGGCGTGGACTGCTACGTCGCCGGCCCACCGAGGTCGCCGCCGCTGCTGCCGTGCCGGCCGTCGCTGCTGTGTCGGCCACCTCCGGAGGGTCTGGTGCCTCCGCGACGCCGACCCCTGCCGCCGAGACGGGCGGCGCCGTCGACGCCGCGGCCGGGGAGGGGGCCGACGGCCAGGCGGGCGACAACGCCGTTTCCTGAGCCGTCGCCGGCGAACCGCTGCGCCGCGAACCACCGTCGGGCGAAACCATTGCCCGGCGAGCGGTCCGCCGGCGAGCGGTCGTCCGGTAGGTGCTGGCGGCGGAGCAGGGCCGTCAGGCCGGCGAGCAGGCCAGCGCCCGCCGGCACGACGTAGCCCAGCCGCGCGCCCCCGGCGTCGGTCAGGCGGCCGGCCAGCGGAGAGCCCACGGCGAGGCCGCCGACCGCTGCCATGGTGAGCCAGGCGAAGCCCTCGGTTCGGGCTTGCGGCGGGACGATCCGTTCCATCATCGCGTTGGAGTTGATCATTGTGGGGGCCACGGTGGCCCCGGCGAGGACGGCCAGTGGGATCATCGCGGCCACGCCGACACCGGCGAGGGGAAGTGCGAAGCCGACCGTCAGCAGCGCGACGGAACGCAGCAGCCGGGCCCGCAGCGGGCGGTCGGGCCTGCGGGCGCCGCTGATCAGGCCGGAGATCCCCGAGCCGGCCGCGAACATGCCCAGCAGCAGCCCACCGACGGCCGCCAGCCCTTCCTCGCGGGCGAAGGCGACCATGGCAACGTCGATCCCGCCGAAGCCGATCCCGATGGCGAACACGATCGCGACCAGGGTGCGGGTGTCCGGCCGCCGCATGATCCGTTCAGGCGGCGCGGCCGACGCCGAGCGAGGACCCGGATCGGTGCCATGCTGCAACGCGAGCCCCAGGGCGCCGATCCCGAGCAGGACCGCCGAGGCCAGCAGGCCCGCGGCGGGGTCGACGAGGGTGACCAGCACCGTCACCAGGGTGGGCCCCAGGATGAACACCAGCTCGTCTATCGCCGCCTCGAGCGCGAGTGCGGCGGGCAGTAGGGCGCTACCCGTCAGCAGCGCGCTCCACCGGGCCCGCACGCAGGTCCCGACGGGCGGCAGGCAGCCACCGGCGACCGCCGCGGCGAGGAACCACAGCGGGCGGGGTGCGCCGGCCCGTACCACCGCCAGTAGCGCCGCCACCCCGAGCAGGTGCCCGGTAAGTCCGGCGAGCAGCACCCTGGTCTGACCGAAGCGGTCGAGGGCGCGGCCCACCCGCGGCACGCACACCGCCTCGCTGAACGCCCCGGCGGCGGCGACCGCGCCGCCCACGGCATACGAGCCGGCACGGTCCTGGACGACCAGCACGGTGCCGAGCGCGTGCATCGCGATTGGCAGCCGTCCCACGAACGCCGGCACCATGAACCCGGCCGCGCCGGGGGTCGCGAGCGTCCGCCGGTAGACGTGGCCGCCCGCGCCGGGCGCGGGGGCCCCGGAACCGGAGGCGAGGGCGGGCGACATCGAGGGCGGGTCGGACATAATTCGACAAGCGTGCCGCACCGCCCTGGCGGATACCACCGGATTTCCCCAGGCCAGGAGCGGAAACAGGCCCCGCAGCACCGGGCCACCACGGACCGCCCCGCATCCGGACCGACTACTACACGCCGCCACCGCACCGATCCGGAGAGATCAGTAACCTCGGCGATGGCGGGCGGCGGCGGCGGAGGCTCCGGTCCCGCGGATCCACCGGTGCTGCGGTACCCGGGGCGGCGTTCCTGGTCCGGCCGCGCGCAGCTGGCGGATGAACGGCGCGACGAGCAGCGCCCCGACGACGAAGCCGACGACGTGCGCCCCGTAGGCGACGGCACCTCCGTCGGCGACGCCGAACCCCGTGAAGTACACGTACTGCAGGGCGAACCAGAAACCAAGGACGATCCAGGCCGGCAACCAGAACGGAAGGAAGAACAGGACGGATACCAGGCCGATGACGCGGGCCCTGGGAAACAGGACGAGATAGGCGCCGAGCACTCCGGCGACGGCGCCCGAGGCGCCGATCAGGGTGTTCGACGACCCGCTTTCGAACAAGGCGAAGCCGTAGGTCGCCGCGTACCCGCAGACCAGGTAGAACAGTAGGTAGAATAGCCTTCCCATGCGATCTTCAATGTTATTGCCGAAGACCCCGAGAAACAGCATGTTGCCGATCAGGTGAAGCCAGCTACCGTGCAGGAACATCGCGAACAGCACCGAGAGAACCGGAATCTTGTCGAAGTTCGGCGGCGACTGCACGATGCACCCGGGATTGCCGGCGGCGTCGACGCCGATGTGACCCGAGTAGGCGGCCGAGAGCTGGGTGTTGTGTACGAGCTCCCGGGGTATCGCGCCCCACTCCTGGAAGAACCGCTGCTGCTCGCAGGCGTTCTGCGGGGTCGAGGTCCCGATCCCGGCGATCGAGCTCACCACGGGCTCGAAGAAGACGAAGATCACCACGTTCGCGGCGATCAGCAGCCAGGTGATGAGCGGCCGTCGGCTCAGCGGGTTGATGTCGTGAATCGGGATGACCACGCCGCCCATCCTGCCCGGTGCGCCGGGCGGCGCCGCGAGCGGGCACGGCTGGCGCGGGCGGGTGGGGCTCGAGTGTCCTGGACGGCCACCCGCGTCGCCGATGGGCCAGAGTGGGAGGGGTGAACCCATCCTCCGCCGTCGCCGCCGTGCCAGCCCCGCCGTCATCGGAACTCCCGTCGACGGGCGGGACGAACCGGTCGGATGGAGCCGATCTTGTGGCGCGGGACCGGCGGGTCGTCTGGCACCCCTACGCCTCGGCGTCGGCGACGGGGCCGCTGTTCGCCGTGTCGTCCGCGGCCGGGGTGCGCCTGACGCTGACGGACGGCCGCGAGCTGATCGACGGGATGTCGTCGTGGTGGGCGGCGATCCACGGCTACCGTCACCCGGTGCTCGACGAGGCGGTGCGCACGCAGCTCGCGTCGATGTCGCACGTGATGTTCGGCGGGCTGACCCACGAACCGGCGGTGCGACTCGCCGAGACGCTGGTGGAGATCACCCCCGAGCCACTGCGCCGGGTGTTCCTCTGCGACTCGGGGTCCGTCGCCGTCGAGGTCGCGATCAAGATGGCGGTGCAGTACTGGACCGGCCGGGGCCGGCCCGAGCGGACCCGGCTGCTGACCATCCGGCGCGGATACCACGGCGACACCTCCGGCGCGATGTCCGTCTGCGACCCGGATGCCGGGATGCACCACCTGTTCAGCCAGCTTCTGCCTCGTCACCTGTTCGCCCCGGCGCCGAGGCGCGCCTACGACGAGCCGTGCGAGGACGCCGACGTCGCCGAGTTCGAGCGGCTGCTCGCCCGGCACGCCGACGAGGTCGCCGCGGTCATCCTCGAACCGGTCGTGCAGGGCACCGGGGCGATGCGCTTCTACGCACCCGGGTGGCTCGCCCGGGTGCGGGAGCTGTGCGATCACCACGGGGTGCTGCTCATCGCGGACGAGATCGCCGTCGGCTTCGGCCGGTCGGGGGAGCTGTTCGGCTGCGACCATGCCGGGATCAGCCCCGACATCATGTGTGTGGGTAAGGCGCTGACCGGTGGTTACCTGTCGATGGCCGCCACGCTGTGCACCGACGAGGTGGCCGCCGGCGTGTCCGATTCACCCGCCGGAGCGTTCATGCACGGCCCGACGTTCATGGGCAACCCGCTGGCGAGCGCGGTCGCGAACGCCAGCGTCGAGCTGCTGCTGTCCTCGCCGTGGCGAGCGCGGGTCGCCGAGATCTCCGCGGGGCTCACCGCGGGTCTCGCCCCGGCGGCGGAGCTGGCGGGCGTGGCCGATGTGCGGGTGCTCGGCGCGATCGGCGTGATCGAGACGCGGGAGCCGGTCGACATGGCGGTGATCCAGCCGCTGCTGGTGGAGCTCGGCGTCTGGGTGCGGCCCTTCGGCCGGCTGGTCTACACGATGCCGCCGTTCATCACGACGCCGGCGGACGTGGCCGCGCTGACCGCCGCGATGGTCGAGGCGGTCGCCCGTACCACCTGAGCAGGCCCCCGCCGATCCGGGCCGCCGATCCGGGCCGCCGATCCGGGCCGCCGATCCGGGCCGCCGATCCGGGTGGCCGGGTGGAGGACTGGTCTTCGACTGGTCCGCGGCTCGGCCGTCGCTGGTCTCGGACGGGGAGCGGTACCGTTTTCCGGGCGTGTCGTGTGTGGTCTCTCTGCGGGCATCGCGGAGTGGATGCCGGCCCGTGGGCCCCGGCGTGGACCCTTTCGCCGCTGCATTCGTCGTCGCAGGTCAGATGCTATTTCCGGAACAAGTTTCCGGCCCGTCGCGGCGCGAAAATGCGGCCGGCCGCCGCCCCCGAGCAGTTAGCCGCGCCATTGCGCTGGTTGCGAATGGCGCGAACGGCTTCGTACTCTTCGTTCTCAATGATTCACTGTGAGTAGCAACGACGAGGTTGGATTCACCGGGCGGTTCCGGCCGACTACGGCCGCGGACGAGAACGAGGAAGGCCATCCGCCAATGCCGTTACGCCTACGACTCCCATGCCGCCCGGGTTGCGCACTGCTGAGCGGCGCCCGCCGGGCGTGGCAACGGCTGCGGGTGCGCGACTCGCGGGCCCGCCCGCGCCCGCCCGCGGCCTGCCCACCGGCGCTGCGCATGGCAGGCCTCGGCCTTCCCGGGGCCAGTGGTTCCGGCGACGACCGCAGGCCGGTGGACCGGGCCCACCACGGTCGGGCGGGTGGGGACGGATCGCCCCGGCGGCGCCACCGGGTGCTGCCGCGGCTGGTCGGGCGGGACTGGACGCTGTGGTGCGCGCCGCGGGCCGTCGTGCGCCGGGTCGTGGGGGTCATGCTGTGCTGGGCTGTGCTGGTCGGCGTCGCGATCGCCGGGCTGCGGCCGCGCTGGGTCGACGTGCTCGCGTTCGCCGCGTTCGTCGCCCTCGGCGGATGCGCGGTGGTGGTCTCCGGGCGGCTGGGGGCCGACCTCGCCGTCTTCCCGGCCGCCCGGCACGACCTGCTCGCCACCTGGACCGTGGCCGTGGCCGTGCTGCTGCCGCCGCTTTACCCGACGGTGATCGGGCTGCCGCTGTGCTGGCTCGCCGGCCGCGCCGACCCGGTCCGCCCGCCGCACCTGCGGATGTTCCACGCCGCGGCGCTCGGCATCGCCGGCTTCTGCGCGTCGAGCGTGCACCTGCTGCTCAGCCCGACCAGGGGACCGTTCACCGTCGACGGCCTGGTCGGCTCGGGCTCCGCGGCAGCCGCGTTCCTGTCCGCCGTGGCCGTGTATCCGCTGGTCGCCAGCCTGCCCGGGGTGGGGATGGCCCGGGCGGGCCGGGGCGACGGCCTCGACGCCTGGCTCGGGGGCGCCCCGCCCGGAACCGACGTCCACCGCCCGGCCGGGCCCCCCTCGCGGGCGTCCCGGCTCGGCCGCGAGCCGGTGCCGGCGCGGGCCGTCGAGATCTGCTCGGCGATCGTGGTGGCGGTGCTGTGGGCGGCGAGTCCCTTCCTCATGCTGGCCGTGACCCCGCCGGTGCTGCTGCTGCAACGCAGCCTGCTGCACGCCGACCTGCTGCACGCCGCCCGCTCGGACGCGAAGACGCGGCTCGCCAATGCCGCCTACTGGCGCCAGGTCGCCGAGCGTGAGATCAACCGGGCGGCCCGCGCCGGCCGGCCGCTGTCGGTGCTGCTCGTCGACATCGACCACTTCAAACGGGTCAACGACCGCTTCGGCCACCTCATCGGGGACGTCATCCTGCTCGCCGTCGCGGACACGCTGCGGGCCGCAGCCCGGCCGCGGGACCTCGTCGGCCGCTTCGGCGGGGAGGAGTTCGTCATCCTGCTCACCGAGGTGGGGCGGGAGCACGCGGCCGACATCGCCGAGCGGATCCGCCGCCAGGTCGCCGCCACCCGCTGCCGCCTGGACGGGCGGCCCCCGCTGTCGGTCACGGTGTCCGTGGGCGTCGCGACCCATCACGGGACGGCCGGCGACCTGTCCGCGCTCATCGCCCGCGCCGACACCGCCCTGTACCGGGCGAAGGCCGATGGGCGTAACCGGGTCCACCTTGCCGACCCGCTGTGCACCCCGGCGTGAGCGACCCGGTGACGGGCGACCCGGTGACGGGCGAGCCAGGGTCGTCCGGCCGTCCCGTCCGTCAGTCGGCGCGGGCGGCTCGGATCGTGTTGCGGAGCAGCAGCATGGTGGTCACCGGGCCGACGCCGCCCGGCACGGGCGTGAGGGCACCGGCGACCGGCGCGATGGCCGCGGCGTCGACGTCGCCGACCTGGCCGGCGTCGGTGACCGCGGTGCCGACGTCGATGACCGTCGCCCCCGGCCGGACGAACCCGGCGCCGATGAGGCGCGCGACCCCCGTCGCGGACACGATGATGTCGGCCTCGTGGGCGATCGTCACCAGATCCTTGGTGTGGGAATGGCAGACGGTGACGGTCGCGTTCTCGGCGAGCAGCAGCAGCGAGACGGGCTTGCCGACGACCGGCCCGCGGCCGATGACGCAGACCCGTGCGCCGGCCATCGGAATGCGGGCGCGGGTGAGGATCTCCACCACCGCGGCGGCGGTCGCCGGGGCGAAGCCCGGCAGCCCCAGGGCGAGCCGGCCCAGGCTCTCCGGGTTCATCCCGTCCACGTCCTTGGCGACGGGGATGCGCTCGCCGACCTCGCGGGAGCTCACCCCGGCCGGCAGCGGCGTCTGGACGATGATGCCGTCGACCAGCGGGTCGGCGGCCAGCGCGTCGACCGTGTCGAGGAGCGCCGACGGGCCGGCGGTGGCCTCGTGCGGCTCGCAGCGGACCCCGACCTTGCCGGCGGTCCGCTCGATGATGTGGGTGTAGGAGCGGGCGGCCGGATCCTCGTTCGGCAGGACCACGGCCAGGGTCGGTGTCTTGCCGGCGAGCATCAGCCGCTCGGCCTCGTCGATCACGTACCGGCCGATCTCGGCGGCCATGGACCGCCCGTCGAGCAACCTCATCCGGTGCTCCGATCTCGTCGTCTTCGGTTCGTCCCGTCGCGATCAGGTCTGCCCGCGGCACCGGTCGCTCGACCCGTCGCCAGCGCCGCTCTACCGGTCCGCCGATCCGTTCCCGCCGGCGGACCGGCGGCGTTCACCGTCCGTAGTTACCCGTGGGTGGCACCGCGGCGGCCCACCGTGAGATCCGGGCTTTTCGCGGGCGGCTCGGGGCCACGGGCACGCTCGTACCGTAGCAAGATTGTGTCGGAGAGTACCCGCCATGGGGTACCCCCTGTGGGGTGAGGGCTCGGCGCGGCGCCGACGCCGACTATCGGGGTAGGTCGCGCAGGATCAGGTCGAGTCCGGCGAGGAACTGTGCCTCGTTGTCCTCCCGCAGGTGCGGGGCGACGTCGGACAGGTCCGGATGGAGTTCCGCCGGCGGCCGCACCGCCGCCACCGGCCCGCCGCGGGCGCCCGCGCCCTCTTTCTCCACCGCGCGGGCGAGCTGGCGGGCCTCGGACAGGGTGTGGCCGAGGGTGTAGAACAGCAGCGTCTGGTAGACGTTCGCCGCGTCCGCCGGGTCCATGCCGGCGCGGTGCAGCTGGGCGACGGCATGGTCGGAGCGCTCCCAGTAGGCGCCGATGCCCGGCGGCCGGCGCAGCACCAGCGGGGCGAGCGTCGGGTGCGCGAGCAGTGAGAGGCGCAGCTGGCGGAAGTTCGCCCGGATGTCGGCGCGCGGATCGTCGGTTTCCGGCAGGTCCGCGACCCCGTCCCGGATGACGCTGTCGACGAGCGCGTCGAGCAGGGCGTTCTTGGTGGCGAAATGCCGGTACATCGCGGTCGGGTCGCAGTCGAGGAACCCGCCCAGCGCCCGCATGCTGAACGCCCCCGCGCCGAAGGTGTCGACGACCTCCATCGCCGCCGCGATCAGCACCTCCCGCGACAACGTCCCCCGCGGCGTCCGCCGCGATCGCCGCGTGCGTCCACGCGGCGTTCCGTCAGCCGGGGCATCGTCAGCCGGGGCATCGTCAGCCGGGGCATCGTCAGCCGGGGCATCGTCGGCCGGGAACTCGCCGTCCTCGCCGGGGCCGCCGTCGCCGAGGCCGTTCTTGCTGGTGCCGTCCTCGGGCGCGGGGCTCTTGGGCGGCGCGGGCTCATCGCCAGGCTCCGGCCCACCCGACTGATCTTCCTCGATGTCGTCGATGCCACCATGATAATCAACGACGTTGACGTACTCTCGCGGCGCGCCCGAATGATCAAATCCCAACCCGTCAGGCACCAAGGTGGCAAGCGCGGATCCAGTCCGTGTTCCCCGCCTCCGACGCTGACGATCAAGGTGTTCCGCGGAACCGTGGGCGTACTCGCTCAGATGGTGCGGTCCTGCTTCGCCGCGGCGAGGAGCGCGAGGAGGTCGATGCCCTCCTCCGCATGTACTCGGCCGTGATGGTCGGCGTCGTCGGCGAAGTAGTTGAAGCCCCACCGCCATGGGGAGCCGGGCGGGTGCTCCGTGCGCAGCAGAGCAAGGAGCGGCTCCCAGTCGGCTGCGGGGATGTCGAGGTGGTGGCTGCCGCGCCAGGGGCGGTACGTGGGCGCCGCGACCTCGGGAACCTGCGCGCCGCGTCGCCGCAGCTCGGCAACTATCGCGTCCGCCGAGGTCCCCAGACCGTCCAGCAGGCCGCCCAGCACGGTCGGGTCCGAGTAGAGGACGGCGAGCAACCAGTGCCGGAGCGCAGTGGCGGACAGTCGATCTCCTCGGCCCGCGCTTGCGCGCATTCGGCGCTGACGGTGCGGATGCGCTCCGGGGTAACGCCGAGATCGGTCAGCACGTCCCGGGCGAGGGACGGCTCGGTCGCGAGGGCGAGCAGGACGTCCTCACCGCCGGCGTAGGCGTCGCCCCCGGACTGTTTTGCCTGCTGGAATGCCTGCTGGACAGTGGTCACGGTCGTCCGGTCCATAAGGAGGACGGTACCGCGTGTTTTTGGCACATTCAGTTCCGCCATGGAAGCGTTCTCCGCGTCGTTTCATAGCCGATCGAAGGCCTCGGGATAGCTGAACCGGCCGCGCGGCGAAGGGCCGCCTGCGGTAAGAGTCCGCACCTGAAAATGCGCGCCCCACGCGGGTTGGGGTGCGATGACGCCGCCGCCTTCGTCGGCGGGACGGAAACCGAAGCGAGAGTAGTAGACCGGGTCACCGAGCAGGCCGACCAGCGGCTCGTCGAGGGCGTCCGCGGCGCCGAGCACGGCGTGCATGAGCGCGTGGCCGACACCGCGCCGCTGGTGGTCGGGCCGGACGCCGAGCGGCGCGAGCGCGAGCACCGGGGCGGCGCCGACCGTGGCGCGGGTGCACAGGACATGGCCGACGATGTCGTCCGCGGCGTTGGTCGCGACGAGCGAGAGTGCGGGTATCCACGCCGCACCGGCGCGAAGCTCGTCCACGAGGATGACCTCGGCCGGGAGCCGATCCGGTTCGACCTGTCGGGCGAAGGCCGCCCCCACCACGGTACGGATCGCTGCTACATCCCCGGCGGTCTCCCGACGAATCATCATGGGAGCACCTTCGGCCAGCGCCTGCGGGCGCGGCAACTCCTTGCCGGAGCCGGGAGATCAGCCCCGCGGCCTGGGCGGCGGATCGCCTGCCGACGTCGCGGGTTCCTGGACGGCGGGGGAGGGGCAGCCGGGCTGGTCGACCGAAGCGGAACGGGGTGCCATGGCCGTGGGCAGAGGAAGGCGAGCATCAGGTTGGACATCTCGGCGGCGGCGAGCAGGGCCGTAGCCGTCACCGAGGCGTCGGCGTCGCTCACCGGGCCGGTTGCGGTCGGTGATTCGCCAGGGCGGTGGGCACCACGCTCGGAACCGGCGGCGGTGACCCGCCCGTCCTTGGAACTGGCAGCCCGGTCCCGGCCGGCGCGCAGGCGAAGTCCTCGAGCCGGGCGATGAAGCGTCCCAGTATGCGTTCGACCTTCTCGCCGGTCTTCGTCAGCACCTCGTCGCCGCCGCCGTCCGTGACCTTCTCGGGACCATCGAGGATCGCCAGAAGGCCGTCAAGGCAGGCGGTGACCCGGGCGGCCGGCTCGTCGAAACCATCAAAGATCAAGACGATCCGACCCTCGCGGACCATCCGGCTGTCAAGGGTTGCCAGCATGCGGCAGCGGCAACGGGGCATCGGGCGGGAGCCGGTGGATGGCCGGGACGTAGCGGTCCAGGTCGCCCGGTTCGAAACGGACGTTCTTGATGACCCACCAGAATGCGCCGTCCGGTTCACCGACCAGTTTGTAGGCGTCGCCGGCAAGCAGGACGGCCCATCCCGCCGGCATGGGAATCAGGGACGCGAGGGCGTGGCCGGTGGCGGCGTCCCACAGCCGGGCGGTGCGATCGGCGGCGGCGGTAGCCAGCAGGGTGCCGTCGGGGGAGAACACGACCGATCGCACGGGACGGTCGTGGCCGGTGAGGGTGCGCAGGGGCTGGCCGGTGGCGGCGTCCCAGAGCCGGGCGGTGCGGTCGTCGGCGGCGGTGGCGAGGCGGGTGCCGTCGGGGGAGAACACGACCGATCGCACCGGGCGAGCGTGGCCGGTGAGGGTGCGCAG
>NZ_JANEZT010000176.1 GCF_025403405.1 Frankia tisae
GACCACGCCCCCGTGACTGCGCCCCCCGGACCGCCAGCCTGGCCCCCGCCACCGCGAGAGCCGCTAACCGTACGTATCCATTTTCGCTAGTTGAGAAACAAGAGTGGGGGCACACGTGCGCCGCGCACCTGTCGCGTATAGCGCCATAGCCGTTGTGATCGCGACGGGCGTCGTCGCTTGTGGAGGAAGTGACTCGGGTGGCTCCGGCGGGTCGAGCGCCGCCGGGAAGAAGCAGACGGTCACCGTCACGATCACCTCGAAAATCTGTTCGCCGGACGTGGCGACGATCCCGTCAGGCCCGACCACGTTCAAGGTGGTCAACAAGGACGCCGGTGACGTCACCGAGGCCGAGCTGGTCGACGGCGACACCATTCTGGGCGAGAAGGAAAATCTCACCCCCGGCCTGTCAGGGACGTTCTCGCTGAATGTGAAGGCCGGCAAGTACCAGCTCTACTGCCCCGGCGCGGACACGGAGAAGGTCGACTTCACCGTCACCCAGGCCGCCGGCGCGACCGCCGCCGCAACCCGCAGCGCCGAGGTGACCACGGCGCTGAGCACTGCGACCACCGGCTACGCCACCTACGTCCGCCAGCAGGTCGCGGACCTGGTCACCACTACTGGCGCGTTCGTGACCGCGGTGAAGGCCGGCGACCTCGACCAGGCGGCCAAGCTCTACGGCGCACCGCGGCTGGACTACGAGCGGATCGAGCCGGTCGCCGAGTCGTTCGGCGACCTCGACCCCGCGATCGACGCCCGCATCGACGACGCACCCGACGCGGCGAGCTGGACCGGCTTCCACCGGCTGGAGAAGGCCATCTTCGCCGACCGTTCACTGGCCGGCACCGCGCCGATCGCCGACAAGCTCAACACCGACGTCGGCAAGCTCAACACGCTCGTGGCGAAGGCGACCTTCCAGCCGGCGCAGATCGCCAACGGCGCCACCGAGCTGCTCGACGAGGTCGGCAAGACGAAGATCACTGGCGAGGAGGAGCGGTACAGCAAGCTCGACCTCCTCGACATGCAGGGCAACATCGAGGGCGCGGACAAGGCGTTCACGCTGCTCGAGCCGGCGGTGAAGTCGCTCGACCCGAAGCTCGCCAGCACCGTGCGCACCCGCTTCACCGCCCTGGACAAGGCGCTGGACCCGTACAAGGAGGGCACCGGCTACGTCAACTACGACAAGGTGACGCAGAACCAGCGCCGCGGCCTGTCCCAGGCGGTCGACGCCCTGGCCGAGCCGCTGTCCCAGGTCGCAGGCGTCGTCGTCAGCTAGTCCGCTAGTCCGCTAGTCCGCCCCGGTGGAAGCCGGGCCACGCGACAGTGCGGTGGGCGGTGGGCCGCGCATCGCGAAGAACCAGGTCAGAGGGGCTGGGGGTCGGGCGTTCGCCCGCCCCCCAGCCCGCGGGTGAACCCCCTGACCCACGGGAGAGGGGCATTCGTCATGGTCGAACAAGTCGCGTTGTCGCGCCGGCGGGCGCTGTTCGGCGCCGCGGGCTTCGCCGGCGCAGGCATGGTCGCGGCCACCGCCGCGGGCTGCTCGGACGACTCGTCACCGGCGACCGCCACGGCGCCGCGGGGCACCGTGCCGTTCCACGGTGCACAGCAGGCCGGGATCACCACCGACGCCCAGGACCGGCTGGCGTTCGCCGCCTTCGACGTCTCCGCCGGAGTGAGCCGGGATCAGCTACGCGAGCTGCTCGTCGGCTGGACCGCCGCCGCCGCCCGCATGGCCGCCGGACAGGCCGTCGCCGACGACGCCGCCGCACCGCACTCGCCGCCGCGGGACACCGGCGAGGCGACCGGGCTGACTGCCGGCAACCTGACCATCACCTTCGGGGTCGGGCCGAGCCTGTTCGACGGACGCTTCGGCCTGGCCGGGCGCAGGCCCGCGGCGCTCGCCGACATCCCGCCGCTGCCCGGCGACAACCTCGACCCGCTGCGCAGCCGCGGCGACCTGTGCGTCCAGGCCTGCGCGGACGACCCGCAGGTCGCCTTCCACGCCGTGCGCAACCTGCGCCGCCTCGCCCAGGGCACCGCCGTGCTGCGCTGGTTCCAGCTCGGCTTCGGCCGGACCAGCACGACCAGCGACGGCCAGGACACCCCACGAAACCTGATGGGCTTCAAGGACGGCACGAACAACATCAAGCGTGAGGACACCGCCTCGCTGAACAGTCACGTCTGGGTCGGTGCCGACGCCGACCAGGCGTGGATGCGCGGTGGCACCTACGTCGTCACCCGCCGTATCCGAATGCTGCTGGAATCCTGGGACCGCGACTTCCTTCAGGACCAGGAGAACGTCTTCGGCCGGACGAAGGGCAGCGGCGCGCCGCTGGGCGCGGCCGAGGAGTTCGACCCGGTCCCGCTGACCGCCAAGGGCGCCGACGGCGAGCCGGTCATCCCCGCGGACGCCCACATCCGGCTCGCCGCCGCGGCGACCAACAACGGCGCGACGATCCTGCGCCGCGGCTACTCCTACACCGACGGCGTCAACCAGGAGACCGGGCAGCTCGACGCGGGCCTGTTCTTCATCGCCTTCCAGCGCGACCCCCGCACCGGCTTCATCCCGATCCAGCGCCGACTCGCCGCCTCGGACGCGCTCAACGAGTACATCGCCCACACCAGCAGCGCCGTGTTCGCGGTCCCGCCCGGCGTCCGCGACCCCAAGGACTTCTGGGCCAGCAGCCTGTTCACCACCTGACCGCAGGAGTTGCGATGGGCTGGAGGCGCAATGGACTGGGATGGTGCGGCGGCCGGGGGGCAGGACTGCTACTCGTGTGCGGGTAACGCGGCGCTGGCCGGGCTGCCGCCGCGGGAGCGGGTGTTGGTCGGGACCGGTTGGCGGGCCGCGCACGCGATCCGCACGGCGCTGCCGGGGTGGCTGGTCCTGGTGAGCCGGCGGCACGTCACCTCCCCGGCGGAGCTCACCGAGGCCGAGGCCGCCGAGCTCGGGGTGCTGACCTGGCGCCTGAGCCGGGCACTGGTCGAGGTGACCGGCTGCGTGAAGACCTACGTGGCCGCGTTCTCGGAGGCCGCCGGGTTCGAGCATCTCCACGTCCACGTTGTGCCACGCGCCGCCGATCTGCCCCCGGCGGACCAGGGCCCGGACGTCTTCACGTTCCTGCGCCGACCGGAGGCCGAATGGGTGCCACCGGCGGAGATGAACGACCTCGCGATCAGGCTCGCCGCAGCGCTCGGCGCCGCACCCTGACATTTTCTGGGCCGGCTCAGTCGACGACGGCCGGGGCGGTGGGGTCGTCCAGGTAGCCGAACATCATGGCGAGTTGGCCGGTGGTGTTGCGCTTCTCGGACAGCGACGGCAGGGCGTCACGCGGGAACCAGCCGACCTCGGAGGTCTCCAGACCACCTCCGGGAGTCCCGCCGACCACCCGGCACCGAACGAAGATCTTGTACGTGTCGTTCGGGTACGGCGGGTGGGCGTGGCGGCGCTTGTCGAGGACCGCGAGCAGGCGCTCCGGCTCGGCACGCAGCCCGGCCTCCTCGAAGATCTCCTTGACGACGACCTCGGCCGGGGTGAGGCCCACGTCGGCCCAGCCGCCGGGCAGCGACCAGCCGCCGTCCTCCTTCTCCCGGACCAGCAGGATCCGGTCGCCGTCGAACAGCACGCCGCGCACGTCGACCTTCGGCGTCTGGTACCCGACCTCACCGCCGAAGATGGCCTCCGCCGCCTCGACGGTGACGACGGCGCAGTGCGCCGCGATCTCGTAGCTGAGCCGCCGGAGCTGGGAAAACCGTTCGAGATCGTAGGGGTCCTGGGAGTAGGCCAGCCCAGCCTGGGCGATGGAGTGCAGCTCGCGCACCCACGGCAGCCAGTCGGGATTGCGGGACCCGACCTGTCCCCAGGACGGCTCGGGTGAGCCGGAGGGGTCGGGTGAGCCGGCTCCCGCGGGCACGGCACGTGGGGACACGGAGTCTGCTGTCATGCTGTGATCCTCTCCCGTCGTGTTGAGTCCCGGCTCGCTGGCCGTGGTTCACAGCCACGGTGATCATGGCGTTTCGTGATGCGCGGTCGACGGCGGCGCGGCGATCCGGCTAGCGTTCCCATCCCGTGGCACAGGTGATCGCGATGGCCTGGTCGGGGCGGGCGAAGGACGCGGCCGAATCGATCTGGCGGGGCCGGTGCGGTCGGCACGGGCTCGCTACGCGGCATGGGCCATCTCGCGCAGCTCGCCTGCATCCGGCTTCACGATCTGGCCGTTCGACGAGCCGGGCTGGCCCCGCGTCGTGGAGGTCTGTTCGCGGCTGTGCACGCCGGCGGGTGTGGTCAAGAGTCGCCACCTCAGTCGGCGCCGCAGTGACATGCGCCTGCGCCGCGGTCTTGGCGTCGACGCCGGTCCGACGGCACAACGACACGCGTGCAGCCGGCCGCGGCCACACGCACCGCGACCGGCTGTCACACCATGGAGCCGCCTACGAGGCGGCCGTTCCGCGGTAGCCCACCGGGCCCTCGTTCGGGAACTGGGCCGCGCCCTGGAACGAGGCGCCGTCGTTGAAGAAGGTCACGCTTCCGTTCCCCTGCGGGCCTGACCAGGACACCTGCGTTCCGGTCGCGGGCCGGCCCGACTGGGGCACGACACCGTTCCGGTTATTGATGACAATCTGCAGGTCGCTGTCCTTGTGCCAGTCCGCGCCCGAACCGCCCCACTGGATTTCGGTGTGGTAAAGGGACATATTTCCACCTTTCCTGTCCGCACGGCCGCATCTCGGCCCATGCAAGAATCCGGCCGGTGAAAGAGAACAGAACAACCAGCCGGGCCCGTCCCGCGAGACAGCCCACAACGGTCGGCGACCCATCGCACCGACGCGGAAAGTGAACCCCCGTGATTCAGCCGGCTGCCCGAAAAGGCGCATCTCGAACCGGCGCAGAGGAAGCGTAACGATCCCGGAACCTGGTGACAACACCCAGGTGCGGCAAAATACCGCACTCGATTACCAGGACCCATTATGCCCGTATTGCCCCGTCGGTATGGCCGTCCGGGAAGAGCCGTTGCCGCGCGGGCGCAGCCATTCACCTTCCGGCGCCGCCGGGAGTCGTGGCCCGGCCGTTGTTCACGACGCTCGCCTCGCTCGTCGCCCTCCCGGGCGAGCGGTCCGCCCGGCATCAGCTCGCCGGCCTGCTGATCAGCTTTCTCGGCGTCCTCGTCGTGCTCGGCGCCACTGGCGCGACGGCGATGGCGACGGCGGTCGGATCGGCAGAAGCGGTCGCTCTTCTCGTACCAGACCGGCACGCAGAGCACGACCGCACATTAGGGTGATTCGCGAGGGATCGTCCCAAAGGTGAGGGGGCTGGTCGTGGCGTCGAGCGCGGATCCACCCGACCTGGCTGGCGAGCGGCTGGATGACGGGCAGTGGTGGAAATCGCTCGCGGACGAGCGCACCCCGGTGGAGCTCAAGACGACCAGCCGCACTCGGCCCGGATGTACGACTACTACCTGGGCGGTAAGGACAACTTTCCCGCCGATCGGGAGGCCGCCGAGCGGGCCCTGTCGGTATTCCCGAACGCTCGCGTCGCCGCCCGGCAGAACCGGGAGTTCATGATCCGGGCGACGCGGTACCTGGCCGGCGAGGTCGGGATCCGCCAGTTTCTCGGCATCGGCACGGGCATCCCCACCAGCCCGAACCTGCACGAGGTCGCCCAGAGCATCGTCCCCGACGCCCGGGTCGTCTACGCCGACAACGACCCGATCATGCCTGCGTAGATCGGGCGTCTCACCAGCATCTTCAGGTAGTCGGGCCGACCCCTGGGTCCGCACCCGCGTTGCACACGCCGCACGGCCCGGACGCTGTACACCGTGCTGGCGGCCTGCCGGACTCTCGTCACGCCGTTAGATCGTTCGGCGGGCTGCGGTGAGGTTCGCGTGGAACGTTGCCAGCACTGGATGTCCCAGGGACCCGCTCCGCGTCGGCCAAGGTCGCCTCGCACGGCGCGATCGCCTGCGCCACCCGCCCCGCCGACTCGTAGGCGCCCGCTGGGTTCTGTGATGATCGGGGTAGTGTCGCTGGCCGCCGGGCGTCTTCCAGTCGCGTCGTCCCTAGATCAGTGTCACCTGCCCGGCCGGACACCGCCGCACTGGGCCATCCCCTGACACACGGTCACCGCCAGGCCCAGTTCAAGACCCGCTGCCGCACCTGCCCGCTACGCGGGCGTTGCACCACCTCCACAACCGGACGCACCCTCACCATCCACCCCCAGCACGCCCTGCTGGCCGCCGCCCGCCACAACGCCACCCACCCGGCATGGCAGGACGAGTACCGCCGATGGCGCCCCCCGGTAGAACGCAGCATCGCCTGACTGGTAACCCACAGCAACCGTCTGGTCCCCTACCGTGGCGTGGCTCGCAACGACACCTGGCTCCACCACCGGGCAGCCGCCCTCAACCTCCGCCGGCTGATCGACCTCGGACTCACCCGCACCAGCACCAGCTGGACCCTGACTGCGGCACCCACCTGACAATCCACAGCCACCCGCCCCAACCAGCCCCAACACAAGATTTTCAGTGACCTTCCAGGAGGTCCGGTCGATCATGTGGCGGCATCCACGCTCGCCGAGCATGTAGCTGGAGAGATCGCAGACTCGGTGGCGAGGCCGATCAGCTCATCGAGTCGGTCGCGCGCCCTGGTCAGGTCGTCGATCTGGGTCCGGATGCGGTCGCGTTCGTCCTTGAGTCGCTGTGTCATCCGTGGGGTCGCGACGAGGGTGTCCAGGAAGGGCAGGACCTGCAAGATCGCTTTGCTGCTCAGCCCGGCCGAGTAGAGAAGCTGGATGAACTTCACCCGCTCAACGGCGGACTCGGGATACTGCCGGTGGCCGCTGGGGCTGCGGTCGGCGATGACGAGCCCCTGCTCTTCGTAGTACCGCAGCGCACGGACGCTGACCCCAGCCCCTTCGGCCACCTTTCCGATACGCATGGCACCTCCCGGGCGGAACGGACTTGATCCTCACGTTGACGTGAGGTTTTAGCGTACGTCCTATGAACATCCACGGAGCCACTGCGCTCGTCACCGGAGCCAACCGCGGCATCGGCCGTCATCTCGCTGCCCAGCTCGTCGAGCGGGGCGCGAAAGTCTACGCGACCGCCCGTCGACCCGAGTCGATCGATCTCGACGGTGTCGAGGTCCTCGCCCTGGATATCTCCGACCCCCTCGCCGTCGCGGCGGCAGCCCGCGCAGCGGGCGACGTCAACCTGCTCGTCAACAACGCCGGAATCGGCGGAGGCACCCTGCTCGGTGACCTGGACGCTGTCCGTGCCGCACTGGACGTGAACTTCTGGGGCACGCTGTCCATGGCCCGCGCCTTCGCGCCGGTCCTCGCGGCGAACGGCGGGGGCGCCATGGTGAACATCGCCTCGTCGGCGTCCTGGTTCGTCTTCCCCGGCAGCAGCGCCTACGCGGTCTCAAAGGCCGCCGTCTGGAGCATGAGCAACGCCTTGCGCCAGGAACTGGCCGGGCAGGGCACGAGCGTCACCTCGGTGCACCTCGGAGCGGCGGACACCGACATGATGAAGGGCTACGACGTACCCAAGATGGACCCGGTCGATGTCGCCCGTATCACCCTCGACGGTGTCGAGACCGACGCGTTCGAGGTTGTCGTCGACGAGTTCACCTCGATGGTCAAGGCGTCGCTGAGCAAGGACCCGCGCGACTTCGACAAGCAGTTCCAGCAATTCCTGAACTCCTGACCACAGCCAGGGGCCCTGATCGGGAGGCGGCGTCGGTTCCGGCCTTGGCCAGTTGGTCACAGCTGATGCGGTGGTACGAGCGTAGGAGCCGACGTACCCGTCGGGTCATGCTCACCGGCTTGCCCTGGTCTTTGCCGACCTGCAGGTCCTGCTGCAGTGGGACGACGAAGGAAACGACCGGCGGCTGGCCTTGGACCTGTTCGACGCCTTCGGCTCCAAGGAGAAGACGCTGCACGCCAATCTGGGCGGGCACACCGGCGTCCCGCAGTTCGAGGGCGACGATGGGAACCGGTTCTTCGCCCGGCACCTGAAGTGAGACCGGGCCGTCAGGCCGGCAGCAGACGATAGGAGCCGTCGGCCAGGACGCCGCTCATCGAGGACAGGTCCCAGCCCTCCTCGATGGCGGTGGCCGACAGACGCAAAACCGTCCCGACTGCGGCGGTACCGGCCATCGGCGGTACCGGCCGTGGTCGGGACGGCGCGTCTCGAGACTGACCTCGGCGAAGGCCCCGCTGGTGTTGGTGTCATGATCCGTTCCAGGGCCGGCACACCGGGGTCGAGCTGGGCCGGAAACGTGTCGAGTACGAGCGCGCAATGATTGATCAAATTTTGGTCGGCGTTCCACCCGCGAACCTCGCGAGGCTCCCGACTTGCCGTGTGCAACCCAGGGGTGGTACCAATCGTGTTGGCGTAGGTTCTGGCTTCTCGCCAGCATACTTTGGCAATCGGGCGAACAACGGGTCCGTACCCGCGTTGCACACGCATGGCTCGGCCCGTGCGACCGCACGACGCAGCAGCGACTCCCGGGGACCATCCTCCCGTCAAAATGCGGGAGATGAGCAAACGTCTTCCGTGCTACGGTGCGCCTATGTCATCGATCAAGCAATTTCAAGTCACCTTTGACTGCGCAGAACCTGAGCGCGTCGCTCGCTTTTGGTGCGAGGTGTTGGGGTACGTTGTGTCGCCGCCCCCGAAGGGGTTCGCCACCTGGGAGGATTTCAACCGCTCCCGGTTTCCCGAGGATCAGGGTTCATGGTTCGCCTGCATTGATCCCTCGGGCGTGGGCCCGCGACTGTTCTTTCAGTGCGTTCCCGAAGGAAAGGTCGTCAAGAATCGGCTGCATCTTGACGTGAGGGTCGGCTCCGGGCTCGTGGGTGAAGAGCGCCTCGCCACGCTCGAAGCTGAATGCGCACGACTGTCCGTGCTCGGCGCGGTGCGCGTGCGACTGCTGTATGACGGCCACGACTCCTGCATCGTGATGCAGGACATCGAGGGAAACGAGTTTTGTCTTGACTGAGCATCCTCTGGGACCAGCGAGGTGGTGAGCCGTCTTCCTTGAGCCTCTCTCAAAGCCAGTCCCGTGTGGGGCGGGAGTTATCCCGTGAGGGCAAGGTCGTGCGGTCGTGCGGTGCCGAGCATCGCGGTGCGGTACAGCCATCCGTACAGCTAAGCCCGGGACGCCAGCCGACCAGAGCGAACTCCAGTGGACGCAGTCAGGGCTGTGACCGCGAACGAAGGACGATCATGGGCGTCCGGACGCGCCGGGCCGATCTTGCAGTCGGGTGGTAGCGCGTGAAGTGCTGCCGCGCCGCTCCCGTTCCTCGGCGCTGGCGCGCCTGCGGTACGGGTCGGCTTGCCAACGGAGGCGCTCAGCCGGCAGACCGAGGCGGACGATGATCACAGCCTTCCATGTGCAACCAAGGGGTGGTACCGATCGTGCTGACTCACGCCCGGGCCCTGCTCACCGGCACCGAGTCGGGGCGAACCGCCTACATCGACGCCGACCTGCACGACACCGAGCACATTCTCGACGCCCCGGAGCTGCGCGAGACGCTCGACCTGTCCCGCCCGGTCTCCCTGTCCCTGATCTCGATCTTCCCGTTCATCCCGGACGCCGACGATCCGCACGGCATCCTGCACCGGTTCCTCGACTCCCTGGTGCCCGGCAGCCATCTTGTCCTCACCCACCTGTCCGCCGACTTCGATCCTCCCGCGGCGGCGCAGCTCATGGACACCTACCACCAGCAGGGCATCCCGCTGCAGCTACGAAGCCGCGCGGAGGTCGAAGGGCTGTTCGCCGGCCTGGACCTGATCGACCCCGGCGTGCAGATCGTGCACCGCTGGCGTCCCGACGGCACCGCGGCGGACCTGACCGACCTCCAGGTCGCCGGTTACGGCGGCGTCGCCGTCAAGCGCTAGCGGGCTCCACCGCATCAGTCAGTTCCGCGCCATCCGGGTCGCCGGAGGGGCGGCCGGCCTCCTGGCTGCCGGCAACGGCTCGGGGTCTCTCGACGAGGGTGGGCGGTTCGGTGGGGCCGTGGGCGAGAACCTGCTGCAGGCGTTCGGTGTCGAGGACGCCTTCCCAGCGGGCGACGACGAGGGTGGCGAGGGTGTTCCCGCAGACGTTCGTCAGCGCCCGGCATTCGGACATGAACTTGTCGATGCCGAAGATGAGCATGATGGCGGCCACCGGGATCGTGTCGACCGTGGAAAGCGTGGCGGCGAGGACGATGAATTCGGAGCCGGTGACGCCCGCGGCGCCCTTCGAGGTCAGCAGCAGAACCCCGACGATGGCGAGCTGTTGGCCGATCGACAGGTCGACGTCGACGGCCTGGGCGAGGTAGAGGGCGGAGAGGGTCAGGTAGATGCAGGCGCCGTCGAGGTTGAACGAGTATCCGGTCGGGACGGTGAGCCCGACGACCTGACGGGGGGCGCCGAGAGCTTCAAGCTTGCGCATGAGCTGGGGTAGCACCGGTTCCGAGGAGGAGATGCCCAGGACGATGAGCAGCTCCTCCCGAATGTAGCGCAACAGCCGAAAGATGTTGATGCCGAGGGCGGCGGCGATCGAACCCAGAATGGCGAGGAAGAAGAACACCGAGATGCCATAGAAGACGCCGATGAGCTTGCCGAGGCTGGTCAGCGTGTCGACGCCGTACTTGCCGATGGTGAAGGCCATGGCCCCGAACAGCACCGCGAAGAAAAGCACCTGCAGGATGTCGCCGTCGGCGAAGGCGCCGACCACGCTGCCCGGCACGATGTCGGACAGGTAATGGCCCCAGCCCTCGCTCCTGCCCTGCTTGATGTAGCCGCCCACGGTGTCGTTGACGGCGAGGCCGGCGGGGTCCGCGTGCACCCCGTCCCCGGGTCGGAACACGTTCATCACAACCAGGCCGAGCAGGAGCGCGACGCTGGTGACGGCCTCGAAGTAGACGATGGACTTCAGGCCGACGCGGCCGACCTTGCGCAGGTTGTCGACCTGCGCGATACCACCGACGACGGTGCGGAACACGATGGGCGCGACGACCATCTTGATGGCGTCGACGAAGGTCGTGCCCAGCGGCTGGAGGCGAACCGCGAAATCCGGGGCGAGCTGGCCTGTGACAATGCCCGCGGCGATACCGGCGAGGACCCACACGTACAACTGGCGATACCACGGACGGTGGACTCGCGGGGGCGGTGGAGCGTGCACGGCCACATATGCTTCCTTGCCGAGCGGGAAGACTTTTTCCCGATGGCGTAGATGTTCGCAACCACACTACTCAGCACCGGACCCCGTGTCACGGTTCTGCTCATATTCTCCAGTCTCGGCCCCATCGTGCCAATGAGCCGTGGATGGCGGATGCTGACACGACCGCAATACCGCGACGTGACCGCGGGTTCTGTACAGTCGTCGGTCGGGTCGACGTATTTTTCCGACATCTGGTCGACCAGATTGCCGGATTCTCCGTCATCGGCATCGTCCACAGCGGCGCCGAGGCTCTGGAGTTCGTCTCCCGCGGTCATCCGCATCTCGTACTGCTCGATTTCCTCCTGCCCGACACGACGGGCGTGGAGGTGTGCCGCACGCTGCGCTCCCGGGGCGCCGTGCTCGACATCATCGCCGTCACCTCGGCCAGTGACCTTGCGACGGTCAAGGCCACGCTGTCGTACGGGGTCGTCCAGTACCTGGTGAAACCGCTCGGCGCCGCGACCCTGCGTGACCGTCTCCACCGGTTCGCGACGGCGCACCGCCAGCTGGCGACCGCTCCCCCGCACCATCTCAGCCAGGGAGAGGTCGATCGCGCTCTGGCCGCGCTCCGGCCGGCGGTCGCCCCGGTCGCGGACCAGCCCAAGGGCGTGTCCGCCACGACCCTCGACTCCGTCGTGGCCCAGTTACGGGCCGAGACGGTGCCGGCCTCCGCCGAGGACATCGCCGCCGCTATCGGAGTGTCCCGCGCCACGGCCCGCCGCTACCTGGAACACCTGGCCGTCCACCGGCTGGCGACCCGTACCCATCGCTACGGGCGGTCCGGCCGTCCCGGGAACCCGTACCGCTGGCAGCGGAGCATAGGACTCCCCTCGGCTCCAATTTTTACCGACCCTTGGGTTGACAATAATTGGCAAGATTGTTACCAATGTCACGGAGATGCAGGATCGTTGCCGCTCCCGGCGACAGGAGAGTCGATGATCGACCAATCGCAACTGATCATCAATGGTGAGCTCGTCGCCGCGGGCTCCGGGCGGACGTTCGAGAACATCAACCCCGCCACGGAGAAGGTCCTCGGAGTCGCCGCCGACGCGGGACCGGTCGACCTCGACGCGGCGGTCGCGGCGGACTCGCCGTTCGGCGGCTACAAGCAGAGTGGCCTCGGCCGGGAGAACGGCATCCCCGGCTTCGAGTCCTTCCTGGAGATCAAGACGATCGGGTACCCGCCGGCCTGATGCGCGCCGCGCGTCGGTCGACGGAGGAGGATCTCACCGATCCCATCGAGCTGATCGAACCTCGCGACGTCAGCGCCTTCCTCGTCTCCGACGAAGCCCGCATGATCACCGGCTCGACCATCGCCGTCGACGCCGGCTCGATGGCCCGCCCCTGACCGGGGTCACAGCTCCAAGCCCTGGTGCACGGGCGCCTTCGTCCCTGACAGGCGCCCGATTGACAGCCCTCTCCCCCCTCCCTACCATCAGCCCAATATTTTGCACTCATGATGCATTCAAGTGCACCCTTGAGGGGAGCTAGATGGTCTGGGTGTCTGGGTGCCGGCGGCACGTTGCCCTCGCCCTCGAGCCGGAACTGATCGTCTGCGACGAACCGGTTTCGGCTCTCGACGTCTCCATCCAGGCTCAGATCCTGGACCTGCTCGCCCACGTCCAGGACGAGACCGGTGTGGCGTACCTGTTCATCTCCCACGACCTCGCCGTCGTCAGCCAGGTCGCCCACCGCGTCGCCGTCATGCAGGCCGGACGCATCGTCGAAACCGGCCCCACCGGCGAGGTGTTCACCCACCCCCGCCACGACCACACCCGCGAACTGCTTGCCGCCGTTCCTGGCGCGAGCATCGATCCGTGACGCCGGCGTCTCGTCGACAGCGCCCCGGCTACCCCGCACGATCCCCGATGAGGAAGCAGCGGACCGCACACTCGTGACAAGCCATGACGCCGCCACATCCGACGCCGCCACATCCGACGCCAGCGCGGCGACAGCCGACGAGACGGCCGCCCGCCTCGCCCGGCTGGAAGCCGAACGGGACATCCAGCGCACCTTCGCCCGCTTCTTCCGGCTCGTCGACACCCGCCGGTACGAGCGCATCGCCGCCGAATGCCTCACCCCCGACGCCGACCTCGACGTCCACATCCCCGCGTCGCTCCGGCTACGCGGCCACGACGAGTTCACCCGGCACATGCTCACCCGGGTCGCGCCCGCCTCCCAGATGGTTGCGCACGTACCCGGACTCGCCGTCGTCGACTGGGACGACACCGGCCAGCCCCACCTGTCGGCCTACACCACCGGCTGGCACTGGTACACCGCCCACGCCTACCGCGGCGACCTGCGCCCCGCCGACTGGACCACCATCGGCCTGGTCGAGGACGCCTACCGCCACCACGACGGCCGCTGGCTCATCGCCCGCCGGCGCGTCACCGCTGTGGCCGGGCTGGTCGCCGCCGGTTC